>CANKHJ010000045.1 GCA_947481635.1 Bradyrhizobiaceae bacterium
CCATGAGCGCGGACAAACTGAGCGCGTCAGTAAGTATATCAGGGCCAACAAACCGGGCGCAGCGGCAACACATCAGTGTTGGACGCGGTCATCAGTCCGCAACGGCGGTCAAGCACGCGCCGAAAACGTCATTGTTCGAGGTGCCCTCAAGGAACTGATTGCTCTGGCCAAGGCCAAGCCTGATCAGATCATGTATGGCGGCAGCGGCGGCTTCGCGATGACGCGGTTGGGCGGCGTCCTGCTCAACAACATGGCCGGCATCAAGCTCATGCACGTGTTTTATACCGGGAGCGCGCCGGCGCTGGTCGATTTGCTGGCGGGCAGGTTCCAATTGACCTTTGCGCCGGCATTGCCGGTGATACCGCACCTCGAAAAGGGTACGTTGAAGGCCATCGGCGTCACCACGGCGAAGCGCACGTCCGTCGCTCCCAATGTGCCGACGATCGCGGAGGCCGGATTGCCGGGCTACGAGCTGGGGCTTTGGTACGGCCTAGTTGCGCCGGCGGGCACACCGCCGGACGTCATCGAAAAGTTGTCGCGCGTCGTCAACGACGCGCTCAAGTCGGACGAAGTCGGCAATGTCCTGCGCGCACAGGCCATCGATCCTGTCGGCGGCACACCGGAAGATTTTGCCAAGTTCATTCGCGACGACACCGCGAAGATGGCCGAGATGGCAAAAATCGGCGGTATCCAGAATTGAAGACCGCAACCTGGTTGCCTTGAAAGCCCTGCGTGCCTGTGGCCATTCTCCGAAAGAGAATGGCCATTTTTTTTGGTTTTCTGAGAAGAATGAAGCACGATATCGGCGTTCGTAACCGCAACGTCATTGACGCTTGAAACCTGAGTGGCGCATGACATGGCAGGCGGCCGCAATTTCAGGCGGTGCTCCGTGACGGTTGTGAAAGACAACGATCTTGTCGCGGCTCTCGGCTGACGCTAAGCTCGATCCGTTCGGGATGGTGCGGTGGCTCGCTGCCGTCGGCTGAGGATACCGTAATGACGATGGTGCAAAGGTTCGCAAGCCGCCTCGCGCTCGCGGGACTGGTCGTCGGCGCGGCGCTGCCGGCGCTTGCCCAGAGCCACTATCCCGACAAGCCGATCCGGATGATCGTGCCGTATTCTCCCGGCGGGCAATTCGACATTCACGCGCGTGCGCTCGCGATCAAGATGCAGGAGACGCTCGGGCAGTCGATCATCATCGAAAACAAGCCCGGCGGCGCAACCACGCTCGGCACCACGTCTGTCGCCCAGTCGAAGAATGACGGCTACACGCTGCTATTCGCAGGCGCTGGGGCTTTCGCGATCGCGCCGCATCAGATCAAGGACATTGCCTACAAGAACGCGGATTTCCAGCCGATCTCGATGGTCAGCACGATCTCCCAGGGCTTCATCATCAATACCGACGTCATTCCGGTGCAGAACCTCGCGGAATTCCTCGCCTATGTGAAAGCCCGGCCCGGCAAGTTCACCTACGGCACCTCCGGCACCGGCGGCGGCCAGCATCTGGTCGGCGAGCGGATCAAGGAGGAAACCGGCATCGACATCACGCAGGTCGGCTATCGCGGTTCGCCGGAAGTGCTGCGCGACCTGCTGGGCGGCCAGATCGGCATCACCGTCGACGGCCTGGTGGCCTATCTGCCGCGGCTGGCGCCGAATGGGCCGCTGCGTGCGATCGCCATCAACAGCCGCGAGCGGCTCGCCGCTGCCCCGGATGTCCCAACCTTCGCGGAGCTTGGCTATCCGCAACTGACCTCGGAAAGCTGGGGCGGCATCCTCGCGCCGGCCGGTACGCCGCGCGCGATCGTCAACAAGCTGCATGAGGCGATCGTGCAGGCGAACAAGACCGAGGATATCCAGACCCGGGTCATCCGCGATGGTGCGACGCCGCTGACGACCACGCCGGAAGAATTCGCGAGGGTCATGGACTCGGATTATCAGAAGTTCGGCAGCATCATCCGGAAGCTGAACATCAAGCCGCAATAGCTCAGAACGACGTGACCTCGGGCGCGGTGTATTCGCCGTCCGCGCCGCAGCGGCAGCCGGATCGTGCCGCCCAGTAATTCCACGCGCGCCGCCGAGTTGGGCTGTCGGGGTTGCCGGTCCGGCGCGCGGCGCGTTCACCCGACGAGAGCGGCTTGTAGCGTCCCATCGCCATGGCACGCTGCAGGACACGGGCATTGCGCGGCAGGTTGATCGCGAGCCGCACCGCGACCTGCAAGTGGCTCGCTGCGGCGACGAAGCCGTGGCCGCGCATCAGCACCACCGAGGCCTGATCCATTCGCTGCGCCAGCGAACGCCCTTGCTCCATGTTGCTGACCAGCAAGGTCGTGTTGTCGCCGAACTCCTCATCCATGTCCCACACCGCCGGCGCGTCGATATCGCTGGCGTCATGGATGACGGCCTCAAGCGGCGTATCGGTGATGGTAAAGGCCAGCACGTCCTCGGCATGCGCATGGACCACCGACATGACCTCGGGCCGGGACTGATAGATCGCGGCATGGATGAAGCGTTCGATGTAGAGCGTCCGCTTGTCGCCGCCGACCGGTTGGCCGTCCGCGTCGTGTTCGATGATATCGGCGGCCGTGACCTGCTCGGGACTGAGACTCCGCGAGAGAAAGAACCGCGCCGGGTCGAGCGGGTGGCGCACGCTGATATGGCCGTAGGCATCGACCACGTTTTCACGGGCCAGAATCCGATTGGCGACAGCCAGATCGTCGATACTGCGCTGGACGGTGTCATCCATGTGTTTGCTCCCGCTGCGCCGCGGCGTCGTCCCGATGCGGGCATTTGATGGCCGCCATGCGCAGTCCGTTGCGCCTGGCGACCATCGCTCAGGCGTAGGCCGAATCGAGATAATGCTCTTTCGGGCTCTGCACCCAGGTGCGATGGACGTGCCGCACATGCTTCGTTTTGTCGAACGGCGTGCCTTTATGCAGCGTGCAATTATTGTCCCACACCAGGATGTCGCCGACCTGCCACTTGTGGCGGTAGATGAAGCGCTCCTCGGTGGCGTAGGCGACCAGCTCCTTCAGCAACTCCTGTCCTTGCGGGTTCGGCATGCCGACCACGCCGCGCGTGCCGCCGAAGCAGGGCCGCAATGCCGGCCGGCCATTGATCGGATGGCGCCGTATCATCGGATGCAGCACGTCCGGAAGCGTCGCGCGATGCAGGTCGGTGATCACATTGCCCTTCATCTCCTGCAACGAGATGTAGCTGTAATGGATCACCATGTCTTCGAGATCCTGGCGCCGTTCGGCGGGGAACGCCTCATAGACGGCGCAGAGGTCCGACAGCAGCGTATCCGAGCCTTCCGGCGGGACTTCAAGCGCATGCAAGATGGTGCAGAGTCCGGGATAGCGGTCGTAGCACATGTCGTAATGCCAGCCGGTGCCGGCATCCGGATCGCCGATATTCCTGCCGTTGACGACCTTGTTCGAAATCACGAACACATCGGGATAATCCGGCACGGTATATTCCTTGCGCGGATTGTCGGCTGGCGGCCCAAAAAGGTTGGTGAACGTGACCTGCTGCGCCGGCGACATGGTTTGTCCGCGCAGCAGCAGCGCGCCATGGCGGTGAAACAGCGAGACGATGTCGGCCATTGTCTCCGGCGTCTCGCGCGTCACGTCGGCGTCGAGAACCTCTACGCCGAAATTCGGCATCAGCTCGCGGGTCCGGAACGGGGTATCGGTCGGCACGGGAGTCTCCTGAGCAAGGCATCCAGCGGTCGGATGGGCGACGTCCGACCGAACAAGAGGTTTCTGCCGGCAAGCTAGCATCTGCACCCTGATGGTCAAGACCGTTGCGATACACAAATAATAAGCGCGGGGCCACGAACAGAGCATGGACGCCGCGTGCGCGCTTTCGCTTATTGTAAAAGACAATTATCGTATCGATGCGGCCTCCAGCCGGTCAGATGTCGTGTTGCGGGAAAAAATCCATGGTCGATCTCATCATTCTGCTGAAGCGTGTCGATACGCTATCGCGCGAGACATTTCGCGAGCGCTGGATGGCGAATAACAATGCGCTTTACAGCCATGACAGCCATTGCACCCGCTACATTCAATGCCCGGTGGTGTCGGAACCCCTGCCATTGCCTGGAATGCCGACCATCGACGTGAGCATCGACGCGATTGAGAAGGCGTCCTTCACCGATCAACCGGCATTTGACGCGTGGCTCGCCTCGGAGGCGGTCGCGCGTTCCGGGCTTCCGACCATCACCGCCGCCATGACGATACACGTGGTGAAAAGCCATGTGGTACGAGATGAGGTCAAGCAGAGCGACCATGGCGGTCTGTTGAAGCGCATGGTCCTGTTGAACCGGAAGTCCGCTTTGACCCAGGCGCAATATTTCAAGCACTGGTTCGATATCCACGCGCCACTCGCGAAGAAAGTGGTCGGCGGATCGCGCCTTTACATCCAGCATCAGGCGCTGGGCGAGGTCTCCAATCCGCAGGCGATCCGGTCGCTGCAACTTGGCCTCGATGGGTTTTCCGAGACCTGGTACGACGATGAAGCCGAATTGCGGCGGGCCGGAGCAACGCCGGAAGGGCAGGCGGTCGCACAGGACAATCTTACATTCGGCGGCCGGTCCAAGCGATTCTTCTTCGAAGAGATTCCGGTCAAGGAATAGAGCGGTCGCCAAGCATCGTGATTCAAATCGTGACGCGGACCGCGACAAATCCGCGCTCGCCTTGTTGATTGCAAAAAACAATGATATTTGTCGGTTGCCGGATACCGAAGCTGGCGTCTTCAGGAGGTGGCGATGAACCGCGTGCTTTCCCTTTGTGTCACGATGGCGGCCCTGGTGCTCCCCGCGGTTCCGGCTCAAGCGCAGGGCGCTTATCCGGATAAGCCGATCCACATGATTGTCCCCTACGCGCCGGGTGGTCAGTTCGATCTCCATGCGCGCGTATTGGCGATGAAGATGAAGGACATTCTCGGGCAGAATGTGATCATCGAGAACAAGCCGGGCGCCGCGACCACGCTGGGCGCCGCTTATGTCGCGCAGTCGAAGAATGACGGCTACACGCTGCTATTCTCGGGCGCAAATGCGCTGGCCGTTGCGCCGCACCAGTTCAAGGACCTCGCCTACAAGGTCTCGGACTTTCAGCCGATCTCGATGGTCAACACCATCTCGCAAGGCTTCATGATCAACGCCAAGGTCATTCCGGTCCGCACGCTTGCGGAATTCGTCGCCTACGTGAAGGCGCGGCCGGGCAAGTTCAGCTACGGCACCTCCGGCACCGGCGGCAGCCAGCATATGCTCGGCGAGCATCTGAAGGCGGTGTTCGGCCTCGACCTGGTTCAGGTCGGCTATCGTGGCTCACCGGAGATTCGTCAGGAGTTGATCGCCGGGCAGATCGCAATGGCGATCGATGGTCTGGTCGCCTACCTGCCGGCGATGGAGCCCAACGGTCCGCTGCTGACGCTCGCCATCAATGCGCCGGAGCGGATTGAAGCGGCCAAGACCGTGCCGACCTTCAAGGAGCTCGGTTTCGACGAAATGACATCGAATAGCTGGGGCGGCATCTTTGCGCCGGCCGGTACGCCGGCGCCGGTCATCGACAAACTGCACAAGGCGATCGTAGCAGCCAACAACAGCCCGGACATCCGCGAGCGGGTGATCAGCGACGGCGCCACGCCGCTGACCAATACGCCTGCGGAGTTTTCCAAGATCATCGCAGAAGACACGGTGAAGTGGGGCAAGCTGGTCGCGCGTCTGCCGGTCAAGGCCGAATAAGCGCGCAAGTATCTGCACCCTGACGAGAGACCGCACCGGCGTGGCCATCGCGAATCCGGCGACAAGCCGGAACGGCGCGAGCGCCGCTAGCGGCGGAATGCTCTCCTGGGCGTGCGTGCCGCGATGATCCGCAAACCTGCCGACATCACTCCCGATGCGCCGCCCGCGGGCAATGCCTTCAAGCTCGGCTTGTTCGCCGCCAATTGTTCGGGCGGCCAGGCGGCGACGACGGTGCCGGAAAGCTGGCCGGGAGACTGGGATGGCAACCTCGACGTCGCGATCATGGCCGACGAGGCCGGCCTCGACTTCATGCTGCCGATCGCGCGCTGGCGCGGTTATGGCGGGGCGAGCATCTTCCATACCAGTTCGCTCGACACCACGACCTGGGCGGCGGGCCTTCTGGCGCAGACCAAGCGGATCACGATCTTTTCGACGGTGCATGCGGCCTTCACCCATCCGGTGATGGCGGCCAAGCAATTCGCCACGCTGACGCAGATCGGACATGGCCGTTTCGGGCTCAACGTCGTGTGCGGCTGGAATGAGCCGGAATACCGGATGTTCGGCCTCACGCTGGCCGAGGATCATGTCGATCGCTACGCCTATGGCCGGGAATGGCTGGATATCGTCCGGAGGCTCTGGACCTCGGAACAGCCTTTCGACTGGCATGGAAAGTATTTCCAGCTCGAGCAGGCGATCGGTGCGCCAAAGCCGTATCGCGGTCAGGAGCCGATCATCCTCAATGCTGCGGCGTCGGCCGAGGGCCAGCAATTCGCGATGCAGGTTTCGGATTTCCTGCTGACCTCGCTGGTCGATCTCGACAAGACCCGGCGCCAGGTGGCGGCGCTGAAGGCCGAGGCGCGTGACCAGTTCAACCGTCCGATCGAGGTGTTCGGCGTCGGTCACGTGGTTTGCCGGCCGACGCGGCGCGCGGCCGAGGATTACTACGAGTATTATGCCAACCATCATGGCGACTGGGTCGCGGTCGACCAGCTCATGCTGATTCAGGGCCGTCACGCGAAGTCCTTCACGGCGGAGGAGTTGCGCAGCCACCGGGTGCGCTTCGCCGGAGGCCACGGCACCTATCCGCTGATCGGTAGTCCGGACGACGTCGCCGCTCAGATCGAACAGGTCAGCTGGACCGGCCTGGCAGGCATCGCGTTCTCCTTTGTCGACTACCGCGCGGAATTTCCATTTTTTCGCGACGAGGTTTTGCCGCGGCTGGTGCGCAAATCGCTACGCCTCGAAGCGTTCTAGGCGATAAACACGGACGTGGCCGCGCTGGGCTAGGGATAGCGTCGGAAATCCCCCTGTTCGCAGACACGGCTTGCTAAACTGGATATGGACCAGAATCCAGTGGCCGCGTCCTTGACGCGCGTCAGACCGCGAAATTCGAGTGGCAGAATGAGCAAGAAGCCGGAGCCTGCGGGCGAGGGGATAAGGCTGGATCTGGAGCAGCGATCTTTCTATCGCTTCTCCCTGTTGGCCACTCAAATCAATCGATCCGTCGCCGGCGCCTATGTCCAGAAATTCGGTCGTCCTGCCAACGGCTGGAAAATCATCACGTTGCTCGGCCGGTTCGGGCCGCAGACCGCCTCCCAGATCAATGCGCACACGACGCTCGAAATGGACAAGGTCACGCGCATCGTCGATAGCCTGGTCGAGCAGGGCATTGCCACGCGCCAGCAGGACACGGTCGACCGGCGCCGCGTGATCGTGTCGCTGTCGGCCAAGGGAAAGCGCATCAATGCCCAGATCGAGGGGGTGATCGGCACCATGGAGCGCGAATTCCTGATCGCGCTCTCGCTCAAGGAGCGTGAGACGCTCTATGCGCTGCTGGATCAATTGCAGGCCCGCGCCAACCAGATCTTCAAGGTCAAGCAGGACTGGGAAAATTTCACCTGAGCCTGCACGGTGCGGCGGCCTGCCGATGATTGTAAATCACAAATACACATTGACTGGAGTCGGCTTTTCCCTAGACTCCGGCACAATGGAGGATGCCGATCGGCGCTGGGCGAGGCGAAGACCTCGCGGCAGTTCCGGCTTTGCGCGGTCGGCGCTCACGCGAGCGAGGACGTCATGCAGATGCAGGTGGGTGCTCACACCCGTCCCCTGAAGGGCAAGTTCGGTGTCGAGGTCACCGGTGTCGACGTGGCGGCGGCATCGCCGGAGGTTCTGGCCAGCATCGTCGAGCTTCTGAATCGTCACGGCGTGGTGGTGGTGCGCGATCAGCACCTGACCCCGGAAGAGCAGGTGGCGTTCACGCGCTATTTCGGCGCCCCCGCCGACAATCCGCGCAAGGAATTCACCATCCCCGGACAGCCCGATGTGTTCGTGATTTCGAACAAGGTGGTGGACGGCCGTCCGATCGGCGATGCCGATGCCGGCACCGGATGGCATTTCGACATGTCGTATGATCGCCGTCCCGGCTTCTGCACCATTCTCTACGCGCTGGAGGTGCCGCCGGAAGGATCCAATACGCTGTTCGCCGATCTCTGCGCGGCATGGGACGAATTGCCGGCGCAGCGGCGCGACGAACTCAAGGACCTGATGGTCCATCACAGCTTCATCACGCTGCAGACGATGAAGGGCAACAAGCTCACCGACGAGCAGCGCCGGACATTGCCTGACGTGTTCCATCCGCTGGTCCGGAAGCATCCCTTTGACGGCCGCCCAGCCTTGCGTCCGTGTGCCGGTGGCGCCAATGGCGTGGTCGGCAAGGACAATCCCGAAGGCATGGACCTGCTCAAGGAACTGGTCGCCTATGTGACCCAGGAGCAGTTCGTCTATAGCCACAAATGGTCCGCGGGCGACCTCGTGCTCTGGGATAATAATTGCACGCTCCACCGCGGGACGCCGTTCGACAAGCAGAAATACTTCCGTCACGTTCACCGCACCTGGGTGCAGAGTCCGCCGGCGCATTACGCGGCCTGATCTGGGGCGTCATGGAATTCCGGAATCTCGGACGCTCGGGGCTGCGTGTTTCCTTCATCGGCCTTGGCTGCAACAATTTCGGCGGGCGCCTGGACCTGGAGGCGTCGCGCAAAGTCGTGCACCAGGCGCTCGACAGCGGCATCACCTTTTTCGACACCGCCGACATGTACGGCAATCGCGGCGGATCGGAACGGGCGCTTGGAGAGATCCTCGGCCCGCGCCGCAAGGACATCGTGCTCGCCACCAAGTTCGGCCTCGCGATGGACGAGGCCGGTGAACTGAAGGGGGCATCGCGCCGATATATTTTCTCAGCCGTCGAAGCCAGCCTGAAGCGGCTCAAGACCGACTATCTCGACCTCTATCAGTTGCATCACGATGATCCGCTGACCCCGATCGCGGAGACGCTGGGCGCGCTGAACGACCTGATCCGGCAGGGTAAGATCCGTCACATCGGCTGCTCGAATCTGCCGGCCTGGAAGGTCGTCGATGCGGACTGGACGGCGCGGCAGAACAATCTTGCCGGCTTCGTGTCGTGCCAGGACGAATACAGCATCCTGGTCCGTGGCATCGAGAAGGACCTGCTTCCGGCAATGCATTTCAAGGGGCTCGGGCTGCTGCCGTATTACCCGCTGGCCAATGGCATGCTGACCGGAAAATATCGGCGCGAGACCAAGCCGACCAGCGGAAGACTCTCGCTGCAGACCAAGTTCACGCCGCGCTATCTCAACGATGAGAACTTCAACGTCGTCGAGAAGCTCGAAGCCTTTGCTGCGGCGCAGGGGCGCAGCGTCCTCGATCTCGCCTTCTCCTGGTTTGCCTCGCGCGCGGAGGTCTCCAGCGTGATCGCCGGCGCGTCGACGCCGGCACAGGTAGTGCAGAACGTCGCCGCGGCGAGCCGGCGGCTGACGCCTGAGCAGATTGCCGAGATCGATACGCTCTCAAGCCGCTGATCAGCGGTTCGATCAGCTTTGCGCGATGTAGGGCCGCGCCACCACGCGGGCGGGCGCCCCGTCGGAGCCGACGATGTTGATGCCGAGGAACATGATCTCGACGCGCTGTCCTGCCAATCCCGTCAGGTTGGTCAGGTGCTCGGCGATCAATACGCCATGGCTGAGCAAGGTCCGATGGACCGGATAGTTGAAATCCTTCGGCCGGTAATGCGGCGCGAGATCCGGCGAGCTGGAATCCACCCCGACCAGCTTGGCGCCATGCGCGATCAGCCATTTCGACGCTTCGCCGGTGAGGACCGGATGCTCCTCGTAATCTTCGGTATTGACCTTCTCCCACCAGCCGGTGTCGATCAGCACGATGTCGCCGCGCTGGATCTTCGGCGTGGCGCGCTCCAACTCGGCCGGGCCGATGGCACCACGCGGCGGCATGTCGATGCGCCAGATGACGCCTTGGCCATAAAGCCGGTTGAGCGGGACCTGATCGATGGTCGGCCCGTCGCCGATGAAGTGGCAGGGCGCATCGAAATGGGTGCCGTGATGCACGATCATCTGGATCTCGGTCACGTTGACCGGCGGATAGCTCATCCACCTGCCGATGCGCGGCTGCGGAAAGAACGGGATGCGCGACAGCGTCTCGGTGATCGGATGCGACAGGTCGGTCCAGGGCACATGCGCGCCGGAGATCGTCGGTTCCGGGATGTCGATCCACCCTTGCCAGCCGGGGAGCTTCGGTGTCGCGGTGTCGCACATTTCAAAGATCAGCTTTCAGTTGGCGAGAATGCCGCACGCTAGCATCCACCGGCGTGATTGCAATTCGCGACGAAGCGGGACGGTTATGGCGAGGGCAGGCGCGCTTTACAAATTTGTGTTTCGCAACTATATTTGCCTGTGCGTGAATGGGCTTAATCCCGGCGGCAGAATCCGGTAGGTTGGTCGGACTTCAACGAGGTGAGCGATGCTGACCCAAGAACAGAACATGGCGCTGACGCAGGTCGGGCAGGGCACGCCGATGGGCAGCTTCATGCGCCGTTACTGGATCCCGGCGGTGAAGCTCGAGGAGATCGTCGAACCGGGCGGCGCTCCGGTCCGAGTCCGTCTGCTCGGCGAAAACCTGGTGGCATTCCGCGATCCGTCGGGTGCTTGCGGCCTGATCAACGAAATATGCCCGCATCGCGGTGCGTCACTGGCCTATGGCCGCAACGAGGTCGGCGGCCTGCGCTGCCTTTATCACGGATGGAAGATGGGGGCGACGGGTCAGGTGCTCGAGACGCCGCCGGAGCCGGACCATGTGACCTTCGCCCGGAAGCTGTGCGTGCCGGCCTATCCGGTACGTGAAGCCGGCGGACTGCTCTGGACCTATATGGGACCGAAGGACCTCGAGCCGCCATTCCCGAAATTTCCGTGGCTGGACCTGCCGCCCGACCAGTTGCTGGTCGTGAAGATGTATCAGGACAATAACTATCTTCAGGGTCTCGAAGGCGATCTCGATCCCGCACACCCGAATTACCTGCACCGCGATTTCGATCTCACCGACGAGGCCAGCTGGTCCGGCGTGGGCTGGCAGTCGATGGCGGTGCTGATGTCAGATGGGTCGCCGGACATCCAATGCGAAGAGACGCCCTACCTGATGCGCGTCGGCGCGATCCGCAAGGCCAGCGATCCGAAGCTGCGCTATGTACGCTCGACCGAATGGATTGCACCGTTCTATTGCTACATCGCGACCGGGCCGCACGAGTCGCGGCTGTTCAAAGGCTGGCACCCGATCGACGACTTCAGCTGCTACACCTTCTACATCCACTTCGACATGGAGCGTCCACTCGACGTCGAGGCGATCTATTCGAACTGGGGTCATCGGACCGCGCCGCCGGACTACAAAACGGTCCACAGCAACGCGAACATGCATTTGCAGGATCGTGATCGCATGAAGCGCGGCAACTTCTCCGGCGTGAACGGCGCGTCGATCCAGGATCGCGCGGTGCAGGAGAGCATGGGGCCGATCATCGATCGCACCCAGGAACATCTCGGCACCAGCGACAAGGCGGTGATCTATTTCCGCCGCCTGATGCTGCGCAAACTGAAAGAGATGGAGGACGGCCTGCCGCTCCCCTCGCACGATCCGTCGCTCGATTACAATCATCGTGCCGGCTCGTTCGACATGCCGGCCGATCAGCCGTGGCAAGAGGTGGTGAAGTGGCAGGAGGCGTTCGAGAATAACCGTCCGCTGGCCGCCGAATAGCAGTCGGCGAGTTGATCCATGGCGGACTCTGCCGACGATATTCTTGCGACCGGATCGCTGCCTGCGATCCGGCAGGCCTTCATCGGAAAGACGCTTTCCGTCAAAGAAGCCGTTGAGTTCTACCGCAAACGCGTCGACGCGCTGAGCCGGTCCGGTCCCGCGCTCAACGCAGTGACCGCGCTGGCGCCTGATCTGATGGATCAGGCCGCCCGCGCCGATGCGGATATCGCAGCGAAGCGCGCGTTGGGTCCGCTGCATGGCATTCCGGTCCTGCTGAAGGACAATATCTCGACCGCCGATGGACTTCCAACGACGGCGGGCGCCGCCGCGCTGGCGCAGTTCAAGCCGACGCGCGAGGCGACATTGGTCACCCGCCTGCGTCAGGCCGGCGCGATCATCCTCGGCAAGGCGAACATGACGGAATTCGCCGATTATGTGTCGGACGTCATGCCGTCGGGTTTCAGCGGTGCGGGCGGCGTGGTGCGCAATCCGCATGGCATCGAATATGGCCGCGGTCAGGGCTCCAGCGTCGGTCCGGCCGCCGCAGTGGCAGCAGGACTGGCGCCGGTCGCGATCGGCAGCGAGACGCAGAACTCGATCCAGACGCCGGCCTCATTCAGTTCGCTGTTCGGCTACAAGCCGAGCGTCGGCCTGGCCAGCCGTGCAGGCATCGTGCCGCTGGTGACCAGCCAGGATTCGCCGGGGCCGCTGGCGCGATCGGTCGAGGACGCGGCGCTGGTGCTGTCGGTGATCGCAGGCCCGGATGCGCGCGATACCGCTTCACTCGAGGCGGCGCTCGATCTGCCGCACCGCCTCAGGCCGCGCGATATTCGCTCGATCTGCATCGGCGTGCCGCGCCGGACCATTGCCGATCGGGCCGATCTCGCCGTGGTGATGCCGTTATTCGAACAAGCTGTGGCGCTGTTGGCGAAAGCCGGCGCCCGGATCGTCGATCCCTGTGACGCGCCGAGCGCCGAGCAGTTGCAGGACGTCCGCTCGAGCGTGTTCCGCACCGAATTCAAGGCGGGGCTCAACACCTTCCTGGCCGATAATGGCCATCCATCCGGCATGGCGACGCTCGCCGATATCATCCGCTGGAACGAAGCGCATTCGGACCGGATTCCCTATGGCCAATCGCTGCTGCTCGCCGCGGAAGCGACGCAAGGCATCGACGATCCGCAATATCGCGCAGACCGGTTGCGCGACATCGCATTGAGCCGCACAGCCGGCATCGACGCCGCACTGCAATTTGCCGATGCCGACGTGCTGATGGTGCCGATGGGATCGGCGGCGAGGTGGACCGGCAAGGCCGGCGCACCGGTGCTGGCGATCCCGGTTGGACTGGACCGCGCCGGCGTGCCGTTTGGCGTGACGCTGTTCACATCGAAGGGACAGGATCGCCGCTTGCTCGACGTCGGTACCGCGGTGGCCGCGGTGATCGCCGACCGGCGGATTCCGAAGCTGTAGCGGCGCGTCATCTGGCGCCGGCGTGCTGCCGGTAGTGCGCCGCGATCTCACCCGCGGTCGCGATCCATACGCGCTGACGCGCGCGGATGTCGTCGAGGACCTCTTCGAGATATCCTATCCGGTGCGGATGTCCGATCAGCCAGGGATGCAGGTTCAGCACCAGATGCCGGCCGCCGGCCGTGCCGTCGGCAAGCAACTGATCCACCGCATCGCGCACCGCGTTGCGCCAGCGGTCCATGCTCAGGCGCCGGTGCCATCCCGACACCACGTCATCGAGCTCCAGCGCCATCGCGATCGACACCAGCGGCTTGACGTCTGCGTGCATCAGAAACGGCTGCTCGTCATTCGGCCAATCGAGAACATAGTCGACGCCGAGTTCGGCAAGCAGCCGCGTGGTGCGTTCGGATTGTCCGTATTCCGAGCCGTGCCAGCCCTTCGGACGCTGCCCGGACACCCGTTCCAGAGCATCCAGTGCGGATGCGATATAGGCGCGTTCCTTCTCTGCCGGCATCTGGTTCGAGATCACCCGCGTCACGCTGAAGCCATGGCCGGCAATCTCCCATTTGCGGGCGGCCAGTTGGGTGACGATGTGGGGGTAGCGGGTCGCGACCGATTCATCGATCGCAACGGTGGCCACCATGTTGCGCTGGTCGAAGGCCTGGATGACGCGGAAGATGCCGACGCGGTTGCCGTATTCACGCTGCGAGAAGGCGCGGAAATCGGGATAGGGCGCGCGCCCGAACCCGCCCGGCACGTTCGGCGGTATGAAGGCGTCGGGCGCGGGCTGCATCTCGTAATATTCGGCGCTGACCACGAAGGCGATCGCGACGCGCGCGCCATTCGGCCAGTGGATCGGCGGACGGTTGACAATCACCGAGGTGGCGTGCGGCAAGCGGTCATAGGCATCGACGGCATTCATCGGGCCTGCTCCCAGGTTGCGATGCGCTCGACCACCGCGTCGTAGCAATGCGTCATGTAGTGATCGGCGATCTCGCGCCCGGTCGCGAACCAGACATCGGGGAAGGATTTGAGATAGCCGAGCGCCTCGTCGAGATATTTCGCGCGCTGCGACTGCCCGATCACGGCGGGATGCACCGCGAGGCACATCATCGTGCCGCTGGTCTCACCTTCGGCATAGAGACGGTCGAATTGGCGGCGGACCATGGTGACGAATTGCTCGCCTTCGAACGCTGTCGAGAAGATCGGCACGTCGTTCATCTCGACCGAATAGGGCATCGATATCAGCCGGCCTTGTTTGACGCGCAGCGGGAACGGCTGGTCGTCATGGAAGAAGTCGCCGAAATATTTGAAGCCGGCTTCCGCCACCAGATCGAGTGTGTTCTCGGTGCCGGCCTGCGGCCCGGGGCCGCCCATGCCAGACATCGTCAGGCCGGTCAGCTCGCGCACCTCGCGCAGCATGTCGCGGTAGTGCGCGCGCTCCTCGTCTTCGCTGTGACCGCAGATGAAGCGGGTATTATACATCCCGTGTCCCAGCAGATCCCATTTCCGCTCGACGATCGCGGCGCAGATTTCCGGATAGCGGCGCAATGCTGCGACGTTGAGGGTCGCGGTGCAGGGGATGGCATACTTGTCGAAGATATCGAGCAGGCGCCAGAAACCGACCCGCGGCCCGAATTCCTGCCGGCCATACATCATCACGTCGGGCGTCATGCGCGCCCAGGCGTTGATCCAGGGGTCCGGCGGCGGGGTCAGTTCGTAATACAGAACATTGGGGCACACCCAGACCGCAATGCGCGCCTTGTTCGGCCAGACGATCGACGGCCGCTCTGTGATCGGCAGATAGTCGATCCAGCTCTGATCGGTCGTGACGCGTGTCTGTGCGGTGGCAGGAAATTGCGGCCGATAGCTGTATTGCAGCATGTCGTCTCCTCGCGGCGCCAGCCGAACGCTTAACGGCGGCCGGCTATCGCGGCAACTTGATGTGCCGGCAATTCCTTGCAATCCGCAAATATAATTTGGAGGCCAAAGCCGGGCAACTGCGGCATAGGCGGCAACGAAAGCCGGCCAGACAATGCGCCGCGTCGCCAAAGCCCCGCGCGTTTGGGCGCTTGATTAATCGGGTTGTGGGCGGCTGACCGCCTCAACCCGATAACACGCGCGCCGACGTGGCATGCAATTTGCGTAATTCCCTCCGAGAGAGGTGCGCAATGATCCAAAGCCGTAACTGGCGCGTGCATGCGCATCCGATGCGCGCGCTGCTCATTTTGTCGCCAAGCGGTTTGATCGGCGTGACCTTCACAAGCCCCTGCACATGCCCAAGCACAACCTTCGGAGGAGCAAAAACATGCTGACTCACCGGCCAAGTTCGCGCGCCCGCCATCACGCCCAAAAGGTCGCGCTCGGAGTCGTTCTGGCGGCCTTTGCCGCGTTCGGCACCGCGCAAGCCAAGGACAAAGTCATCCTCCAGCTCGACTGGCTGGCAAGCGGCGAGAAGTCTCCGCCCTATGCCGGCAAGGCGCTCGGTTATTTCGACGCGGAAGGTATCGACCTCGAGATCAGGCGCGGAACCGGCGCCGCCGATTCATTGAACAAGGTCGCGACCGGTGCGGCGACTTATGGCTATTGCGACATCTCGAACGTGATGATGACACGGCCGCAGGGCGCGCCGGTGAAGGCGATCTTCGCGATCACGTCAAAGGCCGCGCACGCGATCATCACCCGCAAGGATACTGGCATCAAGAGCTTCAAGGATCTGCCGGGAAAATCCGTCGGCACCGCGCCGACCGCATCGTCGAACCTGTTCTTTCCTCTGATCTTGACCGACGCGAAGATCGATCTGGCGTCCGTGAAGATGGTCAATGCCGACCCGGCGGCGCTCGCGCCGATGCTGATGACGAAGCGGATCGACGCCGCGATGCTGTGGGTCACGAACCGCCCGCAACTTGATCGCGCCGCGAAGGAAACCGGCGACGAAATCGTGGTTCTGCCGTTTTCGGACGAAGGCATGAACATGTATAGCAGCGTCCTGATCGCGAGCGACGAGCAGCTTGAGAAGAATCCGGATCTGACCCGGCGCTTCCTGCGCGCCATGAAGAAGTCGTTCGTCTACCTCCGCGACAATCCGGAGAAGGTCGCGATCTATACCGACGAGGCGAATCCGAGCCAGCAGCCGGTGCCTCAGCGCACCGAGTCGCTCAAGATTATCGTCGACCTTCTGATGTGGCGTGGCGAAGTGGCGGAGAAGGACTTCGGCGCCTTCGACACCAAACTGTTGCAGCAGACTTACGCCGTGCTTGGTCGCGCGCAGAATTTCTCACCGGACCGCAATCCGGAGGACTTCATCGACCGCCGCTTCATTCCGGAATAGGGGCCAGCGGGTGCTTGCGCAACAGAGCGTGGCGGCAAACCAGGCTGCTCCTGGTTTGGAGGCGCCGGCGTTGGAGGTGAGCGACGTCAGCTTCGCTTACCGCAACCAGGACGGCACGCATATGCTGGCGTTGCGTGACGTCAATCTCACGGTCCAGCGCAACGAATTCGTTTCGATCGTCGGACAGTCCGGCTGCGGAAAATCGACGCTGCTGCGCCTGCTGGCCGGGCTGATGGCGCCCAATCGTGGGCGGATCACGATCGACGGGGACGCCACGACGCATCCTCGCCGCAACATCTCGCTGGCGTTCCAGAAGCCGACGCTGCTGCCCTGGAGCAATGTGCTCGACAACGTGCTGTTTCCGTTCCGGCACCAGTCGCGTCCGGTGGGGCGCGATGAAATCGCCCGTGCCCGCGAGTTGCTCAGCATGATGGGGCTGCTCGATTTCGCGGAAAGGCGGCCGGGCGAATTGTCCGGCGGCATGCAGCAGCGGCTGGCGTTGTGCCGTACGCTGGTCACCGAGCCCGATATCCTGCTGATGGACGAGCCGTTCTCGGCGCTGGATGCGCTGACGCGCGACGAACTTGGCGTCGAATTGCTGAAGATCTGCGCGGTCAAGCCGAAGACGGTCGTCCTGATCACGCATTCGATCGCCGAGGCCGTATTGTTGAGCGATCGGGTCTACGTGATGTCGTCGCGGCCCGGCACGTTATGCGACGAAGTCGAGATCAAGCTGCCGCGGCCGCGCCTGCCTGAAGTCATGCGCGCTCCCCTCTTTCAGGAGTTCACCACTCATGTCCGCGACCTGGTCCAACAGCATTCCGTTCGACAGTCCTAAGTCGTCGCGCTGGCTGCTCGTGGCGCGGCGCGCCCTGGTGCCCACGCTGGTCTTCGTGGCGTTGCTGACGATCTGGGAGACCGGGGTCCGGACGTTCAATGTGCCGAGCTTCATTCTGCCGGCGCCGTCGGTCATCGTGCGCGACACGTATGGTGTCGGTTGGGCGCTGTTCGGCCACGCACAGGCGACGTTGACGACGGTGGTCGGCGGTTATCTCTGCGCGATCCTGATCAGCTTTCCGTTGGCGGTCGCGATCTCGAGTTCGGCGGTGCTGTCGAACGCGATCTACCCGTTGCTGGTCGTGAAGCAGTCGATCCCGACGGTCGCTCTGGCGCCGATCCTCACCGTGCTGCTTGGGACCGGCTCGGCCGCGCGCATCACCATCGCGGCCCTGATCGCATTGTTTCCGATGGTGGTCTCGACCGCCACCGGGCTGTCATCGGCGCCGCGCGAGATGATCGAACTCAGCCGGTCGATGGATGCGTCGTGGGTTCGGCGGTTGATCGATGTCCGGTTGCCGAGTGCGGTCCCCTATATCTTCAGCGGCCTGAAGGTGTCCATGACCCTCGCATTGATTGGCGCGGTGGTGGCGGAATTCGTCGCCGCGGAGCGGGGGCTTGGATTCATGATCTACACATCGACCGCGTTTTTCCAGCTTCCGGTCGCGTTCGGTGCTATGATCGTCCTGGGCCTGGTTGGTACGGTCCTGTTCCAAACGGTATCCCAGATCGAGCGCCGCTTCTTCCCCTGGGCGATCGGTCTCGCCGAAAGCGAAACCTGAGACGAATCTGAGGTCCCGCGATGATCATCTACACGCCGCCCAAGCCCGCTGAGCACATCCCGGTTATCGATCTCGCGCCCAGCCTGTCGGGCGATCGGGATGGGATGCAGTCGGTCGCCTGGGAGATTCACAAGGCCTGCCGCGATACCGGCTTCTTCTACGTTAAGAATCACGGCGTGCCGGAGGAACTTGCGCTGGCGCAACTGGAATGGGCCGGCCGCTTCTTCGCGCTTCCGGTCGACGAGAAGCTCAAGCTCGATTTCAAGTCGTCGCCGCGCCGCCTCGGCTATGAGCCATTCCTGCGTCAGGTGCTTGATGAAGGCTCGGCGCCCGATCTCAAGGAAAGCTACATGTACCGCCAGGCACACGTCGAGGGCGGCACCGAGGACCCGACCAACCAATGGCCGGACAATTTGCCGGGCTTCCGCGAGCAGGCAACCGCCTATCGCCGCGCCGTCAGCGGCCTCGCTTTGCACCTGATGCGCTGCGTCGCGCGGTCGCTCGATCTGCCGAATGGATATTTCGACGATGGGTTTCAGTCGGCAAGCGCCTCGGTGCGGCTGCTGCGCTACCCACCGCAGGCGGACACGGGCACCCGCAACCAGCTTGGCGCCGGCGCTCATACCGATTGGGGCGCGCTCACTATCCTGCTGCAGGATGATTGCGGGGGCCTTGAGGTCCGCAACGCGGCCGGCGATTGGATTCGCGCGATGCCGATTCCGGGAACCTTCGTCATCAACCTCGGCGATATGATGCGCCGTTGGACCAACGACGTCTATCATTCGACCCTGCATCGCGTCTTGAACAACGTGAGCGGCCGGGATCGCTATTCGGTCGCGACCTTCAACGGGCCGCATGAATCCTACCTGGTCGAGTGCGTGCCGAGCTGCCGTCCGGTCGACCAGGCGCCGCTTTATGAGCCCTGTACCGCCGGGGAACACACCCGCCAGATGGCGGCTAAGACCTATGACATGGCCGCGCTCTGAGCTTGCGGTCATCACACCGAGTCACGCAGCGCGAGTGAGAACATGAGCCGTATCGTTCCGGTCATCGACCTGACGCCGTATCGCGACGGACGGGACAAGGCAGCGGTAGCGAAGCAGGTCGGGGAGGCGTGCGCGACGATCGGCTTCCTGGTCGTCCGCGGTCACGGCATCTCTCAGGCGACGATCGACAATATGCGCGAGGCGACGCGGCAATTCTTCGCATTGCCGTACGAGGCAAAGGCGACTATTCGTCCATCGGATCCGGCCGTGTTTCGCGGCTATAACGGAATGGAGACGAAGTCGCTCGGGAAGTCGCTCGGCACCGACGCGCCCCCGGATCTGCGCGAGAGCTTCACCGTCAACCGGGTTCAGGACAAGAGCGATCCGTATTTCAGGAGCCCCGCAGCCGGCATGATCTTCGCCGACAATGTGTGGCCCGGCGACGACCTGGTCCCGGGATTTCAGGAGGCCTACACCGCGTATTATCTCGCGATGGACGCGCTTGCGACCACGATGATGCGGATCTTCGCGCTGGCGCTCGATCTGCCGGAACACGTCTTCGACGACAAGGTCGACAAGCATTTCAGCAATTGTTCCGCCTATCATTATCCGCCGCTGACGCAAGCTCCCAGGCCCGGCCAATTGCGCGGCGGCGCGCATACCGATTTCGGCAGCCTGACCTTGCTCGATACCTTCCCGTCGGCGCGGGGTCTGCAGGTCCGCAACGGCGCCGACTGGGAGGACGTGCCGCTGGAGCCCGACACCTTTGTCGTCAACCTCGGCGACCTGATGGCCCAGTGGACCAATGATCGCTGGGTCTCGACCATGCACCGCGTGATCAATCCGCCGGAAGCGGCGTGGAATATTTCACGCTATTCCATCGCCTTCTTCCATCAGCCGAATTACGACATGCTGGTTGAAAGTCTCGATCGCGCCAATCCGCCGAAATACCAGCCGGTCACATCGGGCGCGCATTTGATGCGCAAGCTCAGCGCAATGCGGGTGAAGGTCTAGCCGCACCAGCACCTCACGCGACGCCCGGCATCGCCGGCGCGTCGTAACCTCCGATGGCCAGTGGCTCCGGCTATTTCCAGCGCAGTTCCTGGAAAACCGCGCCGTAGACGTTGATCGAGTCCGGCGCGATCTGGATATCCTTGGTGTGGATGAACACGCCAGGCATGGTCGACAGCGGCAGGATATAGCTGCGCTCGTTGATGCGGTCGAAGATCTTCCGGTAGGCGGTTTCGCGCACCTTCAGGTCGAGACTTTCCGCCGCTTCGGCGGCGAGAGCCTTGATGTCCGCATCATTCCAATAGTCGCGCTGGCCGCTGAAATAGAAGTCCATCGTCGGCGCGAGGTCGGGGAGGCCGAGCGACGTCCATTGTCCGGCCAGCGCCTGCAGCTTTCCGGCGACCTGCTTGGAGCGATAGGTCGGGAAGCTCACTTTTTCCAGGTTGGCGCGGATGCCGAGCTTGCGCAGCTCGCCGGTCAGCGCTTCACCCCATGAATGGGATGCCGGCATCGCCGTGATCTCGAGATCGAAGCCGTTCGGATAGCCCGCTTCCGTCAGCAGCCGTTTGGCCGCTGCCGCGTCGTAAGGAAATGGCTTGATGGTCGGCTCGACGCAGCCCTGTTGCATCGACACGCAGATCGCATTGACGATCTTAACCTGGTCTCCACCGGCCACGACCGTTTTCATGATCAGGTCACGGTTGATGCCCTGAACCAGCGCCTGGCGAACCTTCGGGTTCGAGAGCGGCGCGACGCCGGAGCGCCCGATCGCGTCGAAGGCCAGATAGTGGAAGATCACCCCGGTGGTGGCAGTCGACATCAGCGTCGGGACCGCGGTCGCCATCTTCACTTCGTCGTTGTTGTCGGCGCGCGTGAGGTCGATGCCGCCGACCATAAGCTGGGCCATGCGGGTCTGGCTGTCCAGGATCGGCGTGATCTGAATCGTGCCGATGGTCGCGGCCGGCTTGCAGTCATTGATCGCACGATAGAGGCCGTTCTTGACCAGGACGATGCCCTTGCTCGAGTCGACCGAGACTACCTTGTAGGGCCCGGTGCCGACCGGATTCTTGCGGCCGAAATCGGATTTGGTTTCGAACGCGGCATGGATCTTGGCCGGATAGATATGCGCCGATAGTGCAATCCGCATCAGCGCGATCGGCGTCTTCGACTTCGAGACGATCTGCACCGTCGTCGCGTCGAGCTTGACCGCCTTGGCCATCCAGTTGAGCTCGTCGTAGCGGAGCTTGTTGTTGGGATCGACCAGCCAGTTCAGGGTGTAGACGACGTCGTCGGCCGTCAGCGTCGAGCCGTCATGGAATTTGACGTCGTCGCGAAGCTTGAACTCGAGCGTGAGGTCGTCGACCTGTTTCCACGACGTCGCCAGCAGCGGCTTGAACGACTTTGACGGGGCGTCGTAGCAGACCAGCGTGTCGAACACCGCGTCGGTCGTCGCGCGCGTGTCGCCCTTCGGATCGTCGACCTGCAGGATCGTGCTGATGTGGTCGGCGAAGGCGATCCGCAGCGTGTCCTTCGCCTTCTGGGCGTGGCCGGGCATGGCGGTCGCGATGAGCAAAGCCGGGATAAGAGCGAATGCGCGGATCAAGGGCATGACGATCTCACTACGGTGAATGGTTCCGGGGATCGTATGGCTGAAAACATAAATCCGCAATGATTTATAAATATTTTGTCCTCGAATAAAAAAATAGGATATGAGTCAGCGATAGAGGCAAGGTGTCGCACTGCGTGGGGAGGCGTGACGATGACGGACGGGTATTCGATTTTCTATCGCACCATGGCCGACATGACTTATCTGGAAGTCGTCGAAGCCTCGAAGAAGGGCGCGGTGGTGTTGTGGGGGCTCGGCGTCATCGAGCAGCATGGGCCGCATCTGCCGCTGGCGACCGACGTCTACCTGCCTTATGCGCTGTTACGCCGTGCCGCCGACGTGCTCGAGGCCAAAGGCATTCCGAGTGTGATCATGCCGCCATTCTATTGGGGCGTGAATCACGTGACCGGCTTGTTCCCCGGCACCTTCGAAGTGAGGCCGGAAGTGATGGCCGAGTTGATGGTCGACCTGATCAAGAGCCTGAAGAAGGACAATTTCAAAAACCTGTTCTGCATCTCCGGCCACGGCGACCCGCTGCATAACTGGACCGCTCTGAACGCCATCAAACGCGGCGGCAAGGAAGCCGGAATCAACGCCTACTTCGTTTGTACCCCGCCCTTCCTGGCACGCCTGAAAACCAACCCGGCCTTCGATCCGGCCGATCCGACCATCGTGCCCGCCGAGCACTCGGTTGAGCCGAAGAAGTTCGTCGACGTCCACGCCGGCGAGAACGAGACCTCGGCGATGTGGTCGGCGTTTCCCGATCTGGTCCGTTCCGATGTGCTCGGCTCGCTGAAGTCGACCGACTACGGCCCCGAGGATCTCGCCGAATGGCGGAAGGGCCGCGAGCATGCTTTGCGCAAGACCCCGGACGGCTATCTCGGTGATCCTGCCGCGTCCGACAAGGAGATGGGCCGGCAGCGCGTGCTGGATGATGGCCGTTTCCTGGCCGAGGCGATTGCCGGACGACTGAACCACTGATCCGCGTCATTCGAGTTGCAAGAGAGAGCGTCAGTTCAATGACATCCCCGGATTTGATCCTCCACAACGCCACGGTCTACACGGTGGACGCAACCGATAGCGTCCATCAAGCCGTCGCCGTCAAGGACGGCCGCGTTGCCGCGATCGGCACGTCCAAAGACGTCCTCGCACTGGCCAGTTCATCGACGCGGATCGTCGATCTGAAAGGCCGCGCCGTCATCCCCGGCTTTGTCGACAGCCACCCGCACATGGACGGTGTCGGCGGTCAATTGATCAAGCCGTCATTCGGCGTGCCGGCCAGCATCGACGATGTGCTGGAGGTAATTCGCGCGGAAGTGAAAAGGCATAAGCCGGGCGAGTGGGTCCTGTTCAACGGATTGATCGGCGAGCCGGATGTGTATCGGTATCCGGACGCGTTCAAGGAAAAGCGCTGGCCGACACGGCACGATCTCGACAAAGTTGCGCCCGACAATCCGATCTATATCGAAGCGCCGTTGATGATCGCGCGTGGCGCCGTTCTTTTGAACACGGCGGCCCTGAAACTCCTTGCGCTGACGCGCGACTCCAAGCCGCGCGCGAAGCTTGAAATGGACCGCGATCAGGCCGGCGATTTGACCGGGCTGTTCTTCGATTCGAATTTTCCGAAGGCGCGGCCGGAGACCTTCGACGCCAACAGCCTGCTCACCGGACCGGTATTACCGACGCTTGGCCGTGACGGCAGCCGTCGCGCGGTTGAAGCCGGCATGCGGGCGTTCAATGCAGCGGGCGTGACGGCGATCTATGAAGGTCACGGGCTGCCGCGCGGGCCGCAGCAGGCTTATGTCGATCTGTGGAACGACCACGCGCTCACGGTCCGCACCTATTTCGTCATCATGTATCCGATCCCGATGTACGCCGATCAAGCGGCTGGCGACGCACTGATCAAGGAGACTGCCTGGTACGCATCAGGGCCGGGCTTTGGCGACGATATGCTGCGGTTCGGCGGCTTGGGCTTCTCGTTCGACGGGACCATGACGTTCGGAACGCCGCTGATGCGCGAGCCCTATGTCGGGGTCAACGGCCAACTCTGGCATGGCATGCAGCACACCTCGGATGAGAATTTCCTCGGCATCCTGAAGCGGACGGCAAAGGCCGGCCTGCGCGTCCAGATCAAGGCCGCAGGCAGCGGTGCGGTCGACAAGATCCTCGGCATGTATGAAGAGATCAACGCCGAGAGTCCGATCACCGATAAGCGCTGGGTGATCGAACACTGCCAGTTCCCGAGCCTGGAGAACATGGAAGCCTGCCGGCGGCTCGGCGTGATCCCGACCACGACCACGAACTTCATCTGGAACTACGGGCACGTTTACGTAAATTATTTCGGACGCGACATGGCGAACCAGGCGGTTCCGTTCCGCACCTGGATCGATGCCGGCGTCCCGGTCGCACAATCGACCGATGGGCGGCCGTTCGAACCGCTCTTCACCTTCTGGCAGATGCTGGCGCGCAAGGACGGCGTCACCGGCGACGTCTACGGGCTGCCCGAACAGAAGCTGACGCGCCAGGAGGCGCTGCGGCTCTACACCTATAACGCAGCACGCGCCGCTTTCTGGGAAGACCGGATCGGCTCCCTGGAGATCGGGAAATATGCCGATCTTGTTGTGTTGTCCGACGACATCATGAAGATGCCGGAGGATGAGATTCCGAACACGCGGGTGCTCGCCACACTGCTTGGTGGCCAACCGGTCCACGACACCGGGATTTTTTCCAAACTATGATCCGTTCCGAATCGCTCGCGCTCTGGTTTCGTCGTGGTAGGACAAAGCCCTCTCTGGCCCGTGAATCGCAGATATTGACCTCATGACAAACTCCATTCCCACTCAGCCGGGCCGGTCCAGGTCCCCGACGCCGAAGCGCAACAGCATTGTGCAAAGCGAGGGCCGTCCGTGGGGTCCAGCCTCGCGGGCGCTCCGAGAGGAGGGCGTCAAGACGCTCGCCGACGAGGCGTATCAAAAAATCCGCGAGGACATCATCCAGGCGCGGTTCGCACCCGGCGAAAAGCTCCAGCCGGACATCCTGAAAGAGCGTTATGACATCGGCCTCAGTCCGGTCCGGGAGGCGTTGTCGCGTCTGGCGCGCGATGGCCTTGCCACCGCCGAAGGACAGCGCGGTTTCTTCGTCGCGCCTGCGTCGCTTGGAGAGCTGCTCGATGTCACCGACCTCAGAATCCATCTCTCGATCATGGCGGTCGAGCGTTCGATAAAATTTGGCGACGATGCGTGGGAGAATGGCGTCGTCACCGCCTATTATCAACTGGATAAGACCGAGCGGCAGATGAAGCGCGACCCGGTCGGATTGAGCGACGAGTGGGAGCGCCGCAATCGCGAATTCCACCGTCAGCTCGAATCCGGTTGCGAGTCGCCCTGGCTGCTGCATTTCGGCGAGGTTCTCTACGACCAGCTCGAGCGTTATCGCCGGCTGTATTCGGTCTATGTCGAGCATGGCCCTGCCGTGCACGAGGAACATCGGGCGATCATGGAAGCCGTGCTCGCGCGCAAGGCGGACGTCGCTCGCGATCTGCTAGCAAAGCATTTCGCGCATGCGCGCCAGGTCGTTCTGGACCGGATGAACGAGCCGGGTGGCAAAAAAACGCTGCCCAGGAAAATTGGCAAGCCAGCGGCCGTGCGGAAGCGTGCCACCGCGAAGCAGCTTTGATACTCATCGGAACGGGGTTTGGTCGTGCTGAAAGACATCACGTTAGCGACGCTCTCGGAGCGCCTCGATCCGGCACATACTGCCGTCCTGGTCATCGACATGCAGAACGATTTCTGCGCGCCCGGCGGCTATGTCGAGGTCGGCACCGGGCTTGATGCCGGTCCGTGCCGGGCCATGGTCGCGCCGATCAACGACCTGGTGTCGAAGGCGCGCGCTGTCGGCGCTCCGGTGATCTGGGTCAAGGCGGACTATGCCTGGGACAAGGTGCCGCCGGGCATGCGGGCCAAGGCGATGGCGCGCGGCGCGACGACCTTGTTTGCCTGCTCGGGGACATGGGGCGGCGATTTTTTCGAGGTCGAGCCGGCGGCCGATGAACTGGTCATCGAGAAGACCTCGTTCAGCGCCTTCATGGGCACCAATCTCGACCGGCATCTGCGCGCCCGAGGGATCCGGACGGTCGTGTTCTGCGGCGTGCAGACCAATGTGTGCGTCGACTCCTCCGCGCGCGACGCGCAGGCGCTCGGCTTTTATGTCGCGATCGCCTCGGATTGCGTCGCGTCCCACACCCTGGCGCTGCACGATGCGACATTGAAGACGCTTGGCTTCCTGTTCGGTGACGTGCTGCCCAAGGACGAGATC
>CANKHJ010000046.1 GCA_947481635.1 Bradyrhizobiaceae bacterium
TCTCGATGTGTGACGTCTACGTGTCGCCTTATCTCAACGAGGTCCAGATGACGTCCGGCACGTTGGCCTACAGTTTCGGGCTCGGCAAAGCGGTGGTCGCGACGCCGTTCTGGCATGCGCGCGAATTGCTGGCTGACGGGCGCGGCATCCTGGTTCCGTTTGGCGATGCCGCCGCCACCGGCAAGGAGATCGCCGCATTGCTGACCGACGATCCCCGCAGGCAGGCGATGCGGCGTCGCGCTTATGCCAGCAGCCGGTCGATGACATGGAAGCGCACCGCGCAACGCTATGTCCGCGCATTCGAGACCGCCCAGCCCGCGCATTCGCTTAAGGTGATTGCGCGGGTCGCCCAGCCGGTCCCGTCGCGTGACGGCGCCACGGCGCCTGAGATGCAGATCGGTCATTTTCTGTCGATGTGCGACGATACCGGCCTGTTCCAGCATGCGATCCATTCGGTGCCCGACCGCGCGCACGGTTATTGCATCGACGACAATGCGCGCGCGCTGCTGCTGGCCTGCGCGCTCAACAAGCCGGGCGAGCAGCGGTTGTCCGAGCCGCTGACGGCGAGACTCGCGGCGTTCGTCCAGCATGCGTGGAATCCCGGCACCGGACGGTTTCGCAACTTCATGAGCTTTGACCGGCGCTGGCTCGAAGACGCCGGCTCGGAGGACAGCCACGGCCGGACGCTGTGGTCACTCGGCGAGTGCGCGCGCAGCGATGCCAGTCCGTCGCGGCGCCAATGGGCGGCATCGCTGTTTGCCGACGCGCTGCCGGCGACCGAAAGCTACCGGTTTCGCTCGCCGCGCGCCTGGGCTTTCACTCTGCTTGGACTGGACGCGTATTGCGCCGTCGTCACGGGCGATGCCCGAGCCGAGCGGCTGCGCCATCTGCTGGCCGGACGGCTGATGTCGATCCTGGCCGCGGTCGAGACCGAAGATTGGGTGTGGTTCGAGGAAGGGCTTGCCTATGACAATGCACGCCTGTCGCAAGCCCTGATCGTCACCGGGATGGCGACCGGAACCCCCGCCTATACCGAGGCCGGCCTGCGGTCGCTGCGCTGGCTCATGACCCAACAGACCGCGCAGGCGGGCCATTTCAGGCCGGTCGGGACCAAAGGTTTCGGCGATGTCCGCAAGCCGCCCCGGCCGTTCGACCAGCAGCCCCTGGAGGCAGCGGCCACGATCTCGGCCTGTCTCGTGGCCTTGCGCGCCGACGGCGATGCCAGCTGGAAGGCTGACGCGGCACGCGCTTTCGCCTGGTTTCTCGGCCGCAATGATCTGTCTTCGCCGCTCGTCGATCCGGAAACCGGCGCCTGCCGCGACGGGCTGCACCCGAACCGCCGAAATGAGAACCGCGGCGGCGAATCTGCAGTATCGTATCTGCTCGGCCTCTCGGAGATTCGCCAGCTCGCCCGCGTCAGCGAGGGCCGAACCAAATTTGCGCCCCGCCTGGCTTAGCCAGTGACCGCGTGAGCTCCCAGTCAACCGAGCCGAGGGCGTTTGTCACCAGTCTCATTCCTGAACCGCGAGGTTCACTATCTGCGCCCGGATCCGGCGCGCGTGGTGGTGCGCCCGTTCAAGCCGGCGGTCGAGCCGCGCGACCTCAATCTCACCGACAAGACGCGTGCGAACCATATCGTCGATCGCGTGCTCGCGCTCGATCCCGACGTCGCAGCCGCTCAACTCGCCGACGTCCTCGAAAATTTCCAGGGCCGCCATCGCAACCTGCTGGCGACCTTCGAGGCGCGCGCCGACGAGATGGAGGACGCCTTCGCGGACCATCACGCGTTCACCAAGGTCCAGCGCCAACTGGTCGGTGCTTACTTTCTGAACGAGTATTCCTTCGAAGCCTCAGCCCTGTTCAATCCCAGCATCGTTGCTCATCCGGATCAATCCGGCGCGCCGGAGGGCGGGCTGCGCTTCATCCTCAGCCTGCGCGCCGTCGGCGAAGGCCATATCTCGTCGCTGACCTTCCGGTCGGGGTCGATCGCGCGCGACGGGAGCGTGACGATCGATCCGTCGGCCCGGCTTGCGTCGATGCCGAGGGTCGAGCGCTGGGTACCGGGCCCACATGGGGAAGAGGTCGATATCGCCTTCAAGCCGGACGAGGACATCAGCGAGCGGGTGATTTTTCCGCTCACCGAGTCACAGTCGAACGGCATCGAGGATGCGCGTTTCGTGGCGTTCGACGACGGCGGGCGAAAGACTTATTTCGCGACCTACACCGCCTATAGCGGCAGAGCGATCCGATCCGAACTGATCGAGACCTCCGACTTCATTTCCTTCCGGATGTCGCCGCTGGCCGGGAACGCCGCGCGCAACAAGGGCATGGCGCTGTTTCCGCGGCGGATTAACGGCAAATACGCCATGATCGCCCGGCAGGATAACGAGAACCTCTATCTGATCTATTCGGACGATCTGCGTGTCTGGAATGGTGGTGTCGCGATCCTGAAGCCGCAGTTTCCCTGGGAATTCGTGCAGATCGGGAATTGCGGGTCGCCGATCGAACTCGACGAGGGCTGGCTGATGCTGACCCATGGCGTCGGTCCGGTTCGGAAATACTCGATTGGCGCGGCATTGCTCGACAGGAACGACCCGTCGCGGGTGCTGGCGCGAACCCGTGAGCCGCTGGTGCGGCCCGAGGCATCGGAGCGCGAGGGCTATGTGCCTAACGTCGTCTACACCTGCGGCGCGATGCGGCACCACGACCAGATCATTTTTCCCTATGCTGTCTCCGACACCTTCTCCAAGGTCGCGACGATCAAGATCGCGGCGCTGCTGCAGAGCATGGAAAGCTGCTAACCCTTAGTCGGATTAATTTCAATAATATCAATATCTTGTACGCATTTTCTTATCT
The DNA here is from genome assembly GCA_947481635.1 of Bradyrhizobiaceae bacterium. Taxonomy (GTDB): domain Bacteria; phylum Pseudomonadota; class Alphaproteobacteria; order Rhizobiales; family Xanthobacteraceae; genus CANKHJ01. The sequence goes on from CANKHJ010000046.1 coordinate 2,857, forward strand.
TATACTATATCCGCAGACGATGACTGGGACCTTTATCAGGGTCTTCGCTAGCGGCCGGCCACCTTGCCGGACGTAGCCAAATCGCCATTTGTGCGATAACGGCGAACGACAAATTCGCGAACCCGCATCCCGCGCAAAAGACGCCAAACGGCGAGAGAACAGATGGCTGAGTGTCTGCATTGTGAGATCAACGACCTCGTGCAAGAGCGCGTCGAAGGCGGAGAGATCAGCCTTGCCGACCTTGCGGCGATGGTGGTCGAAAGCCTGGTCGAACTCATCCTGCTGGCCCCGGAAGCGGATCGCGCGGTGCTGATGGCCGACGCCATCGGGCACCTTGGAAATACCTACCTGGAAAAGAGCGGAGCCAACCCCGAAGGGTCTGGCGCCACCCACTAAGCGCAAACCCAAAGCTCAAAACCATGGCTCGGCGGCGCTCGTCTCTCGGCCTGTTCGGACTCTTCGGTCGCTCCGCCGACCTGCGCCAATGCGATCAGGCCTTGCGCTCGGTCGATCTGCATCCGCGCGTCGTCCCTGAGGCGATCAAGCTCACCATGGTGAATCTGCTCAAGGACCACGCGATCGGCGAGGAGCCGGCGCCTCAGTCCTACCGAGAGGCGGCCGAGATCGTTGGCTATTGCATGATCGGCGCGAACGGCTTTGCCGGGGCCAACGGGACTGAGCTTGCCGATCAGGTCGAGCAGCGGATTGGGGCGGCGCTCGATTCAGGCACCAGCCTCGACGCGCAACTGGTGCTGCTCACGCTGAATGCCAAGGTGATCCAGCCGAGCGTGGTCCAGCATTTCGAGCTCGAGCGGGTCGCATTGGATGGAGGCTGACTACGTTATTGTCGGCGCCGGATCGGCCGGCTGCGTGCTGGCCGAACGGCTGAGCGCGGGCGGGGCGAGCGTCATCCTGCTTGAGGCCGGACCGCGTGATCGCTCAGTGCTGATCCATGTGCCGGCCGGGGTCGCCAAACTGAGCGGCCATCCGGTTTACGACTGGGGATTCGAGGCCTCGCCCGAGCCGCTGACTGGCGGACGCGTGATCAAGCTGCCGCGCGGCAAAGTCCTCGGCGGGACCAGTTCGATCAACGGCATGAACTTCGTACGCGGCGTCGCGGCCGATTTCGACGCCTGGGCGCAGGCCGGATGCCGCGGCTGGAGCTACGACGACGTGCTGCCGCACTTCAAGGCGATCGAACAGACAGAGAGCGGCGACGACCATACGCGCGGACGTTCAGGCCCGATCGCCGTAGAGCCTTATCGCACCGTGTTGCCGATCACACATCGCTTCGTCGCGGCTGCGCAACAAGCTGGCTTCACGCTGATGCCTGATATCAATGGCGACGCCACCGAAGGCGTCGGCTATTCGCAGATGTCACGGCGCGGCCGGTTCCGCCAATCCACCGCGAGCACATTCCTGGCCGCGGCGCGGCGTCGCCCGAATCTGCAGATCGAAACCGGGGCGGTCGCGACGCGATTGACGTTCCAAGGCCTGCGCTGCAGCGGCGTGGACTTCCGTCAGGACGGCGTGGACCAGCATGCGGTCGCGCGCCGTGAGATGATCGTGAGCGCCGGCGCGATATGCTCGCCGCAGCTGTTGCAGATATCGGGCATCGGCGCCGCGGCGCAGTTGCGCGACCTCGGCGTCGACGTGGTGCTCGATCGTCCCTCCGTCGGACATAACCTGTCCGATCACTATACCGCACCGCTCTCCGCCCGCGTGCTCGATGCGCTGACGGTCAACCAGATGCGGCGCTGGCCCCGGCTCGGGTTGGAGATGCTGCGCTGGGTGGTCACCGGGCGCGGCGCGCTGACCTTCGGTGCAACGACCGCATCGGTCTATTGCCGCAGCCGCCCCGACGTCGCGAGCCCCGACCTGCAATTGCTGTTCTTTCCCGGCAGTTTCGATCCCGCGAATATGCCGGAGCTCGAGCGCGAGCCGGGCCTGCGGGTCTCGGCAACGCTGGCGCGACCGCGCAGCCGCGGCACTGTCCTCGCGACCTCGTCCGATCCGTTTGCCGCACCGCAGATCAAGCTCGGCTATCTCTCCGATCCGGACGACCTGCGGGTTCTGGTCGAGGGCCTGAAGATCGCGCGGCGTATTCTTGCGGCACCGGCCATCGCGCCGTTGATCCGGCGTGAGACCGCGCCAGGCGCGCAGGCGCAGTCCGACGAGGCGATCGCGCAGCATGTCCGAAACGCCGGCACCACGGTGCATCACCTCGCCGGCACCTGCCGGATGGGCGAGGACCTGGAGGCGGTCGTGGATTCACGGCTGCGGGTGCGCGGCATCGGCGGCCTGCGCGTCATCGATGCCTCGATCATGCCAACTGTAACGACCGGCAACATCAACGCGCCGATCATCATGATTGCGGACAAGGGTGCCGCTATGATCCTGGAAGATGCTGCGACTCTAAAACACTAGTGCGTCCCAGCGCACAGCATCACATGTCCTCAAACATGCTTTCGACGCTGCGCATCGCGTCGGTGACTTCCGGTCCTTCATAGGGCAGGCCGACGCGCATGGTCTCGTAGCCGGCGGCGAACATGTTGACGTAAGGCGCGCCGCAGAACGCGACCGGCTTGATCCGGTCCCAGACGATGTAGCCCTTGGCGTCGACGCATGATTCCTCGACCCAGGCTTCCAGCACATTGCCCACCACCATGATGCGGTTGTGCCATTGCTTGGTCCATTCCACGTCGCATTCGAAATGGCGCAGGCATTCGGCGATGCGCGGCGGCTTCACCTTGCTGGACGGCAGCGCGGTGAGCCCGGCCTTTTCAAGCTCGTTCACACCCGGCGCGAAAGGCAGCCCGACCACCCTCACCTTCTCCAGGATCTCGCGTTCGAATTGCGGAAGGTTCACGACGAATTGCCCGGTTTCCAGGATGTTCCGGCCGGTGTCGCCCTTCTGGCTGGTGGTGAAACAGATCTGCACCGGCTTGTGGGTGATGCGCACGCAGGTCGCATAGGACGCGGCATTCACCCGCCCATCCTTGTCCACCGACGTAATCATCGCTGCGTGCCCACCCGGCGCGAACAAACGATCCCAATATTTCTCGGGTTGGGCGACGAAATTTCCGTGAGTCATCGGGCGTCCTTCTCGTGTAGTCTGCGGCCATGCCGACGTGGAATACCGACTTGTATCGGGCCGTGCGGACCGTTTCTATTCGAATCGTCAGGGAGAAAACCTCATGAGACCCGTTTCCAAGTGGGCAATGTCGGGTGCGGCGTTGATTACGACCGTGCTGATCGCGGCGCCAGTACAGGCGCAGCCATATCCGAGCCAGGACATCCATTTCGTGGTCGGCTTCGTACCCGGCAGCGGCGCCGACGTGCTGACACGTTTCTTTGCCGAGAAGCTGCAGCAGCAGGCGAAGCGCACCGTGGTGGTCGAGAACAAGGTCGGCGCCGCCGGCAACATCGCCACCGAGGCGGTCGCGCGCGCCAAGCCGGATGGCTACACGATCCTGCTCGGCGCCGGCAGCGCGATCGCGGCCGGCATGCATCTCACCAAGAATCCGCCGGTGGATGTGGTGAAGTCGTTCCTGATCGCCGCGACCATCAACAAGCAGGCATTCCTGCTCTCGGTCGCTGCGAGCTCGCCCTACAAGTCGATCGCAGAACTCACCACTGCGATGAAGGCGAAGGGCGCCAACGCGAGCTACGCCACCACCGCGCCGACCGGCATCGTGATGGGCGAGATGTACAAGGCCACTGCGGGCCTGCAGACGGTCGAGGTGCGCTACCGCGCCGCCAACGACGCTCTCAACGAGTTTGCCAGCGGCAAGCTCGACTACGGCGCGATGGACCCGGTCTTTGCGCTGGCACAGCAGCGCGAGGGCCGGCTGCGCGTGCTGGCGCATAGTTCAGGGCAGAAGATCGAAGCCGTCGGTTCGGTTCCGAGCATGGCGGAAGCCGGCGTGCCGGGCATGAACCTGACGTCGTGGTGGGCCTTGCACGTTCCGATGGGTACCCCGAAGCCGGTGGTCGATCAGCTCAATGCCTGGATGAAGACCATCCTCGAACAGCCCGACACCAAGGCCTTCCTCAACAATTTCGGCGGCGATCCCTTCATCAGCACGCCCGAGGACGCACAGAAGCTGTTCGTCGAGGACGAGAAGAACTGGAAGGACTACGTCCGGATCGCGAAGATCGACCCGCAATAGCTGCCTCCAAGTCGCAGGTGGTCGTCAGCCGAGGCTGGCGGCCACCCTTTTGTTTGCGCAAACACCCGTCACCACCCGGCCGATCAGTGATTGCCGACGCCCGGTCTGTGTGTCAGTCACGGCGCGCGCGCCTTTGCAAATCCCGCTTTGGCCACGATATCAGTCCCAATCCCGTCACCTCCCCGCATTATTCGGAACGCATGGCCCCTCCTATCCTTCAGCTATCCGGCATCGGTCTCACTTTTGGCGGCACACCGCTCCTCGAGGGGGCCGAGCTTTCGGTTGCGCCGGGCGAGCGGACCTGCCTGGTCGGCCGCAACGGATCGGGCAAATCGACCCTGCTCAAGATCGCCGCTGGCCTGATCGAGCCGGATTCCGGCCAGCGCTTCGTCCAGCCGGGCTCCACCATCCGCTACCTCCCGCAGGAGCCGGATTTCTCCGGCTTCGCGACCAGCATGGCCTATGTGCTGGATGGCCTCGGCCCCTCGGACGATCCCTATCGCGCGCGGATGCTGCTCGAGCAATTGGGGCTGACCGGCGAGGAAGACCCGGATCACCTCTCCGGTGGCGAATCGCGACGGATCGCGCTGGCGCGGGTTCTCGCGCCCGAGCCGGATATCCTGCTGCTCGACGAGCCGACCAACCATCTCGACCTGACCACGATCGAGTGGCTGGAAAAGGAACTGGCCGGCATGCGCTCGGCGCTGGTGCTGATCAGCCATGACCGCCGCTTCCTGTCGAACCTCTCGCGCGCGACGGTCTGGCTCGACCGCGCCGAGGCGCGGCGCAGCGAGATCGGCTTCGGGCAGTTCGAAGCCTGGCGCGACAATGCGCTGGCCGAGGAGGAACTCAACCAGCACAAGCTCGACCGCAAGATCGAGGCTGAGCAGCATTGGCTGCGCTACGGCGTCTCGGGACGGCGCAAACGCAACGTGCGCCGGCTCGGCGCATTGCAGGCAATGCGGCAGGACCGCCGCGAGTATCGTGGCGCCACCGGCAATGCCACGATCGCAGCGGCGCAGGCCGACAAATCCGGTTCGCAGGTGATCGAAGCCAAAGGCCTGAGCAAGGCGTTCGGCGATACCACCATCATCGACGATTTCTCGATCCGCATCATGCGCGGCGACCGGATCGGCATTGTCGGGCCGAATGGCAGCGGCAAGACCACGCTGGTGACGATGCTGACCGGAACGTTGGAGCCCGATACCGGCACCTTGAAGCTCGGCGCCAATATCCAGATGGCGACGCTCGATCAGCATCGCGAAAGCCTCGATCCGAACACCACGCTGAGCGACGCGCTCACCGGCGGACGTGGCGACACAGTTATGATCGGCGGTCAGCCGAAACATGTCATCGGCTACATGAAGGACTTCCTGTTCTCACCCGAGCAGGCGCGCACGCCGTTGCGGGTGCTCTCAGGCGGCGAGCGCGGCCGCCTCACGCTGGCGCGCGCGCTGGCCAAACCGTCGAACCTGCTGGTGCTCGACGAGCCGACCAACGATCTCGATCTCGAGACCCTCGATGTGCTGGAAGAGATGCTGGCTGACTATGCCGGCACCATCATCCTGATCAGCCATGACCGCGACTTCCTCGACCGCGTCGTGAATGCGGTCGTGGTGCCGGAAGGGAACGGCCGCTGGGCCGAGTATGCCGGCGGCTATTCCGACATGCTGGCGCAGCGCAAGGCGGATCTCACCGCTCGCTCGGCCGAAAGCCGAAAGGCCGCCGCGGCCGACGGCAAATCATCATCATCGTCGCCGCGCGGATCGAAGCCCGCAGCAAAACGCCGCCTGAGCTTCAACGACAAGCACGCGCTCGACACCCTGCCGAAACGCATCAGCACGTTGAAAGTCGACATCCGCAAGCTGTCGCAGAAGCTCGACGACCCCAAGCTTTATTCTCGCGACCGTCCCGCTTTCGACAAGGCCTCGGTGGCGCTCGCTGCGGCGCACTCGGAATTGGCGCTGGCGGAAGAACGATGGCTGGAGCTCGAAATCCTTCGCGAGGAAGTCGAAGGCGGCTGATTATTGTCGCATAAGCTGTTGTTATCGCTGCGCGAAGCTTGCGAGCATCCCGCGCGCCGCCGCTGCCCCGGTGGCGAACGACGCCTGCAACAAATAGCCGCCGGTCGGCGCTTCCCAGTCCAACATCTCGCCTGCTGCGAAGTATCCGGGACGCTTGCGCAGCATGAAATCCGCGTCGAGTTCGTCGAAGGCAATGCCGCCCGCACTCGAAATCGCGTTCGTAATCGGTGCGACGCCGACCAGACGGATCGGAACGGCATTGATCCGCTCCGCCAATGCACGCGGCGAAAATTCAGCGAGGCGCGCAGGCGCCGGCATCATTGATTCATGCAACAGCCCGATTTCGGCCGGTGACAGGTTCACTGCCTTGCGCAGGAAAGTCGAGAGCGATTGCTTGCCGCGCGGCGCCTCCAGCTTTGTCGTCAATGCGTCCAAGGTCATGTCGGGCCGCAACGCGACCATCAGCACCGCCGGCCCCCAGGCATCGATCGCATCGCGCAGCGGGCCGGACACGGCGTAAACCGCGCCGCCTTCGAGGCCGTCGCGGGTGATGATCGCCTCGCCGCGCACATCGCGCCCGCCGAACGACACCGCGATGCGTTTGAGCGGATGACCGGCGAAACGTTCGCGGAAATGATCCGACCACTCGGCAATGAAGCCGCTATTCGACGGGCGCAACGGCGCGACCTCGATGCCCTGCCCGGCCAGAGTGTCGGCCCATCCGCCATCCGAGCCGAGTCGCGGCCAGCTTGCGCCGCCCAGCGCCAGCAGGGTCGCGTCGGGACGGACGGTGACTGGCCCATCTGGCGTGGCAAAAGCCAATGCGCCGGTGTCATCCCATCCGGTCCAGCGATGCCGCAGCTTGAAACTCACGCCCGCGGCGTCGAGCCGGCGCAGCCAGGCGCGCAGCAACGGCGAAGTCTTGAACGCCGACGGGAACACCCGCCCGCTCGACCCGACAAAGGTCGGCTGGCCCAGGCCGTCACTCCACGCGCGCAAAGCGTCCGGCGGCAATGAGTCGATCGCTGCACGAAGATTCTCGGCAGCGGTTCCGTAACGCGCCAGGAACCGGTCGAGCGGCTCGCTATGCGTGAGATTGAGTCCGCCGCGACCCGCCAGCAGGAACTTGCGGCCGACCGACGGCATCCGGTCATAGACCGTCACCCGCGCGCTGCCGGCGCTGAGGATTTCGGCCGCCATCAGGCCCGCGGGACCGCCACCGATCACGGCTACTGTGGGGTGTCGAACATCTGTCACGCTACGCTCTATGCAGCTATGCGATGGTTTAAGCCAGCCCCGTAGCGGTTGACGCCCGCAGCCATTCGGGCAGGAATGTTCCTGCTGACAACTCGACCCGGGAGAACGCCATGACGAGCAAAAAAGGCCAGATGCGGCTGGGGGTGTTCCTGAACCCGACCGGCCATCACGCCGCGTCCTGGCTGCATCCCGGCACCACCCCCGATGCCGGCATCAACTTCCAGCATCAGCTTGACATCGTCCGCTCGGCCGAGCGCGCCAAGCTCGACTTCATCTTCCTCGCCGACATGATGACCATCCGCAAAGCGACCCCCGACGCGCGGTTTCGCTTCGCGCAATATGTCGCCAATTTCGATCCGATCACGATGCTGGCCGCACTCGCGCCGATGACCGAGCGGATCGGCCTCGTCGCCACCGCCTCGACCAGTTATTACGAGCCGTTCCACGTCGCGCGCCAATTCGCCTCGATCGACCATCTCAGCAAAGGCCGGGTCGGCTGGAACCTGGTGACCTCGGGCAATCCCGAAGAAGCCTATAATTTCGGTCGCGATGCGCATTTAGAGCATGACGAGCGCTACGGCCGCGCGCGCGAATTCGCGCAGGTGGTGCAGGCGTTGTGGGACAGCTACGACGACGACGCCTTCGTGCGCGACCGCGCATCCGGCGCGTTCTTTGATCCCGAGCGGATGCATTTCCTCAACCACAAGGGCAAGCATTTCTCGGTGCGCGGCCCGCTCACCATGCCGCGCCCGATCCAGGGCTATCCGGTGCTGGTCCAGGCCGGCGGCTCGGAGGCCGGCGGCGCGCTGGCGTCCGAATTCGCCGAAGTGATCTTCGGCGCCGACGCCACCATCGAGGCGGCGCAGGCATTCTACGCCCGGGTGAAAGACGGAATGGCCCAATACGGCCGCTCCCGCGAGCATCTCAAGATCATGCCGGGCATGAGCATCTTCGTCGGCCGCACCGAGGCGGAAGCGGACGAGAAGTTCGAATACCTGCAATCGCGGATCCAGCCGATGGTGTCACGCGAGGCTTTGTCGATCATGCTCGGCGGCGTCGACCTCACCGGCTATGACCTCGACGACAAGCTCCCTGACGATCTGCCGCAGACGCAGGGAAGCCACGCGCATTTCCGCAATATCGTCGAGAAGGCGAAGCGCGAGAATCTCAGCATCCGCGAGATCGGCAACTGGGTCGCGGGCGCTCGCGGCAAATGCATCATCAAGGGAACGCCTGAGCATATCGCCGACGTGCTGGAGGAATGGTTCGTCAAGGACGCGGCCGATGGCTTCAACCTGATGCCGGCCTGGCTGCCCGGCTCGCTCGACGACGTCATCACCATGGTGGTGCCGGAGCTTCAGAAGCGCGGGCTGTTCCGCACCGAGTATGAGGGCCGCACGCTGCGCGACAATCTCGGGCTGCCGCGTCCCGAAAGCCGCTACCGGCGTCACGCTCAGGCCGCGGAATAGCAATCAGCCGAACAGGCCGAGCTTCGCGCGATTGACGACGCGAAGGTCGCCGCGGCGGCCGGTGATGCCGTTGCGGTCGAGGAATTCGAGCAACTGGATCGCAACCTTGCGGCCATTGTCGAGGCGGTCGCGGAACTGCGCCGCGGTGAATTGCCCATCCTTCGACGACGCCGCCAATTCGGCCGCGATCGCGGTGATCTCGGCCAATGTCTCGCGCGGAAAGAAGTGATCCGCCGCGACCTCGCTGACCATCCCAAGCCGGGTGAGGGATTTCATCAGCCGGCGCAGGTCCGACTCCTTGGCCTGGGTCTGCGCGACCATGTCCGGCAGGCGCGGCGGCCGGAAGCGCTCCACGCCGGTCAGCAGCGGCACGATCTGCTGCCACAGCCTCTCATCCTGCGGCGTCAGCGCGATCAGGTGACTGCGCCGGCGCACCGCGCCGCCGTCCAGGACGATGTCCTTCGCGCGCGCCAATTGGGCGATGACAGCCCCGAAGACCGCCGCCGGCTGGCGCGGCTCGACCTGGCTGCGCAATCGCTCCAGCGCAACGCCAGTGGCGCCGGGATTGTCGACATGGTATTTTTCGACCGCTGCAACGATCGCGCCGCGGAGCTTGTTCCGGGTCGCTGTCGACACTGCATAGGTCGTGTCCTGCGCAGCAATACAGACCGCAGCCGCTGTGGTTTGAAATTCGGCCGGCTTGATCGCCCGGTCCCGCGCGAAAGCCGGCACATCGACATAATAGGGAGCGCGTTCGAGCAATGCGGCAAAGGCATCGTCCGCCTTGCCGATCGCGTGCGCATCGAGCAGCGCCAGTCTCTCGGGCGAACGCCGGCGCCGCACCGGCGCGCGCAAGTCGAGCAGCCGCCCTCCTCCGATGGTGCGCCGACCGCTGGTGTCGCGCACCACGTAGCGGTCGCCGGTAGCCGCCGCGATCGGGTGATCCAGCACGAGTTGCACCCGCGCTTCACCGCCCGGCGCGATCTGCACGGCGTCGAGGATATGCACGCGCGCGCCGACCTCGGCGGCGGCGTGATGCAGCCGCAGCGGCATGCGTTGGCGAACCGGCCGCGTCTCACTTGCGAGGACCCGCAGCGTCGCATCGATGCGCGATGCCGGTTCGTGCAGCACCGGATCGAGCAGCACGTCGCCACGCTGGATCGCATCCTTTGCGATATTCTCGCCGGCCAGATTGATCCCGCAACGCTCACCGGCGCGGCCGACTTTCGCCGGGCGGTTCTGCGCATGGATCGAGCGCACGCGCGCCGTCAGGCCCGATGGGCTCACGACAACATGATCGCCGACGTTCACTACGCCAGACATGACGGTGCCGGTGACCACAGTGCCGATGCCGTCCAACGTGAATGAACGATCGACGGCCAGGCGAAAACATCCATTTGTGGTACGCCCGGCAACAGACGTTGCGAGGGCGCCGAGCTTGGCCCCCAAGGCCGCGATGCCCTCGCCGCTCACAGTCGAGACCGGAACGATCTCGGCGCCGGCGAGCCGCGTCGTCGCAAGCAATTCGGTGATTTCACGCGCAGCCTCGTCACGCCGCTGCTGTGGCACCAGATCCACCTTGGTCAATGCGACGATGCCTTGTGCGATGCCAAGCAGATTGATGATCGCCAGGTGCTCGATGGTCTGCGGCATCACGCCATCGTCGGCGGCAACCACCAACAGCACCACATCGATTCCGGTTGCGCCGGCAAGCATGTTGCGCACGAATTTCTCGTGACCCGGCACATCGACAAAGCCGATCACGTCGTCGCCGGCCGGCAGGTAGGCAAAGCCGAGGTCGATCGAGATGCCGCGCGCCTTCTCCTCCTTCAGCCGGTCGGTCTCGACGCCCGTGAGCGCGCGCACCAGCGCGGTCTTGCCGTGGTCGATATGGCCTGCCGTGCCGACGATCATGCGACTGGTCGTGCGCCTTCGTGACGAAAGACGCGACCATAGCCGCTGGAAACGAACGGGTTAAGCGTCAACGCCAGGCGTCGATCGAAATCGTGCCGTTGCGGTAATTGGCGGAGAACATCTTCCAGCCGCCCTGGGTCTCGCCGCCGGCGACGATGATGTTGATGTCCTTTTCCTGGAAGATCTCGACCATCTCGTCAGGCGCGGCCTTGAGCTTCGACGCATAGGGCTCGACGCCCGCGACGGCATGCGGATGCACCAGCGTCTGGACCCACTGATTGTCCCAGTATTCGCGTGCCGGCAGCTTGGCGGCCCGCGCCATCCACGCGATCAGCTTTTCCTTGGTGTCGTAGCCGAGGTCGACGAAGCCGCGCGCGACGATCGGGTCCATCACCCAGAGCGGCGGACTGTAATGCTCCGCCGCCTGCATCGAGCGGGTCATCTTCTCCTGCCAGGTCTCGCGCGGCCCGAACCCCGCATGCATGTACCAGCCCGCCAGGAACACGTGCACGACGCTGTCGGTCGGCTTGAAACCCTTCTGGACATGCAGCGGCGCCCAGGGACTGCGTTCCTCGTTCTCAGCGAAACAGGTCGAGTAATTCAGCGGGTTGCCGGTCGAGCCCATATAGGTGTCGCCCGGCACCGAGCCGCCCTGCAGGTTGATCGACAGCAGGTTATGCGCGCGGCCGATGGTGGAATTGGCATGCGCGTAAGGGCCGAGCGCGCCGATCCCGGAATTCAGCCCGATCTCGTTGCGGATCGGCCCATTCACCACCGAGATGCAGGCCCATGACGTGGTGCTGCTGGAGCGCGCGCTCATGCCGCTCGCGGCCAGCGCCAGGACCACCGGGAGATATTCTGGTTTACAGCCGGCCATCACCGCATTGACCGCGACCTGCTCGACGTTGAATTCCCACTCCTCGCGGAAGGCCGTGGCGCGTAGCCGCCCGACGATCTTATCGGGCGGATGGCTGGTGCCCTTCAGCATCGCGGCGACGCGCTCTTCCGTCGGCAGAATGATCGGAAGGAAATCGGTCCACTTGTTCTCGATGAACAGCGCCTGGAGATTGTCCTCGGTATCGGCCGGAAGCAGGCGCGGATTCGAGCGGTCGAACGACATGCCTTTCAGGTCATTGTCGTTGAGCGGCTGTGACAGGCCCTCGATGACCTCCTGGATGAACGGACGCTTGGTGATCGGATCGAGGCCCTCGACATAGCCGCGCAATTCGGCCGGCGTACGGCCGACGATCGGCTGCGGCACGAACACGTTGCGCGCGGTCGGCATGCCATGCGTCGTGATGGTCGATTTTACCAGCCGCGCGAAGACGTGAGTATGCACCGCGACCGTCGGTACGCCTGCCTGTTCCAGCGATAAGGCCAGCCCCACGACCGTGGGGCTACAGGTGCTTCAAAGCCCGACACCGAGGATCGCCGCGTCTCCGTTGGCGACCACCTTGGCGCGCATCTCCGGGTCGTCGACCCAGCTCTCGCGCGGCTTGATCATCTGGGTGCGGACCTTCGGGAGATGCGCCGCGAACCAGCCCTGCATCTCTTCCATGAAGGCTTCGGAATTGTCGAACAGGCAATCGACCAGATAGATCGTCTTGTCGTCGAAGCCCTCGAGCCGCGGGGCGAGGCGCTTGCCGGTGACCTTCGGCGGAAATCCGCGCGGGTCATGAACGATGATCTTGTCCGCCATGATCGCCTCCTCGCCTGCCCTGCCCTCGAACCGACTCTTGTTATCGCCAGCTACCGTCGCGCAAATAGGCATCGATCGCAATGGCCGCGGTCGCGCCGTCGCCGGCCGATCCCACTGCCCGCCCGGCCGAGCGGCTGCGCAAGGTTCCCGCCGCCGCCAGGCCTGGTAATTCGCTGCGCAAGGAGTCATCGGTCGGAACGCGGCCGGTCGGGTCGAGCGTCAGACGGCCATTGAGGTAGCCGGTCTTCGGCTCGAGTCCGACAAACACGAACACCGCGGCGACGTTGAGTTTGCTGGTCGCTCCGCTGGCGAGATCCTTGAGCGTCAGGCCGGACACCGTCGCCTCGCCGTGGATTTCTTCCACGGTCATGCCAAACCGCACTTCGATCTTCGGATGCTGCATCACGCGGTCGCGGTAGGCGGCCTGCCCGGTCAGCGCGGCCTCGCGCTGCAGGATGATAACCTTCTCGACTGCATCGCCGAGCGTCAGCGCCTCCTGCATGGCGGAATCGCCGCCGCCGACGACCGCGACGATCCGGCCCCGCAGCAGCGGCGCGTCGCAGCTCGCGCAATGGCTGACGCCCTGCCCGCGCAGACGCGCTTCGCCCGGAACTCCGAGTTCCTTCAGGTCCGCGCCGGTCGCGAGGATGACGCCGCGCGCCGTGAACGCCCCCTCGGCGGTGGCGATCGCCCACACCGGGCCGTCGGACTCCAGTGAATCGACATTGGCGGAGGAGAATTCGGCCCCCGCGGCCATCGCCTGCTCCTGCAGCATCGGGCACAGGTCGTAGCCTGGAACCCCTTCAGGGAAGCCCGGAAATCCCTCGATCTTTTCGATACTCACAAGCTGTCCGCCAAGGGTATCGCCGGTCAGCACCATGGTCCGGTGGCCAGCGCGCGCTGCGGTCAGGCCAGCGGTCAGTCCGGCAACGCCGCCGCCGGCAACCAGCACGTCATAGTCTTGGGACACTCGGATACTCCCGCATTGGCGACCGGAACCGGCCTGCAGACTTTGATCGTTTCGATACCAGAAACGCCCGTGCATTCAAGCGGTTGGGAGTGTCACCGAAGCGTCATGGGCCGATGTTACCCGCGTGGCAGCCTCCAGCCAGCGCGAGCCCTGCCATGACGCATCCCGGCCTCAACTCATCCCAGCTCCGCGAATTATCGGAAGACGACGGCCGCAACGCCTCGAACAACCCGACGTTGGGCGACGTGATCGCCACGCGGCTCGCCCGCCGCGACATCCTGAAAGGTGCGCTCGGCGTCGCCGCGATGGCCGCGACCGTCAGCCCGCTTGCGATCATCGCAGCAGACAAGGCCAATGCGGGCGCCACCCGCTTCTCGTTCAAGGAGGTCGCCGCCGGCGTCGATCCCAATCATCACGTCGCGGAAGGTTATGACGCCGATGTCCTGATCCGCTGGGGCGATCCGGTGCTGCCCGGCGCGCCGGCCTATGATCCGCTGAAGCAGAGCGGCGCGGCCCAGAAACTGCAATTCGGCTACAACAACGACTTCCTCGGTTATCTGCCGATGCGCGGCGCGGCCAATCCTGCCCAGCACGGCCTCCTGGTCGTGAATCACGAATACACCAACGAAGAACTGATGTTCCCGGGCGTCGGACTTCAGGACACCAAGGAAGCCGCGTTCGGCAAGATGACCCAGGAGCTGGTCGATATCGAGCGCGCCGCGCATGGCGGCGCGGTGATCGAGATCAAGCGCGAGAACGGCAAATGGGGCGTCATCGCGGGTTCGAAATTCGCACGCCGCATCGACGTCGATACCCCGATGGAGCTCACCGGCCCGGTCGCCGGCCATGACCGCCTGAAGACCAGCGCCGATGCGACTGGGCGGCGCGTGCTAGGCACCGTCAATAACTGCGCTGGCGGCCTGACGCCGTGGGGCACCTGGCTCACCTGCGAAGAAAACTTCCACTTCTATTTCTCCGGCAACATGGCGGACAGCCATCCGGAGGCGCGCAACTACAAGCGCATCGGCCTGCCTGGCAATTCCTACGCCTGGTACAAATACGACCAGCGCTTCGACGTCACCAAGGAGCCAAATGAAGCGAACCGCTTCGGCTGGATCGTCGAGATCGATCCATTCGATCCCAACTCGGTGCCGAAGAAACGCACCGCGCTCGGGCGCTTCAAGCATGAAGGCGCCGCCGGCATCCTCAACAAGGACGGCCGCTATGTCGTCTATACCGGCGACGACGAGCGCTTCGACTATGTCTATCGCTTCGTCACGCAAGCGCGCGTCGACACGGCGAACCCCGCAGCCAATCGCGACATCCTCGATCGCGGCACGCTTTCGGTCGCGCGCTACAATGCCGATGGATCGATTGAATGGTTGCCGCTGGTGCATGGGCAAGGGCCGCTGACCGCGGCGAATGGGTTCGCGAGCCAGGCCGATATCCTGATCGAAACGCGCCGCGCCGGCGACCTCCTCGGCGCCACCAAGATGGACCGGCCGGAAGACGTCGAGGCCAGTGCGCGAACCAATAAGGTCTACGTGATCCTCACCAACAATAACCGCCGTACCGCCGCCCAGGTCGACGGCGTCAATCCGCGCGCCGACAACCGCTTTGGCCATATCATCGAGATGACGCCGCCGGACGGCGATCACGCCGCCGACCGCTTCACCTGGGAGATGCTGGTGAAGTGCGGCGACCCGTCGATCGCCGCGGTCGGCGCATCATTCCATCCTTCGACCACCAAGGATGGCTGGTTCGGGATGCCGGATAATTGCGCGGTCGACCACATGGGCCGGCTCTGGATCGCGACCGATGGCAATTCCGGTGGTCGCACCGGACGCACCGACGGCATCTGGGCGCTGGAGACCGAAGGCGAGATGCGCGGGACTTCGATGCTGTT
This sequence comes from Bradyrhizobiaceae bacterium, assembly GCA_947481635.1. Taxonomy (GTDB): domain Bacteria; phylum Pseudomonadota; class Alphaproteobacteria; order Rhizobiales; family Xanthobacteraceae; genus CANKHJ01. The sequence continues at coordinate 18,268 of CANKHJ010000046.1, forward strand.
CTTCCGCTGCCCCGCCGGCGCGGAGATGTGCGGACCGGAATTCACGCCCGACGACGAGACGCTGTTCGTCGCCGTCCAGCATCCGGGCGAGGCGGACGAAGACGCCAAGACGCCGGCGACGTTTGAAAACCCCGCGACGCGCTGGCCGGATTTCAAGGACGGCCTCCCGCCACGGCCGGCGATCGTCGCGATCACCAAACGCGGCGGCGGCAAGATCGCGACCTGATGTGTTCAGGCCGGCGCTAGCGCGGGGGTGCCGGCGACTGCGGAGGCCGGCTCACCGCTTGCCGGCATCGCCACGTCAGGCGCGGCCTCGACACGATTGCGGCCGTTCAACTTCGCACAATAGAGCGCGTCGTCGGCCCGCGCGATCAACGCCTCAATATTCACGCAGTGAACCGGCGCGGCGGCAACCCCGACGCTGACCGTCGCGGCCATCGGATTCCCGTCGACCGTCACGGCCGCTTCCGTGAACGCGACGCGCACGCGTTCAGCGGCGGACACACCCTCGTCCACGTTTGCCGCGAGGATGGCGACGAATTCTTCGCCACCCAGACGGCCGAGCACATCGCCGGCGCGCATATTGGTGCCGAGAGTTGCAGCAAATACTCGCAACGCCGCGTCGCCCACCGCATGGCCGAAACGATCATTGATCGACTTAAAGTGATCGAGATCGAAGACGAGCACCGTCACCGGACACTTCTCCGCCGACGCGCGAGCGATGACGGCGGCGCTGGCGTCGAGAAATCCGCGCCGGTTGAACAATCCGGTCAGTGGATCGCTCGAGGCGGCATCCTTGTGAATGCGGATGGTCCGTTGCTGCGCCATCATCATCACGAGGAATGCCGTGCCGACCGCGTAAAGGATCATCTCGACGGCGATCACTGCGACCCAGCCGCTTGCCAGCGTCAGCATCCCGCCATTTTCAGGCAGCAGACCGGAGAGCGGGATCGGGAACAGGAAGATCGCGCCGTGCAGCATCGGCACGAAGATCGCCGGCCAGCGCCGTATCAATGCGTTGCGGCGTTCACGCCACAGTTCGGCGGCGGTCAGGAAAACATAGGTCGCGATGATGACGCAGGCGGTCATGACACGGCCTGTGCTCAGCGCTGCGAAGGATGGAAAACCGCTTGCGAGCAGCCACAGGAAGGCTCCGGTCGACTGTGCGCCCCACAGCACCTTGCGGCCGTGGAAGATGCGCGAAGCGGTCCAGATCATACCGCAGGCCAGGAACAGCAATGCATTGGCAAAGCCGGGCGGCAATGGCGGCGAGACCAGGCTCTCAATGCTCCAGATCGCGACAGAGAAGCCGCCGAGAAGATACGCGCTGCCCCACCACGCCAACGCGCGAACGCGCTCCTGCATCCAGGCGAACAGCAGGAAGAAGCCAAGCAGCGCCGTGACCGGCGCCGCAACCATCGTCAGGGTTGCGACATCAAGGACGATCACGCGTTCCACAGCAAACGTCGACATTGTTGTTCCTAGGGTGACCCCTCACCGAGGAACACTTTAATACCGATCACCAACGGGAATGCGAGCGATGCTTGCGGTAATGGATTGCGCCAGCTTGCGATGCTGCTGCGGGTTTTCGAGAATAACTAGGTAAAACTACTGATAAAACGCGCGTTATGAATGGGCGGCGCGCCGGAATGCGCCGCGAACGCGCCCCATGTTCATAATCGGGATGATCGACGGCGCCGAGACTATGCGGGTCGGAGTTTCGCTTTCGACCACCACCTCGGAGACTTCCACGCGGTTGCGGCCTTCGGCCTTGGCGCGGTAGAGCGCGGCGTCCGCAACGTCGAGCAGCTTGTCGATCTCGATCTCGGCATCGAGCGCCAGCGTCAGCCCCACGCTGACGGTCGGCTTGAGTTCGCTGTCGCCCAGGCGCGCCGCGGCGGCTTCGAAATTACGGCGCACACGATCGGCGATCGCAAAGGCTTCGCCGATGTCGCCTGCCGGCAGCAACGCGGCGAATTCCTCGCCGCCAATGCGGCCAAACAGATTGTCAGCGCCCAAGGTCTTGCTGGTGCTCTGGGCAAATACCCGCAGGGCGCGGTCGCCAAGCGCATGGCCGAAGCGATCATTGATCTGCTTGAAGCGATCGAGGTCGAACAGCATCAACGCGAGCGGCTCGCGGTCGCTCACCTGACGACGGAACAGCGCGGCGGCCTCGTTCAGGAAGGCGCGCCGATTGGCGATACCGGTCAGCGGATCAACCAACGAGGCGATCTTGTGCTTCAGCTCGGTCCGTTCCTTGGTCATGTTGAGCAGCAGGAATGCCAGGATCACCGTGAACAGCAGCGTTCCGAAGGAGATCAGCGTGAACGACACGCCGCTCATGAAGGAATGCGAGTCCATGAATGGCGACAGCATGGTCGCCGGAACGCGTGCCAGCATCGCTGCGGCATGCGCGAGCAACACCACCACCGTCGGCCAGCGCGACATCAGCGGCTCGTCGCGACCGCGCCAGAACTCGTCCGCGGTCACAGCGACGAGAATGGCGGCCCCGGTGGAAGAGACCAGGATGCGCAGGTTGATATCGTCCACGAAGAACGGAAAACGGCAGGCCAGGATCCACAAGGCCGGGCCGATCAGGATCAGTTCGGGGCGGAGCTTGCGGCCCTCGAAGACGCGCGCGCCGGCCCAGATCAGCCCGTAACTCAGCAGCACCAGCGCGTTCGCGATATCGATGGTGACGAAATCGGGGGCGGAGCCGCGTGACGACAACAGACCAAGCCCCGACGCACCGACAATATAGGCCGCGCCCCACCACATCGGCGCGCGGATCGCGCGATTCTGCAGACCCGCGAAGACCAGCAACGCGCCGAGCAGCGCGGTCACAAATACCGTGACGACGGAGAGCGTTTGAAGATCGAGATGCATCGACGAATTCACCACCTGACGATGCCGAACTTTAGCGCCTAACGGTTCCGGGGTAGTTACCGCCAAGACCGTCCCGCAAACAGGATTGCCAGAAGGTAAATGAGCTCTAAGCAATTCGACTAAGTGCAGATGGCATAGGGCAGCGGCGCTTCTGCCGAGCAGCCGGCCCGCAGAAAGCAAAACGGCGGCCCGTGAGGGCCGCCGTTTTTCGTCGCGAGCCGGAGCTCGGAGGAATTAGCGCTTGGAGAACTGGAACGAACGGCGGGCTTTGGCGCGACCGTATTTCTTGCGCTCGACGACGCGCGAGTCACGGGTCAGGAAGCCGCCGCGCTTGAGGGCGCCGCGCAGATCCGGTTCATAGGCGAGCAAGGCCTTGGCGAGGCCGTGGCGCACCGCGCCGGCCTGGCCGGACAAGCCGCCGCCCGACACCGTGCAGACGACGTCGAACTGGGTCTGGCGGTTCGACGAGATCAGCGGCTGCTGGATCAGCATGCGCAGCACCGGACGGGCGAAGAACACTTCCACCGCGCGCTCGTTGACGATGATCTTGCCGGCGCCCGGCTTGATCCAGACGCGGGCGACCGCGTTCTTGCGCTTGCCGGTCGCGTAGGCACGGCCCTGCTTGTCGAGCTTCTGGACATATTTCGGCGCCTCGGGGGCCACCGGCTTGATCGTCGACAATTGGTCGAGCGACTGCATGGACTCGGCCATGATTAGGCGCTCCTTCTGTTCTTGCGATTGAGAATGCCGATATCCACGACTTCCGGCTGCTGCGCCGCATGCGGATGGGCGGGACCCGGATAGACCCGGAGATTGCCGAGCTGCTGCCGGCCGAGCGGGCCACGCGGCAACATGCGCTCGATCGCCTTCTCGACGATGCGCTCGGGGAACTTGCCCTCGAGGATCGACTTGGCGGTGCGCTCCTTGATCCCACCGATGAAGCCGGTGTGGTGGTAATACACCTTCTTGTCGCGCTTGCGCCCGGTGAGGACGATCTTCGCGGCGTTGACGATGATGACGTTGTCGCCGTCATCGACGTGCGGGGTGTAGGACGGCTTGTGCTTGCCGCGCAGCCGCATGGCGACGATCGTGGCGAGACGGCCGACAACGAGCCCTTCGGCGTCGATCATCACCCATTTCTTGTCGATGTCGGCGGCCTTGGCCGAGTATGTGCTCATAAAATGCCCTGAAGGGAGTTGGCGGACGAAACCCGCGTTGGCTGGGCTTCTATCTCAGCCCCCACACCCGGTCAATTCAAATGAGGTCTGATTTATCGATCAATATCAGCAGCTTATGAAAATGGTAGAAAAATACCTCTCGCTATCGCCTTATGGCGGGATGGAATAAGTGCCCGTGGCGTGCGCCACCGGTTCGGCCTCTCCGTCGGAAGTAATCGTCACCTGCCCGACCGCCAAGCGCTTGCCCAGCTTGAGCAATTTACATTCCGCCACCAGGTCACGCGGCGACGGTTTGCGCAGAAAATTGATCGAAAGATTGGTCGTGACCGCGAGCGGCTTCCAGCCGATCGACGCCAGCACCGCGACATAGAGCCCGAAATCCGCGAGTTCCATCAGCGTTGGGCCGGAGATGGTGCCGCCGGGACGCAAGTGGTTGTCGTGAAAGCCGCGCCGCACCCGGCATCCGCCCTGCCACACCGCCTCGATGGAATAGCCGCTGTCCGCTTTGAAGAGCTGCGGAAACTCGACAGTCAGAAGCGCGGCGAGTTCGTCGCGCGGCAGCGTGGCGGGTTTCAACGTGGCGCTCATCCCTTCTTTTACCTGCCCAGCCGCCCCACCGAAAGCGGCCTGGGTCCGGGTCATCTTGCGCGGCGGGACAATGCCGCTAAGTATCGATCAGCCGCGCTGCCCTTGAGGATCGAAGCGATGAACCAGCAAGCCGCCCTCGCCCGCTCCGATGACGCAACAGCGCCGGTGCTGCTGCGCGAGGACGCGGAGGGGATCGCGACCTTGATCCTGAACCGGCCGCAGGCGCGCAACTCGCTCTCCGAGGCGATGCTGCTGGCGCTCGCCGCGCACCTGACTGCGCTGGCGAAGGATCCGGCGGTGCGGGCCATCATCATCGCGGCGAACGGCACAGCCTTCAGCGCCGGCCACGACCTCAAGGAACTGGCCGCGCATCGCGCCGACGGCGATCGCGGCCGCGCCTATTACAAGCTGATCATGGAAAGCTGCGCCAACGTGATGCAGCAGATCGTCAAACAGCCGCAGCCGGTGATCGCGGCGGTGCAAGGCCCGGCGACCGCGGCGGGCTGCCAGCTGGTTGCAAGCTGCGATCTCGCGGTGGCAGCCTCCGACGCGTTCTTCGCGACGCCCGGCGTCAATATCGGGCTGTTCTGTTCGACCCCGATGGTCGCCTTGTCGCGCAACGTGCCGCGCAAGGTCGCGATGGAGATGCTAGTGACCGGCGAGAACCTCACGGCCGAGGACGCGCTGCGCTACGGCCTGATCAATGACGTCGTCGCGCCCGGTGCGGCGCGCAGCGAGGCGATGGCGATCGGGCGCAAGGTCGCGGCAAAATCCGCGCATGTGCTCAAACTCGGCAAGGAAGCCTTCTACCGCCAGCTCGAACTCGGCCTGGCCGACGCCTATAATTTTACGGCAGAGGTGATGGTGGAGAATATGATGGCGCGCGACGCCGAGGAAGGCATCAACGCCTTCGTCGAGAAACGCGCGCCGTTGTGGGAAGACCGGTAGACGTTATGAGGAAACAGTCATGACCACACTCACTGCACGGCTCGAACAACTTCCGCCCAACACCATCAGGCGCGGCGTTTTCGCCGGCGTTGCGTGGGGGCTCGGCATGGGCATCGCGTTGCCGGCGATGGACTTCTTCGGTTGCGGCGCGATCTGCCTGTCGGACGTTGCGATCACGAGCGGCGTCTCGATCGCCGCGGGCATTCCGTTATTCGGCGCGCTGGTCGCCTTCACACCAAGGGTGCAGTGACGATCATGGATCATTCGGGCTACAGCGACGGCTACATCCGCGGCATCCTCAACACCGTGAAGACGATCGCGATGGTCGGCGTCTCCGCCAAGGAGAACCGGCCGAGCTATTTCGCATTAAAATATCTCAAGGAACGCGGCTACCGGATGATCCCAATCAATCCTGGCCTCGCCGGGCAAGACCTGCTCGGGCTCAAGGTCTACGGCAAGCTCGCCGATGTGCCGGAGCCGATCGACATGGTCGACGTGTTTCGCGCATCGTCCTACGCCAAGGGGATCGTTGAGGAAGCGCTGGCGCTCACGCCGCCGCCGAAGGTGATCTGGATGCAGCTCGGCGTGGTCAGCGACGAGGCGGCAAAGCTCGCCGAGGATGCCGGGCTGAAGGTGGTGATGAACCGCTGCCCGAAGATCGAATATGGACGGCTGTCCTCGGAGCTTTCCTGGATCGGCGTCAACTCGCGCACCATCACGTCGAAGCGGCCGAAGATCGACACACGCGGCGTACAGCGCATGTCGCTCGGCCGCGTGTCGATGGCCGGCGGCGCGACGCCCGCGTCGGACGGCGCCTATGGGAATGGCGGAACCGGGCGGTAACCGTCACGCCGTAGGCGTCGCGCCTTTCACCGTCAGCGCGCTGAGCGGCACATCCAGCATGTAGACGAACCCGCTCGGCTGATAGGCCAGCGCGACCTGGCCGTTCAGTTGCTGGCCAAGCGACTCCATCATACGGGTGCCGAAGCTGCGCCGGCTCGGAGCCTCAACAGGCGGGCCGCCTTTTTCGGTCCACGTCAATCGCAGCCGCTGGGTCGCATCGTCGATCGTCCAGGCGATTTCAATGCGCCCGGCCGGCACCGACAAGGCGCCGAATTTCGTGGTGTTGGTGCAGAGTTCGTTGAACGTCATCGCCAGCGCGATCACGGCGCCGGATGTGATGCCGATATTGGGACCGTCGATCGAAAACCGGCCGGCACCCTGGCCGTCATAAGGTTCGGTTGCTCCACGAACCGTGTTCACCAGACCGGCATTGGCCCAACTGACCTGCATCAGCAGGTCATGCGCGCGGCCGAGCGCGATCAACCGCCCCTCGATCGCATGCTGTCCGTGCTCGATGCTGGTCGCGGTGCGAAGACTCTGGGACGCAATGGCGCTCACGGTTGCGAGCGTGTTCTTGATGCGATGGTGCATTTCATCGAGAATGAGTTTCTGCAGCTTGTCTGCGGCCTCACGCTCCTTGGCATCGATGCCGGCTTTCGTCAGCAGCGCCTTGGCGTCGATGCCGGCCTGCTCCAGCAACAGCCGCAGACTGTCATTCTCGGCCGTGAGGCTCTCTTGCGCGGCGGCGCCAAGCAACGATCCTGGAGGCTTGGTTCTGGTAAGTGCTTCCACCGCGAGCGGTATGGCCGCCTTCGGAACCACCTTCAACGCCCCCTCGCCCACCATTTCCTGCAATTCGGCGATCATCTGCTTCCCCTCCAACGGCTTCCCAAAGAAGCGGCTGTCGGCCGGGCGGTCGGTTTCGGACACTTTGACATGGCCGGATACCAGGATGATCTTGATCCCCGGCCAGCGTTCGTGAACGGCATGCGCGAGCTTCAATCCGTCCATGCTGCCGGGCATCTGAATGTCGGAAAACAGCAGCGAAATATCCGAGCGCGATTCGAGAATGGCGACGGCTTCATCGGCATTGACGGCCTGCACCGCTGTGAAACCGGCATCCTCGACGATGTCGACCGCGCGCATGCGCAGCACCATCTCATCTTCCACGACAAGAACATTGGTTGGTTCGGCAGGTTCGGACGGCATGGCTGTCTGGCACTTTCATCGAACGGAGCTGAAGGAAATCAGCCCGTGCCCATGCTCACTGTGGCTCGGACCACGCGCGTCTTGCGTTGCAGCAATTCCCGGCGACGTGGGTCCGTGACCGTCACAGCCCAGCGCTCGCAGAACAGCGCTTACGATCTCATTGCTGCGCCTATCGCCGCGGAATGGCGAGGGATATATAAGGGCACCTCGAACAATGACGTTTTCGGCGCGTGCTTGACCGCCGTTGCGGACTGATGACCGCGTCCA
>CANKHJ010000047.1 GCA_947481635.1 Bradyrhizobiaceae bacterium
AGCCGCAGATTTTGACCAGTAACGACATCGATCATCCGCTTTCGGCGCGGTTCTACATCGGCCGGGGGGATTTGTCTTGAGCTTAGGCGGCGGGCGGCGGGATCGTCAGGCGCGGCCGCCGGGCCGCAGCGGGCGGCTCGCTGGCGGGCACGCCGTAGCGGCCGGACGCGGCATCGAGCTCCATCTGGAGGCGGCGGGCCTGGGCTTCGGCATTGCGAGCCGCGCGGCGCCATTTATTCTGCCGCAGCCAGGCCGCGACGCCACCGATGATCACGCCCAGGATCGCCATGGCGATGATCAGCACGAACAGCGGCATCGCCAGCGAATAGGCCGGGTCCACCGTGTCGAAGGGATCGAACGAAACGACCACGATCTGCCGGTTGGCCACTGCGAAGGAGACGATTACCAGCGCGAGCGGAACCAGGATCAGCGCGCGGATGATCTTGCGCAACATCGTCAATCGGACTTGTTCAGTCGCTCGCGCATTTCCTTGCCGGTCTTGAAGAACGGCACGGACTTCTGCTCGACCGAGACATGGGCGCCGGTGCGCGGATTGCGGCCGGTGCGGGCCGGACGGTGCTTCACCGAGAAAGCGCCGAAACCGCGCAGCTCGACCCGATCGCCGCGCGACATAGCCGCGACGATCTCGTTGAGGATCGCGTTGACGATGTTTTCGACGTCGCGCTGATAGAGATGCGGGTTCTGGGTGGCGATGCGCTGCACAAGCTCAGATTTAATCATCGACCCCTGCCCTGTCCGGCTATCGTTGTCTTTGAGCATAATCTGATCCGAAATCTGGAAGCCATGGTCCAGGGTCATGCTCTAATTGGACTGAGGGTGCCAAAGGGCCAACAGACCGTCAAGGTTGAGACGCTCGATTGCCTGCAGGCTGCCGAGACTTTCGAACCGCCGCGCCACGGTGCCGAGGCCGACCGAATCGAGCACCGACACCGTCGCAAGGCGCAGGAACGAGAAGTCGCTCAGCCGCTCGCGCAGCTTATAGTCGCGCACCGGCGTCTTGGGATCGATCTTGCGATCGGTCGCGAGCCAGGTGACCGCGGCCTTCTCGTCGCCGAGCTCGTCGACCAGCTTCAACCCCATCGCTTGCCGGCCGGTGAAGACCCGCCCATCGGACACGCGCTCAAGCTGCGCGTCATCCATCTGGCGGCGATCCTTCACCATGGTCTTGAACCAGGCATAGGAATCCAGAACGATGGATTCGATCGCGGCGCGCGCCTCGGGACTGGTCGGCTCATAGCCGCTGGGCGCCGCCTTGAGCGGCGAAGACTTCACGGATTCGATCTTCACGCCGACCGTGTTGAGCAATTCATAGACATTCGGATACTGGAACAGCACGCCGATCGAGCCGACCAGCGAGGTTTCGCGGGCGATGATGCGGTCGCCGCCTAGGGCGGCGATATAGCCGCCCGACGCTGCCAGACCGTCGATCACGATGACGATCGGCTTCTGCGCCTTGAGCCGGATCAGCGCGTCGTGCAGTTCCTCGGAACCCGCTGTCGTGCCACCCGGGCTGTTGATATGGACGATCACGGCCTTCGCGGCCGATTTGCCAAGCCGCTCGAGGCCCTCGACCCGTTGCTGGTCACTCTGGATCAGGCCGTCGATCTTGATCCGCGCAATCGATCCGCTGACGCCGCCGCCCAGCGCTTCGGTGTTGTCGGTGATGGCGACGCCGATCCCCACCACGGCAAGAATGACGACGACGACCGCGAAGACGCGCCAGAACGTTACCTTGCGGCGCAACCGGCGGCGTTCAACGATCCGATCAGCATCGAGCGACATGGCTTTGGCTCCTGACGATTCGTTGGAAGGTGGCGTTGCAACGCCCTCCGGTCAATGGCGCGCCGAACCCGGCCGGAATTGTGGCAAACGGAAATGAAACAGCCCCGGACAATGCCGGGGCTGTTCAGCGTGTTGATCAAGATTGATCCGTTCCACTCACTCCCGCTGACGCGGGGACAAGCGGTATTGGCATCAATCGTCAGCCTTTTCCTTCTCGGCCCGCTTCAGCGCGGTGCCCAGGATGTCGCCGAGCGTCGCGCCCGAATCCGACGATCCGTATTGGGCAATCGCCTCCTTCTCTTCGGCGACTTCCAGCGCCTTGATCGAGAGGGCAACCTTCTGCGCCTTGCGGTCGAACTGCGTCACACGTGCGTCGACCTTTTCGCCGACAGCGAAACGCTCGGGCCGCTGTTCGGCGCGGTCACGGGCGAGATCGTTGCGCTTGATGAAGGCCTGGAGATCGGTGCCGACGATCTTCACGTCGATGCCGCTCTCCTTCACTTCGGTCACTTCGCAAGTCACGACCGCATTCTTCTTCAGCTCGCCGGCGCTTTCAGCCGCGAAGGGATCGCCACCGAGCTGCTTGATGCCCAGCGAGATGCGCTCCTTCTCGACGTCGACGTCGAGCACCTGGGCGCGAACCATGTCGCCCTTCTTGTACTCGTCGATCACCTGCTCGCCCGGACGCTTCCAGTCGAGGTCCGAGAGATGGACCATGCCGTCCACGTCGCCGTCGAGGCCGAGGAACAGGCCGAACTCGGTCTTGTTCTTGACCTCGCCTTCGACTTCCGAACCCGACGGATACTTCTCAAGGAAGACTTCCCACGGATTGCGCATGGTCTGCTTGAGGCCGAGCGAAATGCGGCGCTTGACCGGATCGACTTCGAGCACCTGCACCTCGACCTCCTGAGAGGTAGAGACGATCTTGCCCGGATGGACGTTCTTCTTGGTCCACGACATTTCGGAGACGTGGATCAGGCCCTCGATCCCCGGCTCCAGCTCCACGAAGGCGCCGTAGTCGGTGATGTTGGTGACGCGTCCCTTGTAGCGCGAGCCCAGCGGATACTTCGCCTCAATGCCCTGCCACGGATCGTCCTGGAGCTGTTTCATACCCAGCGAGATGCGGTGCGTCTCGTGGTTGATCTTGATGATCTTGACCTTCACCTGCTGACCGATGTTGAGCACTTCGGTCGGGTGATTGACGCGACGCCAGGCGATGTCGGTAACATGCAGCAGGCCGTCGATGCCGCCGAGGTCCACGAACGCGCCGTAGTCGGTGATGTTCTTGACGACGCCGTCGATGACCTGGCCCTCTTCGAGATTCTGCACCAGTTCCTGGCGCTGCTCGGCGCGGGTCTCTTCGAGAACCGTACGGCGCGACACCACGATATTGCCGCGGCGGCGATCCATCTTGAGAATCTGGAACGGCTGCGTCTGGTTCATCAGCGGGCCGACGTCGCGGATCGGCCGGATGTCGACCTGGCTGCGCGGCAGGAACGCCACGGCGCCGTCGAGATCGACGGTGAAGCCGCCCTTGACCTGATTGAAGATGACGCCGTTGACCTTCTCGTTATTCTTGAACGCGGTCTCGAGCTTGCCCCAGCTCTCTTCGCGCCGTGCCTTGTCACGTGACAGCACCGCTTCGCCGAGCGCGTTCTCGACGCGCTCCAGATAGACTTCGACCTGGTCGCCGATCTTCAATTCACCCTGGCGCCCGGGTCCGGCAAATTCCTTGAGAGGGACGCGTCCCTCGGTCTTCAGGCCCACGTCGATGACGGCGACATCTTTTTCGATGCCGACGACGGTGCCCTTGATGACGGATCCTTCCTGCAGATTTCCGCTGGTGAAGGATTCTTCGAGCATCGCGGCAAAATCTTCATGCGACGACTGGGCGGCGGTAGCTGTAGCCATGAACTCTCCTGGTTGCGGTGACGCCGGTCTGGAAAAAGGGGCGCTTCAATCGCTCGGCCCATGGGTCCCGCGGACCAATGGCGACCGCCGCGTCGCTAGACGCGGGCGGCCCGGCGCGAAACCGGGCGATCAAAACGATGGCTTATGTCCGGGGCACCGAAGAAACGGCAGAAGCGGGCTAATCCTCCACGACGCAACCGCGGTTCCCGCGCTTACGGCCCGCCTGGACAGCTTCGACAACGTACGAAGGGGCGTCCGGACCGCGCGGATATATCCAAATGCGGGCGGTTGGGCAAGTATCGTGGGACCATGACCGCCAAATCCCTGATCGCCCTCACCGGCGCCACCGGCTTCATCGGACGGGCGCTCCTCGCCGCTTTGCCCCAGCGGGGCTATCGCGTCCGGGTGCTGATGCGGCGTCCGAGCGATGTTCCATTGGAAACCGGGAGCGCAGTGGTCGGCGACCTCACCCGGCCTCAGAACATGGCCGCGGCGCTGGCCGACGTGGACGCCGTGATCCATTCGGCCGGCATCGCCCACGCCATGTCCGGCATCCCGGAGGACGATTACCGCGCCCTCAACACCGACGCGACGATCAGCCTCGCCCGGGCGGCGCAACGCGCCGGCGCGAAACGCTTCGTGTTTCTCTCATCGATCCGGGCTCAAAGCGGCCCGACCGCCGAAGGCGTCCTCACCGAGGAGATGGAACCCGCACCGACCGACGACTACGGGCGCTCGAAGCTAGCCGCGGAGCGTGCCTTGGCCGATCTCGACCTCGATTGGGCGGCTTTGCGGCCGGTGCTGGTCTACGGGCCCGGCGTGAAAGGAAACCTGGCCTCGCTCGCGCAGCTTGCGCGGACGCCTTACCCCTTGCCCTTCGGCGCCTTGGACGGACGCCGATCGCTGCTGTCGGTCGACAATCTCGTCGATGCCGTGGACGCGATCCTCTCCAGCCCGACGCCGCTGCGCCGGCCCTTCATCGTCGCCGATGCCACGCCAGTCACGGTGCCGGACATGATCGCCGCAATGCGTGCGGGGCTGGGGCGCCGGCCAGCTCTCGTCCCGGTTCCGGCATCGATCATTCGCGCCGGATTGAACGCCGCAGGCCGATCCGAGGCTTATCAGCGCCTCGCCGGTTCGCTGGTCGCCGACGCCGCGGCACTCCGGCGGCTCGGATGGACTCCGAAGCTCGACACCGCGACCGGACTGGCGGCGCTGATGCGCGACGATTCAGCCGATCGTCAGCGCAACTAACCCCGCGGACTCACACGCTGCTCGACCAGCTTGAGGGCCGCCGCGAATGCGGCCTCGACGTCGAGATGGGTGGTGTCGAGCATCGTCGCATCATCGGCGGCGATCAGCGGCGCTACCGCGCGGCTGCGGTCACGCTCGTCGCGACGTAGGATATCATCGAGGATCGCGGTCTCGGTCACGTCCTGGCCTTGTCCGCAGAGTTCGAGATAGCGCCGGCGCGCACGCGCCTCCGGCGACGCGGTGACGAAAATTTTCACATCGGCCTGCGGGCAGATCACGGTGCCGATGTCGCGCCCGTCCAGCACGGCGCCGGGCGGCGTCGCGGCGAAATCCTGCTGCAGCTTGAACAGCGCGTCACGCACCGCCGGATAAGCCGAAACCACCGACGCCGCCTCGCCGATCGCATGGCTCTTGAGCGCGGCGCTGAAATGTTTCGGGTCGATCCGCGTCGCAGCCTGCGCCGCATAATCACGGTCAGACAATTCGCGACCGGCATCGAGCACTGCCTTTGCGACCGCGCGATAGAGCAGGCCGGTATCGAGATGGCTCAGGCCGAAATGCTCGGCGAGCCGCTTGCCGAGCGTCCCCTTGCCCGAAGCCGCCGGCCCGTCAATCGCGATGATCACGACAGCTTCGCCCCGAGGCCACGCATCATCGGCATGAAATCCGGAAAACTCGTTGCGATGAAAGAGGTGTCATCCACCGTCACCGGCTTGTCGCTCGCAAGTCCCATCACCAGGAACGCCATTGCGATGCGGTGATCCATGTGGGTCGCGACCAGACCACCGCCCGGCACGCGGCCTTTGCCGTGCACGATCAAGTCATCGCCTTCGATCTCGACCTCGACGCCGTTGACGCGCAGCCCGTCGGCGACCGCGGCGAGACGATCGGATTCCTTGACGCGCAATTCCTTCAGCCCACGCATCCGCGTCGTGCCGTGCGCGAAGGCGGCCGCGACCGCTAGGATCGGATATTCATCGATCATCGACGGCGCCCGTTCGGCCGGCACGTCGACGCCGCGCAGCGCACTGGTGCGGGCGCGCAGGTCCGCCATCTCTTCGCCTTCGCTGCGAATATTCGCGGTGTCGATCGTGGCGCCCATCTCGCGCAAAGTCGTCAGCAGACCGGTGCGCAGCAGGTTTGTCATCACATCGGTCAGCGTCACATCGGAGCCGGCGACCAGCAGCGCGGCGACCAGCGGAAACGCCGCCGATGATGGATCGGCCGGGACCAGCACCGGTGCGGGTCGCAATTCGGGCTGGCCTCGCAGCGTGATCTTGCGGCCATGCGTGCCATCCGGCGTGACCGTCACGTCGGCGCCGAAATGCATCAGCATCCGCTCGGTGTGATCGCGGCTCGCCTCGCTCTCGATCACGATGGTGGTGCCAGGCGCCGCGAGGCCGGCCAGCAGCACCGCGGATTTGATCTGCGCGGAGGGCACCGGCGTGCGGTATTCCACCGGAATCGGATCGCGCGCGCCCTGCAGCGTGATCGGCAGGCGGCCACCCTCCGCCATGTCCGTCGCGCGTGCGCCGACCAGCGTGATTGGATCGAGGATGCGCTTCATCGGCCGCTTGCGCAGGCTGGCATCGCCATCGAAGGTCGCGGAAATCGGGCATCCGGCGACCGCGCCCATCACCAGGCGGCAGCCGGTGCCCGAATTGCCGAAGTCGAGCACCCCGTCGGGCGCGCGCAGGCCGCCGACGCCGACGCCGCGAACCGACCATTCGCCGGCGCCGATGCGCTCGACCTGGGCGCCGAGCGCCCTCATGGCGCGGCCGGTATTGATGACGTCCTCGCCCTCCAGCAGGCCGGAGATGCGGGTTTCGCCCACCGTCAGAGCGCCGAAAATCAGCGCCCGGTGGGAAATCGACTTGTCGCCGGGGACCCGAACGCGCCCGCCGAGCGGACCTGATTTCTGCGCGGCGAGCGGCGTGACAACGGCGGCGGAATGGGACACGGAACCTCGTCGGGGTGAGACCGGCGCCGTTTACCACGCGCCCGGCAAGGCGTCACCGGCCGCAAATGTCGCCAGGGTGGGAATGCCCCGGTGGCAGGTTCTTCGCCACGATCTCGGAACTTGCTGCCGGTTGGCTATTGACACCGGCGGCTCACCTCGCCAAGTGAGGCACCTCATTTTAGAATCTGCAAGGACACCGGACATTGGCGAAATCCGAGCTTGGAACCAAGCGCGTCTGTCCCACGACAGGGCGCAAGTTCTATGATCTCAACAAGGACCCCGTGATCTCGCCGTATTCGGGCGAGGTCGTGACGATCGCGCCGGTCAATGCGCGTTCGGCGCGGGCGGATGCGGCTGCGGCCCGCGCGGCGGCGGCTAAGGATGCGGCGGCTGAGGCTCCGGAGATCCAGGAGGCCGAATTCGTGTCGCTGGAAGAGGCCGACGCCGAGCAGCAGGGCGCCAAGGGATCGGCAGCTGACGTCGACGCCACCGACGACGAGATCGAGGTCGATGAGACCCTGGCCGGCGACGACGATGATGATTCGACCTTTATCGAAGAGGACGAAGAAGGCGACGACGACGTCACCGACATCATCGGCGACCGCGAGGACGAGGAAGAAGCTTGAGGCCGGACGGCCTCATCGTATAGAGCATCGCTAGAACTACGGGCGCGTCTCCCAAGCCGCGCCTTCGGATGGGGCCATAGCTCAGTTGGGAGAGCGCTTGGATGGCATTCAAGAGGTCGTCGGTTCGATTCCGTCTGGCTCCACCACTTCTCTCGCTACGCTTCCTGCCAAGATCGGCTTTGACGCAGACAGCGACAATCCACCTCATGGATTGTCAGCCATAGCGTTTCGGCCCCGGCAATAATTCGGGCATGATCCAAAGGCCGCTTGCGGCCTTTTTCTTTTGCCGATGGCGGAGCGGGGCTTCCGCCGGAGAATTCCGCGGATGCGCGCCAAGCCGATCCCGATCTCGTATGCGCGCCGCGCCGTGATCGACCTGATGCATTTCACCAAGACTGTTCCCGCCGGAATTGGCGCGCGCCGCATGGTTCTGCAGCCGCTATTTCAGGCCCGCAGCGAGATCGCCCTTCGTCCGTCCTGGCCGGCGATCTTCGGCAAGGCGCTGGCGGTCGTGGCGCGTGACCTTCCCGAGCTGCGCCGGGCTTATGTGACGATCCCCTGGCCGCATTTGTGCGAATTCCCCGTGAGCGTGGGGCTGTTCGTGATCGAACGCGAGGTCGAGGGCGAGCCGGTGCCGCTCGGGCTGTTGATCAAGGATCCGGCGGCGATGTCGATCCTCGATATCGCCGCCAATATCCGGTTCGCCGCCACCGCCCCAGTGCGCGAGATCAAGCATTTCAACCGCGTCCTGCAGATCAGCCGGCTGCCCTTGCCGATCCGGCGTTTGGCCTGGTGGATCGGGCTGAACTGGAGCCGTCAACGCGCGCACCATTTCGGCACCTTTGCCGTGTCTTCGGTAGCGGGGCTCGGCATGAGATTGCCGACCATCCTGACCCCGCTGACATTCGCGCTGACCTACGACGCCATCGAGGCGGACGGCACCATGGAGGTGCGGCTTGTGTTCGATCACCGGGTGGTCGACGGGGCCCAGGTGGCGCGGTTTCTGGTCAACCTGGAGCAGACCCTGAACGGCGTCGTCCTGCAGGAATTGCAGGCGATGGCGCGTCAGCCCGGTCGCCCTTCCGCTGCAACCAGCGTTCGGCATTAACCAGAGGCTGGCTCGGCAACCGCCTAAGCCCTCTGCCCATGCCGTTTTCCTCTTCTTGAACCCTTAACCGGACGGCCCCATATTGGGTCCTGGTCGTTGTTTCGGATCGGCAGTCGCCGCGTCGGGCCAACGATCGAGGGGATGCCGCAAGGGTCCCCGAGGACAAAGTCGCTTTACGGAGGACTTTGCGAGTATGTCCCGAGTTCCGTCGCTATCCAGTCCGTTCCTGCTGGGATTCGACGAGATCGAGCGAGCGCTCGATCGCGTCGCCAAGGCTGCCGACGGCTATCCGCCCTATAATATCGAGCGGCTGGTCCGGGAAAACGGCAACCCCGAACGCCTTCGCATCACACTGGCCGTCGCGGGCTTCACCCGCGATCAGCTCGACGTGACGATCGAGGAAAGCCAGCTCGTCATTCGCGGGCGGCAGCAGGACGACAAGACCCGGCATTATCTCCACCGCGGCATTGCCGCGCGCCAATTCCAGCGCACCTTCGTGCTGGCGGAAGGCATGGAGGTGTTAGGTGCGGATCTGAAGAACGGGCTGCTGTCGATCGACCTGATCCGGCCGGAGCCGGAGCGGATCGTCAAGACGGTCAGCATCGTGGATCGCGATTGAACGCTGAAGGACTCGAACCTGTCGACCATTGAAAGGAGTCGAGGGCCATGAATACCAAGAGCAATATGACCAAGACCATGAACGAGAATCCCGTCCTCACGGCGGAAGCGCTGGCGCTGCTCGGCGGCGGCAAGATCGCCTATGTGAAGGCGGTGCGCTCCGAGGACGTGGCGGCGATGTTCCCGCAGGCGCCCCAGATCGACCCCGGCGTGCAGCTCTATACCCTGCATGCGGCCGACGGCACGCCGATGATGCTGACCGACAGCCGCGAGGCGGCGATCGCCAACGCGTGGAGCCAGGAGCTCGAGACCGTCAGCGTACACTGATGCCTTCCCGCTGACACGAAACGCCAGCGACGATGAACCTGCTGGCCTCTCCCGCCGACCCATGGCGAGAGAGGTCAGTCATGTCTGAGCCATTCGACACTCATCGCGACCCGATGCCCGCCGATGTCCTTGCGGCGCTTGGCGGACGCATGGCCTATGTGAAGCCGATGCGCTCGGAAGACGTCGGGTTTCTATCCGCGTCAGCGCCGCTGCTCGCACCCGGCCATTTCGTGTTCGCGCTCTGCATTGCGGACGGCACGCCGATCGCGATCGCCGACAGCTTCGATTCGGCGAGGGCCGAAGCCGCGACCTACCAGCTCGAAGCCGTCAGCCTGCACTGACCCAGCGTGGTTGATCGGAACGCTGCGTCAGAGTCGGTTGGTCTTGCGGGATTCATTGTCGCGGCGAGCCGCGAGGTGGCGATGCGCTACGCGGCGGTTGCCGAGGGCATCGCGATCACCGAGTAGAGCGCATCGGTGTCGCCGGAGTAACGCAGCTTGGCGGCGATGTCCGGGCCGCGCAACATGCGCGCGACTCGCGCCAGCGCCTTGAGATGATCGGCGCCGGCGCCCTCGGGCGCGAGCAGCAGAAACATCAGATCGACCGGCTGACCATCGAGTGCTTCGAAATCGATCGGCCGTTCGAGACGCGCGAAGAGTCCGAACAGCTTGGGAAGCTTCGGCAGCTTGCCGTGCGGTATCGCAATGCCGTTGCCGACTCCGGTGGAGCCAAGTTTCTCACGCTGCATCAAGGTTTCGAAAATCAGCCGCTCGTCCTGCCCGGTCAGCTCCGCTGCCTTGGCGGCGATTTCTTGCAACGCCTGCTTCTTGCCGTTGACCTTCAGCGCCGGAAGGATGGCATTGGGCGCGATGAGATCCGTGAGCGACATGGAACCGATCCGAGGCCTTCAGGGCGGCGTCCGTAACTAGCAACCGGAAGCCGTTGCTCCGCTATTGTTTCGGTGACGGTGTCTGCACCGGACCGCATGCGCGGCGCCGGAAATGCTTCAGGGACTCACAAACCTTCTGGATCGCCAAAGGCGGCGGACCATAGGGAGAGGCCCCCGCCTCGTCAATGCCGTCCTTTGCCGCGTGGCGGCCATTCTCCAGGCCGACAGAAGCCGGCAATTCCAGCCGATAACTCAAGCGCATCCCCGATGTTCCGTTCAAGCCGGCTGGACCGCAGCAGCAGCGGCCTGCTTCTCGCGCCGGCGCTGCACCGATGACGGAATGCGCATGGCCTCGCGATATTTGGCGACGGTGCGACGCGCGATATCGACGCCGTCCTCGCGCAGCCGGTCGACGATGGTGTCGTCCGACAACACGGTCTTCGGGTCCTCGGCGTCGATCATCAGCTTGATGCGATGACGCACCGCTTCCGCCGAATGGGATTCGCCGCCGTCAGCCGCCGCGATCGCCGAGGTGAAGAAATACTTCAATTCGAAAATGCCGCGATTGGTCGCCATGTATTTGTTGGCGGTGACGCGCGACACCGTCGACTCGTGCATGCCGATGGCATCAGCAACCATTTTCAGATTCAACGGCCGCAGATGGCGCACGCCGTAAGCAAAGAACGCATCCTGCTGACGCACGATCTCCATCGAGACCTTGAGGATGGTTTTCGCGCGTT
Source organism: Bradyrhizobiaceae bacterium (assembly GCA_947481635.1). GTDB lineage: Bacteria > Pseudomonadota > Alphaproteobacteria > Rhizobiales > Xanthobacteraceae > CANKHJ01. The sequence continues at coordinate 11,237 of CANKHJ010000047.1, forward strand.
GATCCAGCGCGCGCACCAGCCATGTCGCAGTCTGCAGGCATTCGGCGAGATAGCTTTTGTCGGTCGCATTGCGCGCGGTGCGCACCACCTGCGCGTGGTAGCTCTGGTTCACCAGCACCTTCGGCAGGGTGTCGGAATTCAGTTCAACGTGCCAGCTGCCGTCGGCGTTCGGGCGCACGAAGACATCCGGCACCACCGGCTGGATCAAGGTCGTACCGAAGGCGAGACCGGGCTTCGGATTGAGCCGCCGGATTTCGGCGATCATGTCGACCAGGTCTTCATCGTTCACGGCGCAGATTTTTCGCAGCGCCGCCATGTCACGGCGCGCCAGCAACTCGAGATGCGCGACCAGCGCCTGCATCGCCGGGTCGTAGCGATCGAGATCCCTGAGCTGGATCGCCAAACATTCGGTGAGATTGCGCGCGCCGATGCCGGAGGGATCGAAGGTCTGGATCACCGCGAGCACTTGCGCGACCTCGGTCGGCGTCGCACCGAGCTTCTCGGCCGCCTCATCGAGATCGCCGGCGAGATATCCGGCCTCATCGATCATGTCGATCAGGTGCCGCCCGATCAGGCGCCGCACCGGATCGGATATCGCAAGCGTGAGCTGCTCCGACAGATGGTCGGACAATGTCCGCTCGGCCGAGACGAAGGCTTCGAGATTGTAATCGCCATCCTCGCGACCGCCCGAGCCGACGCTCGACCAGTCGGACGGACCGGTCGGCGCGTCGCCGGCGTTGCGAGCGGGCGATGCCGCGACGTCATCGGGGAACACGTTGTCCAGGCTGGTATCGAGACGCTGTTCGATCGCCTCGCGGCTCTCCAGTTCGCCGTTCATCCAGTCGTCGGCGATTGTGCTGGTCTCGGCGGGACGTTCGACCTCGCGCTCGATCTCGCCACGGACCGGGGCATCGCCTTCCGGAACCGGCTCGAGCAGCGGATTGCGCTCCAGTTCGCCCTCGACATACGCCACCAGGTCAAGATTGGAGAGCTGCAGCAGCTTGATGGCTTGCATCAGCTGCGGCGTCATCACCAAGGCTTGGCTTTGACGAAATTCGAGTCGTTGAGAAAGTGCCATAGGCCCCGGGAAAATTGGTCCGTTTCTTGCTTATAGCTTTTCCGGACCGGTGTGAAGCTATTGACTCTCGTTTACGCTAACCGGCAGTCCCCCTGAACTTTCCTGGGGTTTCCGCTATTCTTGCCTTGGCTGGTAGCGTGAGGCTGAGGGCATGAGCGGACTATTTTTTAGCCGGATGACGATCCTGGCGGCAGGTGTGCTGGGATTCGTGTTGGCCGCGGCTCAGCCGCTGGCCGCGCGCGAGATCGTTTCGATCGGTGGCTTCGAATACGCCCCTGGCACCATCGTCGTGAAGACCCAGGAACGCAGGCTTTATCTTATCCTCGGGGACGGCCGCGCACTGCGCTACCCGGTCGGCGTCGGCCGCGCCGGACAGCAATGGTCCGGCTCCTCCTACATCGACGGCAAATACATCAAGCCGGCCTGGTCGCCGCCCGACGACGTGCGCCGCGACAATCCGCGGCTGCCCGACGTGATCCCGGGCGGCATACCCAGCAATCCGATGGGCGCGGCTGCGATGACTCTGTCAGGCGGCGAATACGCGATCCACGGCACCAACCGGCCGGGCTCGGTCGGCGGCTTCGTCTCTTACGGCTGCATCCGGATGTACAACCAGGACATCGTCGATCTGTACGAGAGGGTGCGGGTCGGAACGCCGGTCGTGGTGACGCGCTAGCGGGACGCGTCGCGAACCAGCGTAGGGCGGAAGTAGGTACACAGTCCTTATATCGTTCCCGCCGCCAAGCCGCCGATAGTCCTTGGAGCGTGCCCGCAAGGGGGTCGGGGCAAAGCGCCGCGGCGCTTGCGAAGCCGGCAAATCGACCCAACATTTTCCTGACCGAGAGCCTGCGTCCCGCGTGCTCCGGGGATGGAGACCACAATGAATTTCATGAAAACCGGCCTCCTGCTGGCAGGGATGACCGCCCTGTTCATGGGCGTCGGTTATCTGATCGGCGGCGCCGCGGGCGCATTCATCGCGCTGCTGGTGGCCGGCGGCATGAATCTGTTCGCCTACTGGAATTCCGACCGCATGGTGCTGTCGATGCACGGTGCGCAGGAGGTCGATGCGCGCAGCGCGCCCGATCTCTACGCCATGGTGGCCGAGCTCTCGCACAATGCCGGCCTGCCGATGCCGCGCGTCTTTCTGATGGATAATCCGCAGCCGAACGCGTTCGCGACCGGGCGCGACCCGGATCATTCCGCCGTCGCCGTAACCACCGGCCTGCTCAATTCGCTCAGCCGCGACGAGGTCGCCGGCGTGCTGGCGCATGAGCTCGCGCATATCCGCAATCGCGACACGCTGATCATGACCGTGACCGCGACCATCGCCGGCGCGATCTCGATGCTGGCGCAGTTCGGCATGTTCTTCGGCGGCAATCGCCAGAACAACAATGGCATGGGCATCATCGGCCAGCTGGCGCTGATCATCCTCGCACCGATCGCCGCGATGATCGTTCAGATGACGATCAGCCGCACCCGCGAATATGCGGCCGACCGGCTCGGCGCGCAGATCAGCGGCAATCCGCTGTCGTTGGCGCAGGCGCTGCATAAGATCTCGCATGCCGCCGAGCGCGTGGAGAATCCTTCGGCCGAGGCGAGCCCAGCCACCGCGCATATGTTCATCGTCAACCCGCTGTCGGGCCAGCGGATGGACAACCTGTTCTCGACCCATCCCAACACCGAGAACCGGATCGCGGCGCTGGAGCAGCTTGCTGGCGAAATGGGCGCCCCACGCACCCGGCCGGCGGCCCGTGAACCCCGCCACGGCGGCAGCGTCCCGACGACCGGTGTTTGGAACCGCGGCCCAGACGGTGGCCGGGCTAACGGCCGGACTGCCGGTCCCTGGGGCTAACTCGCTCCCCCTGCAGGCAAAAGAAAGTCGTAGATGCCCGGCCTAAAGCCGGGCATGACGTGCCTTCCGATGGCTCGTAAACCCCTCCACAATTCGAAATACGTCCGCAAGCCGAAGCCGCTCGATCCCAACGCGCCGGGACTGCCGGCGCGGCGCATCGCGGCCGAGATCCTCGACGCGGTGTTGCGCCGGAAACGCACGCTGGACGACCAGCTCGACGGCCCCCACGCCCATCCCGGCCTTGCGGCGCTGGAGCCGCGCGACCGCGCGCTGACGCGGCAGCTGGTCTCGATCGTGCTGCGCCGCCGCGGCACGCTGCTGCACCTGCTTGCGACCTATCTCGAGGAAGGCCTGCCGAACGAGACGCCCATGGTGGAGATGGCGCTGCTAGTCGGCGCGGCGCAGATCCTGTGGCTCGACGTGCCCAATCATGCCGCGGTCGATCTTGCGGTGCGCTACGCGCAGTCCGAGTGGCGCGCCTCGCACTACACCAAGCTGATCAACGCCGTGCTGCGACGCCTGACCGAGACCGGCCCAACGCGGCTCGCGGAGCTCGATTCAAACCTCGATACGCCCGACTGGCTGATGGCGCGCTGGATCCGCGCCTATGGCGAGGAAACCGCGACCGCGATCGCTGCCGGCAATGCGCGGGAACCGGTGCTCGACCTCACCGTGAAAAACGATCCGGCCGGCTGGGCGCTACGCCTGAGCGGGCGCGTGATGCTCGGCAACACCGTGCGGCTGCTGGCCCACGGACCGGTGTCCCAAATCGACGGCTTCGATGAAGGCGCGTGGTGGGTGCAGGACGCGGCGGCGGCCTTGCCGGCGCGCCTCCTTGGAGACATCGACGGCAAGCGCGTCGCCGACCTTTGCGCCGCGCCGGGCGGCAAGACCGCGCAGCTTGCGGCTGCCGGCGCACGGGTGACGGCGGTGGATCTGAATGCCAAGCGGCTCGAGCGCGTGCGCCAGAATCTGGCGCGGCTGTCGCTCGAAGCCGAGGTCGTGGCCGCGGACGCGACCAAATGGGACGGCGGAGGCGAAACATTCGACGCTGTGCTGCTGGATGCGCCCTGTTCCTCGACCGGCACGATCCGGCGGCATCCCGACATCGCCTGGCTCAAGAGCGAAGCCGATATCGTCAAGCTCGCCGACCTGCAGCGCCGGCTGCTCGACAATACCGTCAACCTGCTGAAGCCCGGTGGCATCCTGGTATTCTGCACCTGCTCGCTCGAGCCCGACGAAGGCGTCGACCAGATCGAGGCTTTGCTGGCGCGCGACGACCGCGTCGTCCGGCAGCCGGTGACCTCCGCCGAACTCGACGGCCACGCCGAATGGGTCACGGAGGCGGGCGACCTGCGAACTTTGCCATTCCACCTGCACGGGACCGATGGCCCGGCCAAGCCCGGCGCCGCACCCCGTCTTGGCGGCATGGACGGCTTCTACGCCGCCCGGTTGATTCGTCGCTGATGCCAAGCAGTTGGCCGAATCTCCCCCCTTCGCTATCTTCGCGACTCATTGCGGGGAGGCGAACGCGTCGATGACACGCGTCTCGATGGCTGAGCGCGCCAAGCTGGCCGGATTCATGATGCATTGCGGGCTGCGCAAGCTCCTGGTGCAGATGAACCGCCGCCCCGTGCTGCCTTGGCCTCTGGTGCGGTCCAAGGCCGACCGGCTCGTCATCTCGCCGCAGGACCTGCGCACCGCCGACGCGACGCGCGCGACCGAGGTCTATGCCGGCCGCTTCGTGTTCGCCGGCAAGGTCGTGATCTGCGACGCGCGCTCGCCGTTCGAGATCGCATCGCCGTCGGACGAATGGGCCGCGGCTCTGCTCGGCTTTGGCTGGCTGCGCCACCTGCGCGCGGCCGAATCCGGCATCACCCGCGCCAATGCGCGCGCACTGGTCGACGAATGGATCAACCTGCAAGGCACGCTCGACCCGATTGCCTGGCGGCCCGACGTGACGGCGCGGCGCATCATGTCGTGGCTCAGCCAGGCGACCTTGGTGCTGCACGATGCCGACCTGCAATTCTACCGCCGCTTTCTGCGTAGCCTCGGCAAGCAGGTGCGCTACCTGCGGCGCAGCGTGGCGGATGCACAGGACGGCATGCCGCGGTTTCAGGCGGTGATCGCGCTCACCTATGCGGCGCTCTGCATCTCCAGCCAGTTGCGTCATGTGCGCGCCGCGACCAAGAAGCTGGTCGAGGAGATCGACCGCCAGGTGCTGCTCGACGGCGGCCATATCAGCCGCAATCCGGAGGCGTTGACCGAATTGCTGCTCGACCTGCTGCCCTTGCGGCAGGCTTTCACCGCTCGCAACATTCCGCCGCCGCCGCAATTATTCAGCGCGATCGACCGCATGATGCCGATGCTGCGTTTCTTCCGTCATGGCGACGGCACCTTCGCGCTGTTCAACGGCAGTGGGCCGATGGTGCAGGATACGCTGATGACCGTGCTCGCCTATGACGATGCGCGCGGCACGCCGGTCGCCAACGCAGCCTATTCCGGATATCAGCGCCTCGAAGCGGGCGACGCCTTGGTGATCGCGGATGCCGGCGCGCCGCCACCGATCTCGGTCAGCGCCGAGGCGCATGCCGGCTGCCTCTCGTTCGAATTCTCCTCCGGCCTCGACCGCATCGTCGTGAATTGCGGCATGCCCGCGATCGGCCGCGAGGTCTGGCGCCAGGTCGCGCGCGCAACCGCCGCGCATTCGACGGTGACCTTCAACGATTCGTCGTCCTGCCGCTTCGTCGAGAGCGCGTCGATCAAGCGTTTCCTCGGCGCCACGCCGATGCTCGACGGACCTAGCAAGATCGACGTCACCCGCGAGGAGCGCGGCGGGGCGGTCGCATTGCGCGCATCGCATGATGGCTATGCCGCGCGCTACGGCATCATCCACGAGCGCGATTTCGTGCTCCCGGCCGACGGCGAGCGGCTCGACGGCGAAGATCGTTTCACCGCCGCATCCGGCGGCGAATTGCCGGCCGACGGCCCCGACGGCTTCGTGGTGCGGTTTCATCTGCATCCCGCGATCAAGGCCAATCGCCTCTCCGACGGCCGCGGCGCGGTGCTGATGCTGCCCAGCAAGGATGTCTGGACCTTCAATGCCTATGAGCATCAGGTAGAGATCGAGGAAAGCGTATTCCTCGCCGGCCGCGAAGGCCCGCGCCGCACGGTGCAGATCGTGATCTACGGCAACGCCCGGGTCTCGCCACGCGTCCAATGGTCTTTCGCCCATGTGACGCCGGCGGTTGCGGCGGCGCGGCGCGCGGCGCAGGAAGAACCTGAATTGCCGCTTTGAACCCTTCGCTTTAGTCCAGGAATTTGCATGTCCGACCTTCGCCGCATCTCCCGCGCCTTCCTGTCAGTCTCCGATAAATCCGGCCTCGTCGATTTTGCGCACATGCTCGCCGGCCACGGCGTCGAGCTCGTCTCCACCGGCGGTACGCGCAAGACACTGGCGGACGCTGGCCTCGCGGTGCGCGACGTGTCCGATCTGACCGGCTTTCCGGAGATGATGGACGGGCGGGTGAAGACGCTGCATCCCAAGGTGCATGGCGGCCTGCTCGCGATCCGCGACAATGCCGAGCACGCAGCGTCGATGGCCGCGCATGGCATCGCGCCGATCGACCTGCTGGTGGTGAACCTCTATCCGTTCGAAGAGACCGTCGCGAGCGGCGCGGGCTATGACGACTGCATCGAGAATATCGATATCGGCGGACCGGCTATGGTGCGCGCCGCGGCCAAGAATCACGGCGACGTCGCCGTGGTGGTCGATGCGCAGGATTATGCGCGGCTCACCGAAGAGCTGACCCGGAATGGCGGCGCCACATCGCTAGCGTTGCGCAAGACGCTCGCCGCCAAGGCCTACGCGCGCACCGCGGCCTATGACGCCGCGATCTCGAACTGGTTCGCGGCGCAGCTCGGCCAGGACGCGCCGGATTATCGGGCTTTTGGCGGCCGGCTGGCTGAGGCGTTGCGCTATGGCGAGAACCCGCACCAGTCGGCGGCCTTCTACCGCACGCCGGAGCGCCGCTCGGGCGTCGCCACCACGCGGCAATTGCAGGGCAAGCAGCTCTCCTACAACAACATCAACGACACCGATGCGGCCTATGAATGCGTCGGCGAATTTGACCCCGCACGCGTCGCCGCCTGCGTGATCGTGAAACACGCCAACCCGTGCGGCGTCGCCGAAGGTGACACCCTGCTCGACGCCTATCGCAAGGCCCTGGTCTGCGACCAGACTTCCGCCTTTGGCGGCATCGTGGCGGTGAACCGCACGCTCGACGCCGACGCGGCGCGCGCCATCACCGAGATCTTCACCGAAGTGATCATCGCGCCGTCGGCAACCGACGAAGCCATCGCCATCGTCGCGGCGAAGAAGAACCTGCGCTTGTTGCTTGCCGAAGGCCTGCCGGATCCACGCGCATACGGCTTAACGGTGAAGTCGGTCGCCGGTGGCCTGCTGGTGCAGTCGCGCGACAATGCCGTGGTCGACGACATGACGCTGAAGGTCGTGACCAGACGCGCACCGACCGCGACCGAACTCGCCGATCTGCGCTTCGCCTTCCGCATCGCCAAGCACGTCAAATCGAACACCATCGTCTACGCCAAGGATCGCGCCACGGTCGGCATCGGCGCCGGGCAGATGAGCCGCATCGATTCCGCGCGCATTGCGGCGCGTAAGGCCGAGGATGCCGCCCTGGAATTGAAGCTGGCAACGCCCGCGACCAAGGGCTCGGTGGTCGCATCCGACGCATTCTTTCCATTCGCCGATGGATTGTTGGTCGCGATCGAGGCCGGTGCAACGGCAGTGATCCAACCCGGCGGCTCGATGCGTGACGACGAAGTGATCAAGGCCGCCGACGACCACGGCATCGCGATGGTGTTCACCGGCACCCGGCATTTCCGGCATTAGCTCACGGCAACGCTGTCACCGCCGCCTTCACGCTGCCATCGGCCTCGGCGATCACGCGCAACGTCTTGCTGTCGAATTCGATGCCGGCGAGGCGCACCTCGTTCACCGCGCTATCGACCCGGACGCCACGGCCGCTGAATTCAAAATCACGTAGCGCAGTCTCGATGCTTTGCTTGGCGCTGGCCATGAACGGCTTCAGGTCGACCTGGGCGCTGTCGGCGATCGCGTCCTGCACATAGGGGATGGCGGCGCGCGCTGCCGCACCGAGCAGGCCGAAGGCTGCTTCCGATTCGACGTCGAGTTCGATCTCGGTCAGCCGCAGCGTCTGCTTGGCGCGGTCCAGCGCCGGCTTGCCCCAGATATGCACGGTCGCTTCCGCGCCCAGCCCGAGGAACTTCTTCTCGCGCGCATTGACCCGCAGCGAAATCAAAATGCGCTCGCCCGACGCGGCAAGCGAGGCGCGCAGCACCGTCACCTCGGTCGAGCCGCTGCCGTCCTCGGGGAATTTGCGGCCCTTGAGCTGCGCCTCGACGATCTTGTTCACCTCGGTAAACGGCACGTCGATCGGCAGCCCGATCGCGACGCGCGGGCGTTCCATCTGCGGCACCAGCTCGAGCGTCGCCGGGAAAGGACAATCCGGCTTGGTCGCCGTCGGCACGATCCGCGTCTGCGCCTCCACGCCGAGTAGCAGCGTCATGTCCTTGGCGTCGATCACCGGCTGGGCGGCAATCGCCTTGGTCGGCCTGATCTCAAGCCAGAGGTCGGGCGTGTCGGCGCCGATCCCCTTGAGCGAGATCGAGCGGCACATCTTGGCCCATTCGCGTCGCGCCGCCTGTTCGATGAACGGATCGGTGCGGACGCGCGCCTGGAGCGTGTTGATCTGCTCGTTCACGACCTGGTCGAGCAGCGGTTTCACCTGGCCCGGAATGTTGAGGCGGATGCCGGCGATCGACAATCCGGCATCGGCGAGTGCCACCTGGCCGGTGAGATTTGGATCGATGCGCCACTCCGGCCACAGCGTTGGCCTCGCGCGCACCGTCACGCTGCCCCGGATGTCCGCGCGCTGATCCAGCACGCGCCCAATCAGGCCCTCGGCTTGCTTGCCGAGATCCTGCCCGAGCAGGCCGCCCAAGGCACCGGCGATATTGCCGCCGGCGCCGGCGATCTGGCCCGTGACCCGCAAGCTGCCGTTCAGCGGCGTCGCGATGGTGAGGCCGTCGGGCCGGCCGGCGGCGGTGAACGGGCCGCGCGTCACGGTCCAGCCGATATCGAGCTTGGACATCAATTCGCCGAGGGGATTCTCACCCTTGCCCGCAAGGCTCGGCGGCGCGGCGCGGTCGATCGAGTCGCGAATGGCGCTGATCGCAACAGCCACGGGCACGACCGCGACCGATGTCCGGCTGGCGGGCGGCAACGGCTTGGTCTCGACCAGAACCGGCTTCTTCCCCTCGCCCGTGCCCGACCACCAGGTCATCGCCAGCAGCGTCGCGCCGAAGGCGATGATCACCACGACGATAGCGCCGATGATCCTGAGCATGCCCTAGCCCTCCGAATGTCGAGTCGGAATGTCAGTTTACGACCGGCGAAGGCAGCAGCAAGTCGGCCTTGCCAGGCCAGCGACACAGATCCGCGATGACGCAGCGTTCGCAGAGCGGCCGGCGCGCGATGCAGGTATAGCGGCCGTGCAGAATCAGCCAGTGATGCGCGTGCAACTTGAATTCGTCGGGGATCGCGTCCAGCAGCTTCAGCTCCACCTCAAGCGGTGTCTTGCCGGGTGCAAGGCCGGTGCGGTTGCCGACACGAAACAGATGGGTGTCGACCGCGATGGTCGGCTCGCCGAAGGCGTTGTTGAGCACCACATTGGCAGTCTTGCGGCCGACGCCCGGCAATTCCTCCAGCGCCTCCCGCGTGCGCGGAACCTTGCTGCCATGTTCGGCGATGAGCTTTTCCGATAGCGCGATCACGTTCTTGGCCTTGTTGCGGTAGAGCCCGATGGTCCGGACAAGCTCACGGACGCGGGCTTCGCTGAGCTGCACCATTTTTTCGGGCGTGTCGGCGGCGGCGAACAGCGCCGGCGTCGCCTTGTTGACGCCGGCGTCGGTCGCCTGCGCCGACAGCACCACCGCGACCAGCAGTGTGAACGGAGAGGTGTGAAAGAGTTCGGTGCGCGGCTCCGGCATTGCGGCGCGGAAACGGCTGAACGCTTCGTGGATCTCGGCCTGCGACCAACGCGCGATCGCGGCCTGCGCCGCTTTCTTGTCCGCTGCGGCACGCTTGCGCGGCCCTTTGACTTTGGCGGCTTTGCCGGTCTTGGCCCTGCGGATGGCTTTTTTTGCTGACGATTTCTTGGCCAGCGCAGGCTTGGCAGCCTTGCGGGCCGGCCCGGATTTCGCGGTGGATTTCGTGGTCTGGCGCGCCATGTATCCCCTATAATGAGCGCCATGGTGTCCGACAACATGACACACGACAACGATCCGCGTGCCGAGCCGGCGATCTTTTCGGCGGTGATCCAACCGCATCGGTCGCTTGGGTCAAAGGGCTTCCGGATCCTGATGCTGGCGCTGGGACTGATCAGCCTGATGAGCGGCACGGTCTTCCTAATCGCCGGCGCCTGGCCGGTATTCGGTTTCTTCGGTCTCGACGTACTGCTGGTCTATTGGGCGTTTCGCGCCAGCTACCGGTCGGCGCGTGCTTATGAGCAGGTGACGGTGACCCCCAGCGAACTCACGGTGCGCAAAGTCAGCCACCGCGGTCGCGTCGGGACCTGGACGTTCAATCCGCTCTGGGTGCGGCTCGATCGCGAGCAACACGAGGAATTCGGCCTGCTCGGCCTGTTCCTGGTGTCGCGCAGCCTGCGGCTCGCGATCGCGAGTTTTCTTGCGCCGCGCGAGAAGGAAAGCTTTGCACTGGCGCTGTCGAACGCGCTGGGTGAAGCCAAGCGCGGCATAACCCGCTGAACCTACGGATTCCCTCTTTCGAGGGCGGATTTGAGAGCAGGAATCGGGTGGTTTGCACGCCGTTCGCGGCCTAGATGGGAGGGAGATATGGAGGCACCCATGCTCTCGCCGGATCGCATCACGGATACCGAACTTCTCCCCACCGCAGCCGCCGACTACGAGGTCGTGCGCCGCGCCATCGCTTTCATCTCGGAACGCTGGCGCACCCAGCCCGAGGTCGAGGCGATCGCGCATGCGGCCGGCGTCACGCCGGAGGAATTGCATCACCTGTTCCGGCGCTGGGCCGGCCTGACGCCGAAGGCGTTTCTCCAGGCACTAACGCTCGACCATGCGCGCCGGCTGCTGCGCAATTCCGCCAGCGTGCTCGACGCCTCATACGAGGTGGGATTGTCGGGGCCGTCGCGCCTGCACGACCTGTTCGTGACGCACGAGGCGATGTCGCCGGGCGAATGGAAGACCGGCGGCGAAGGTCTTACCGTCAGCTATGGCTTCCATCCCTCGCAATTCGGATCCGCGCTGGTAATGGCGACCGAGCGCGGCCTCGCCGGGCTGGCCTTCGCCGATGCGGGAGAGGAGCGCGCCGCGCTCGACGACATGCGCGGCCGCTGGCCGAAGGCGCGCTACATCGAAGACACCGCACGCACCGCGCCGTTGGCGCAGCGCATCTTCGATCCGTCACGCTGGCGCGCCGACCAGCCGCTGCGTGTCGTTTTGATCGGCACCGACTTCGAGGTACGCGTGTGGGAGACGCTGTTGCGCATTCCCGTGGGGCGCGCGACGACCTATTCGACCATCGCCGCGACGATCTGCAAGCCGAAGGCCTCCCGCGCGGTCGGCGCCGCCGTCGGCAAGAACCCGCTGAGCTTTGTGGTGCCCTGCCATCGTGTGCTCGGGAAGAGCGGCGACATCACCGGCTATCACTGGGGCCTGACGCGCAAGCGGGCGATCCTCGGCTGGGAAGCCGGGATCACCGGCTAGGCCGATCGCTTAGGCGTTGAGGTCGAGCAGCGACGCGACGGTGGAATCGGCATTGAGATGATAAATCAAAGGCGCGCCGGTCGCGATCTCACGCGACAGGATCGCCGTGGTCGACAGCCGCTCCAGCACCATGATCAAGGCGCGCAGCGAATTGCCGTGCGCAGCAACCAGCACGCGCTCGCCGCGCAGCACGCGCGGCAGGATCTCCTGGATGTAGTACGGTAATACGCGCGCCGCGGTATCTTTCAGGCTCTCGCCTCCGGGGGGCTGCACATCGTAAGAGCGGCGCCAGATATGCACCTGCTCCTCGCCCCATTTCTTGCGCGCGTCGTCCTTGTTGAGGCCCGCAAGCTCGCCATAGTCGCGCTCGTTCAGCGCAAGGTCCTTGATGACGTCGATGTTCTCCTGGCCCATCTCCTTGAGCATCAGCGACAGCGTATTCTGCGCGCGCTTGAGCACCGAGGTATAGGCGACGTCGAAACGGATTCCCTGCGCCTTGAGCTTGCGCCCGGCGGCAATCGCCTCGGCGATGCCGACCTCGGTGAGATCCACGTCGCGCCAGCCGGTGAACAGGTTCTTGAGATTCCATTCGCTCTGGCCATGACGCACCAGCACGAGAACACGATCAGACATCTTTCAACCCCAGCACATCCGCCATCGAATACAGTCCCGCCTTCTGCCCGCGCGCCCACAACGCCGCCTTGAGCGCGCCGCGCGCGAAGATCATCCGATCCTCGGCCTTATGCACCAGCTCGATCCGCTCAGCGGAACCCGCAAAGATCACGCTGTGATCGCCGACAACGGTGCCGCCGCGCAACGCAGCGAAGCCGATGTCGCCCGCCTTGCGCGCACCGGTATGACCATCGCGGCTTCGGACCGAACGGGCATTCAGATCGATGCCGCGGCCTTCAGCCGCCGCGCGGCCAAACATCAACGCCGTGCCCGATGGCGCGTCGATCTTCTTGTTGTGATGCATCTCGACGATCTCGATGTCGAAATCCTCGTCGAGGGTCCGCGCCACCTGCTTGACCAACGCCGCGAGCAGGTTGACGCCGAGGCTCATGTTGCCAGACTTGACGATCATCGCGCGCGTAGCGGACTGCGCCAGCAACGCCTCGTCCTCGCGCGAAAACCCGGTGGTGCCGATGACATGCACCACGCCAGCGCGCGCGGTATGTTCTGCAAAAGCGAGCGTCGCCGCGGGAATGGTGAAGTCGATCAGCCCATCGGCCTGTTTCAGCAACGCGGCAACATCCGACGATATGGCGACGCCGTTCGCACCGAGGCCGGCCAACTCGCCGGAGTCGCGCCCGATCACGGCTGAACCGGGGGCCTCGATCGCGCCGCCGAGCACGATGCCCTCGGTCGCAGCAATGGCCTGGATCAAGGTCCGGCCCATGCGCCCACCGGCGCCGGCCACGATCAGCCGCATGTCGGGCATCGATCAGGCTCCTGCTGCGTTGGCAATTTCGGCGACAATAGCATCGGCGACCGCTTTGGGATCTGATGCCCGCATCACCGGCCGTCCAACGACGAGATAATCCGCCCCGGCCCTGATCGCCTCGCCCGGCGTCATCACGCGCTTCTGGTCACCGACATCGGCGCCCGCGGGGCGGATGCCGGGTGTCACCAGCGCCACGGTCGGACCGACCATGGCGCGCAGGCTTGCCGCCTCTTCGGCGGACGAGACTAGGCCATCGATGCCGATGTCGCGCGCTTGCGCCGCGCGTTCGGCAACCAGTTCCGGCACCGTGAAGTCATAGCCCGCCGCGGCGAGGTCCGCGTCGTCGTATGACGTGAGCACCGTGACGCCGAGGATGCGCAGGTTCGATCCGGCACGGCCTTGCAGCGCCGCCTTCATGGTCTGCAGATAGGCATGCACGGTGAGGAAGGTCGCGCCGGTGCGCGCGATGCTGGCCGCGCCGCGCTCTACGGTGTTGCCGATGTCGTGCAGCTTGAGATCGAAGAACACCTGTTTGCCGGCATCGATCAGCTTCTGACCGAACGGCAATCCACCCGCATAGGCGAGCTCATAGCCGATCTTATAGAATGCAACGCTGTCGCCGAGGCGCGCCACCATCGCCTCGGCGTCCGGCACCGAGGGAACGTCGAGCGCGACAATCAGGCGCTGCCGTGGATCGATCACCGCGCGTTGTCCCGAACCAGCATGCGCGTGAGATCGACCAGCTTGCGCACCACCAGCTTGAGCTGATTGGCGGCGCCGGCGTCGACCAGATTGTCCCGCTCGTCAAAGGCCTGCTTCGCGAACGGCACCGCGACCTGCTCACCCATCACCAGCGCGCGGCATCCGACCGCAAGGATCTGGCGCAACGCGATCAGCGATTGCGCGCCGCCGCTCGGGCCCGGCGACGCGGCACCGATCGCAAAGATACGATTCTGGTAGGCGGCAAGCGGCGGCTCGCCCTTCTCGCGGGCGTTGCCGAGCCAGTCGAGCGTGTTCTTCAGCAGCGGCGTCACTGACGCATTGTATTCGGGGCTGGCGATGAACACGCCCTGATGCGCCCCGACGATCTGGCGCAGCTTCATCGCATTGTGTGGGGTGCCGGTCTCCTTCTCGAGATCGGCGTCATAGATCGGCATCGAGTAATCGGTCAGCGAGATGCGCGTCACGTCAGCGTCGACCAGCGCCAATTCCTTTGCTGCAAGCGCAGCCAGCCGGGTGTTATGCGAACCAACCCGGGTCGAGCCGGACAAAACGAGGATTTTCGGGAGGGACATGGGCGCTCCGGCAAAGTGTCGTTGCCGGGCTTGCAGCCAACGGAAGCAGACTGCGTTACGGCCTGCCCAGCAATCCAGCTATACCCCGACTCTCGGAGAATCCGAAGAACCCCCTTGCCAAACGGCTCGATCCGGATTCTACCGAACGGATGATACGGCCCGGGTTCCTGGACAGAGAATCGCGGCAAGACCTGATCGAGTTGGCTCGGAACGGATCGGCCGCTCAT
>CANKHJ010000048.1 GCA_947481635.1 Bradyrhizobiaceae bacterium
CGAAGGCCGCGTCAGGCGACCAGAGCATGGAGCCGTCCACGCGCCCCTGAACCAGCAGAGGACCCATGGTCGCGGCTTCGACCTTGGCGATATTCACCGATTCGATATCGATTCCGGCTGCCTTCAGGATCGATGGCAGATAAAGCAGTGTCGAACTGAACGGCGCGCTCGCGATCGTCTTTCCCTTCAAATCCGCGAGGCTGTTGATGCCGCGATCTGTCGTGGTCATGAGCGCGTGGGGCGATTTGCTGTATAGCGACATGATGGCTTTGGTTTTGCCCATCTTGCCGTCTTCAGCCGTCATGATGGTCGGCAGATCGACGTAGCCGAAATCCGCGCTTCCCGTCAGGATCTTGGTCAGCGTGTCGCTCGATCCGAATCCACGCTTGATCTCGAGATCGATGCCATGTCGGGTGAAGACGCCGCGTTCGCGACCGACGAACGGAGCTGATTTCTGCCCGTCAGCCAGCCAGTTCAGTTGAAGCACCACTTTGTCTGCGGCCAATGCGGGTATCGACGCTACGAAAAAGCCCGCGGCGACGAGCGTGTGCATAACGATGCGAGGGACAGCCATGGAAAATCCTCCTTTAAACAGGACAAATTCTCAGTGGCAGTTTGTAGCCAGCTGCCCATGGCAGCCGGAAAGCAGCAAATGTCATGCCATCAGGGAGCTCGGCAATTCAGTGGCTCAATGCGCATTTCGACGTTGGATATGCACAAACGACCGGCAGCCGCATCACAAAGAGGCAAGCGCCGAACGCACGGGTGCCGGCTGGGCCGCAGAAGGTCTGGCACCACCGCCGGTTTCGAGCGAGAGTACTGATATGTTGAAATTCCCAGTTATTTCCTGTTTGCAGGGAATTGTGGGGGAACTCGTGCGCAGGTGACCGCCGCATCAGCCAACCAGTCACCACCGCGCTCTGGCCTTTTTCTCTAGGCGATCGTCGTCGCCAGGAAGCTGCAATGTTGGTATCGGAAAGCAGGATCAAGTGATGAAATCGCGTCCGCATATCATGATCATCGGCGGCGGCATCGGCGGACTGTTTGCCGCGAATGCGATGATCGCGAAGGGCCTGACAGTTTCGCTGTTCGAGCAGGCCCCGGCCTTGGGCGAGATCGGCGCGGGCGTCTACGTGACGCCGAACAGCGTGCGCCATCTGGAGCGCGTTGGCCTTGGTCCCGCCGTGGAAAAATGGGGTGCCCGCGTCGGGAACAATTCGTATTATTTCCGTCTGGACGGGCAGCCGATTGCGCCGGTCCAGGTGGCTGACGCGTCGGGCTGGAACGCATGCTTCGGCATGCATCGCGCGGACTTCGTCGGCTTCCTCGCCGCCGGACTACCGTCCGGAATCGTTACTTGCGGCCATCGTGCCGTCGGCTTTGAGCAGGCCGGCGATGTCGCGCGCGTGAAATTCTCCAATGGCGCAACGGCCGAAGCCGATTTGGTTGTTGCCGCCGACGGCATTCACTCCGAACTCCGACCCTATGTCTTTCCACCCTCGAAGCCCGTTTTCCATGGGACCGTCGCGTATCGCGGGCTTGTGTCGCGCGACCGCCTTCCGGACTGGCCGATGGACCGCTGGGAGATGTGGGCCGGGCCGTCCAAGCATTTTCTGGTCTTTCCGGTCCGCCACGGCACCATGGTCAACTACGTCGGCTTCGTGCCTGCTGACGCCGAGATGAAGGAATCCTGGTCCGCGCCCGGCAGCCCCGATACGTTGCGTTCAGAGTTTGAAGGGTGGGATGCCCGCATCGGCGACTTGCTCAAGCAGGTCGACACGTGTTTTCGGTGGGCGCTGTATGATCGGGAACCTTTGCCGATGTGGAGCAAAGGGCGACTGACGCTTCTCGGTGACGCCGCGCACCCGATGCTGCCGCATCTCGGCCAGGGTGCCAACCAGTCGATCGAAGACGGTATGGCGCTTGCGACAATCTTGGCGGAGGTCGACAATAGCGCCGTGCCTGCGGCGCTGCTGGCGTATCAACGGCTCCGTCGCGAGAGAGTGGCCGATGTCCAACTCGGTGCGCGACAGAATGGGCTGCGGGTGGATTCGGCCTACACTGATCTCGGGATCCGGGATGCGGAACTCGCCGCACACGCCGAATTTCGCAAACACCTCTATGCCCATGACGTGGTGCCTGATGCGACGGCGGCCGCTCGGGAAATTGCAGCTTAGGTGGTGTCTTCGTTCTGACCGCTATATCTGAGCTCAGGCGATCAGGAATTCGGAGTGGTCCTTGTTCATCCTGCCGGATCACCGGTGATTGGCGACATTTTCCGGAATGATCTCCGGCCGAATAACGAACAGCTGCGGGTCGGCCGGGTCGACAGTAATGCGAACCCAATGAGTGTCCGGTTCCCCGAACGTCTCGACTCGGGTGAAGTTCTCGAAGGAACGGTCTGTCTTCTTGCTGTAGAGCGGCTTGTCGATCTTGAAGAGATGCAGGTCGCCATGCAGGTAGAGAGTGGGACGGTTGTAGCTCTCCATTTCGTCCTGTAGCGTCTTTATCAGGTCGTCAAACCCGGTCGGCCGCGGCGGGTTCAGGCGCTGTGCGCCAATGAAATTGGTGAAGTATCGCCGGCTCGGCGTCGCCGGCCAGAAATTCTCGAAACCGGGGTTGGCCTGGGTCATAATCACCAGGCCCCGGCTGCTGTCGGCCTTGGCGTCGGCGAAAGTTTGCTTCAGCCACGCGATGTTGGCTGCCTTCCGCTCCATATGCTCGATGTCCATCTCGGGCGTGCGGCCAAGATTGTCGTTGCTGCCGACGGTGTGGATGGTCGCGAAGGTCACGCCGCCAATGGTCCAACGGAGGTTCTCGCGGAACTTGGCGAATTGTGGATCGCTGCTTTGGTTCTTCACCGGCATCGTTCTCTGGCCGAGACTCTTTCCTTCCGGATAGAACATCGTCCGGATCTTTGCGAGCAGCTGGAGTGGATCGGCCGGCTGTGCCTTGAGCGGCCAGCAATCGGTCCAGTCATTGTCACCCGGCGTCATCACAAAGGGGTGACGGACAGTCTGGAACGAGTCGAAGACTGCCTTGTAGGTCTCATCGACGCAGGGCATCGCCGCGACCGATGGGTTGTCATTATACGGGCGTGCGTCGAATTGGAAATCGCCGATATGCACCACGAAGGCCAGATCGTTGCGGTTGAGCGAGGTAAGCAGGCGCTGGTATTCGACCTCCTGCACCCTGGTGTAGGGCGCATCGCCGATGAGCGCGAACTGGAATCGTTCGGTTGCTGTTTGCGACAGGCTGGGCGACGGCAGTAGCGACGCCAGGGCAAGGCATGCTGACAGAGCGGTCAGATGACGCGCACGGATTGCTAACGGCATAGGCGATCCCCCACGGGGGATCGAAGCGGCTGCGCAAGCCGGTTATCCTTCCAATGCTGACATCTGCAGCGGCGATACCGTGGGCTTTGGGGTCAGCCAATTCTCCATCCGTAAGGGCCGGCGCTCCGCGGCCGCTTCGGCCTATCTGAGGCCGGCCCGGGGGCGGCCGAACCTCACCGTCAAAACCGGCGTTCACGTCACGCGGATCATGCTCGATCGGGCAAGGGCACGCGGCGTCACATACCAGCTGCGATCCGGTGATCTCGCGGACGCGGTTTCGGACCGGGAGGTGATCCTGTGCGGCGGTAGCTTCAACACGCCGCAATTGTTGATGTTGTCCGGTATCGGGCCGGCTGAGCATCTGCGCGAATTCGACATCGGCGTAGTCGCGGACCTGCCGGTCGGCCGCAACCTTCAGGACCATATGGCGGTCATGAATCTCTACCGGCGCAATGAGCCGGGTGAGTTTCACCGCGCGATGCGATTCGACCGGATGGCGATCAACATGCTCCGCGCTTATCTGCTCGGTTCGGGTCTTGCGGCAACCATACCGAGCGGTGTCCTGGCCTTCGTCAAGACTCGCGCCGAGCTCGAAGCGCCGGATGTCGAGTTCATGTTTCCGATCGCGCCGCAGCGGCCGCCGGTCTGGTTTCCCGGCATCCGCAAGGCTTATGCCGATGTATTTGGGCTAAGGCCCGCAATCCTGCACCCCGAGAGTCGCGGCGATGTATCCTTGCGCTCGGCCGATCCGTTCGCGCCAACGAGGATCCGCTTCAACGCCTTCTCAGCGCCAGGCGATATCGCCGTATTGCGCGAAGGGCTGCGGATTGGCCGGGACGTCACCCGGCAAAAGGCGCTGGATCATTATCGTGGCGCCGAGATCACGCCGGGCGATGCACTCGAGACCGACGCGGAGCTCGACGCCTATATCCGCAGGACCGCGGTGACCGTGAATCATCCATGCGGCACCTGCGCGATGGGAACCGGCCCGGAGGCGGTGCTCGATCCGCAGTTGAAGGTGCGCGGCATCGAAGGGCTGCGGGTGGTGGACGCGTCGGCGATGCCAGACCTCATTTCCGGCCATATCAACGCGTGCGTGACGATGATGGCGGAGAAGGCCGCCGACATGATCCGTGGCCGACGGCTCACCTCCTAGCCCCGTCCGCGACGTTGTTTGGGCCCCGGACCTCAAAAGGCTGCTTCAGTCGAGGGCCGCAACCTGCCGATGCAGCCTCAAGAGGTCCATGGTGGTCTCGGGATTGCGGCGGCCGAATCCGCATTCGGTGGCGACGCCGAAGTCCTTGACCACCTTGCGCGCCGCGGCGATCCGCCGCTTCGCCCCTTCCAATCCGTCGGTAAGATGGATCACGCCGAGAAACAGCTCGGTCTCCGGGCCCATGCGAAGCTCTTTGAGCGGAGCGAAATAGGGGTCGTCATCCCGATCGCGAGGCACCGGCATGTGCATCCAGGTGATCGGCCGCTTGATCGCCACCGCGAGCAGGTTTGCGAGATTGACCATCCTGCATGTGTCGGGCGGCTCGACGACGTGCTTGTGGTTCGGGTCGCCGTAACAGAAATGGAGGCCCAGTTCGGCACCCTCGGGAACGGCGTTCGAAACGCGCGCAATCGCCGCGACAAGCTCGCCGATGGGATAGCTCTTTGTGTAATCCGGCTTTTCGAGCAGGGTCGTCAGTTCGGTCGCGATGTCCCATTGGATCGCCAGATCCTGCGCCGGAATGGCGGCCGAGATCTGCGCAAGCTCCCTGAGCATCGCAGCCTCATAGACCGGCCAGACCGGACGCACCTCGGTCTCGTCGCGCAACATGAAGGCAAATTTCACGGCAATCGGCGTTGGCAGGCAGATCTGAAACCGTTGTGTCGACTTGACCCGTCCGTCGGCCCTCTTCTGCAGGAAATCCGCGTAAGAGCGCCTGGCAGCATCGGCATAACCCAGGGTTCCGAACGAAATCGGTTCTGCGGCCTGGCCACGCTTGATGCGATATTGTTGAAACGGAACGCCATTGATCAGCCGCTCGCTGCCGGCCGGCTCGATGCCCGTGGCCTTGCTCATCGGGCCGCCCTGCCACAGAATCCACATCAGGCGAGAACCGGTCTCGCCGTCAGGTATCCGCTTCATTCGGGCGCCAAGAAACGACGAGGCCGCATCGAACACGTCGTTCGCCGACTCCAGCGGAACACTGCCGACCAACAGGATAGGCCGGCCGGTTTCGAGGTCGCGTGTCACGGACATTTCTTCCTTAAACTCGGACTATCTCCACGCCGGGCTCGCTCGCGCAATCCCAACCGTCTTGGTGCGATGCCGCAGGGAAGGGGAGAGACGTAACCCCCGCGACCAGCTGATGTCTGAATGGCTCAGGCGGCCGAGATATCGCCGCGTGACACGCGCCCGATCACGGTTCCGAAACAGCGGTCCCATAGGCCGGTGGTGACGCCGAAATTGCCGGACTCCGGCATATGATGATGGCGCAGGTGCCGCACCTGTGCGCGCTGCAGATAGCTGCCGCGCTTGGGTCGCCGGTGGTGCACGGCGTAGTGGACCAGCACGTAGAACAAATATCCCGTGGACAGGCCGGCCGTAGCCCCGGTGGCCGCCGGAAGGCCGATCAAGATCCACAATGGCAATAAGACAAAGATCGCGGCGACAAAGCTCGCCCAAGCCGGCGCGCCGATCAGGGCGAGCGGAGCATGATGATGCTCGAGGTGGAATGCGACGAACGGCTGCACGTGATGGAAGACAATGCGATGGATCAGATATTCAAGCGGCGGCCAGATCGCGACCCCTCCGAAAAACGCCAGCAGCCAACCCAGCAGCGACGCTTCCGAGAAGTTGCACGCCACGATCGTCAGGGCGCCCAACAGGCCAGGCAAGACGATAAATTCGGCGAAATAGGCGCTTTTACTCATCCGAAACATGGATCACCGGCTGAATGAAATGGGTCACCGGATAAATTAGGATTTCGACAGCAGAGCTTACCTGAATGTAAGCTAGCAGACATGCGGGGTCCCCGAAAGCCCGTAAGGTGCGATCACACAGGCTGGATTGGACGAACCCCCTGCCGCCGAATCAGGTCTCTTTGCCACACAACACGGCGTAGATCGGTATGAAAAAATTGATGTTAGGTTCCATGGCGAAGCAACTCCGCATCAAGTCTTCAGGCTCGGCGAAACAGTTTGCATCATCGGCCGCGACGAGGTCGAACGCTGAAATCCTCAATCCTTTGTGGGGCGCCGTGCGTATTCTGCTGGTGATGACCGCGATATTGGCAGGCGTGACCGGGCAGGCATCTGCTCAGGATAGCCGGAAGCGAACGGTCTTGGAGTTTGCCAATACCAAGTGCGAAACGTGGACGGATCGCCGTCTCAGGGCAGCCAGATTCGCCGACGCCTCGCAGATGGAAAGTTGGGCGTTGGGCTTCGTCTCTGGCGTCAATGTTTCAGCCAAAGACGATAAGGCGTCCGCTGATTTTCTCAGGGCTGCGGATTCCAAAGCCGTTGGCGCGTGGCTCGACGATTATTGTCGAGCGCATCCTCAGCAAGGCTTTGTCGACGCTGTGATGGCTCTGACAGACGCATTGAAGCAACGCGACCAGCGCAAGTGAATGGGGCGCTATTTTCGCATTTCGCTGGATGAGTTGATCGTCGCGTGGATGTTGCGCGCGTAGTCGACCGCGCCGCGCACGCTCATTTCGCGCGCCGCGCGGAGATATTCCTTGATCCCTTCCAGTGCGGGACGCGGCGCATGCGTCAGCGCATCGCAGACGGTACCGATTTCACCGTCGAGCATCTCGGCCGCCACCACGTTGCTGACGATGCCGAAAGTGAGCGCGCGTTCGGCGGAAATCGTGACGGCGGTGTAGGTGAGGTAACCGATCGCCTTCGCCGGCACGCGATCGATCAGCGACGACATCACCATCGTCGGCATCGTGTTGTGGGTCATTTCCGGAATACGGAACGTGGCGCCAGCTTCGGCGATCGTGATGTCGCACAGCCCGGCCAGCGAGCAGCCGAAACCGTGCGCACGGCCGCGCACCAGGCCGACCACCGGGACGCTGCAGGCCCGCACGCTGCCATAGCAGTCGAACACGACGTCGCTGCCGCGCTTGCGCTGCAGGGCCTCGACCGGGCCGGCGCCGGACGAGGTGCTGCCGCGCCCGATGCAGAAGTCATTGCCGGCGCCGGTGAGCACGACGAATTTTGCCTGATCTCCAGCCTGCGTCAGCAGGCGGGTCAGCTCGCGCGCCATGTCGTCGGTGACGGTGTTGCCCTGGTCGGGCCGGTTCAGGGTGATCCAGAGCGCCGCGCCGCGGACTTCAGACAGGACATCGGCCATTGCAGAATTCTCCAGCAAAAGGGGCGGCGCGCGACGACCGAGGACGGCCCGGCGCGCCGCCCATGTCAGAGGCCGTGGTTCGGATCGTGGTACAGCTTGCCGACGATGCCGGTCATGCCAGGCTGGGCGGAGGTCAGAGAGTAGCGTCCGTCGCGGTCGCGTCCAAGCTTTCCCTTCTGGCGCAGTTCGTCGAGCGCACAGGCCACCTCGCGGCCATCGTCACTGCCAACGGCTTCGACCAGCGCGGCATAATACAGCGGGCCGGCTTCGAGGGCCTGCTCGACGGTCTGGAAGCGCGCCGGTCCCCACTCGGTCTTGGCCGCACAACGCATCAACGGAATTTCCGCGCCGCGGCCGAACGGCCGGGTGCAGTCGAAGCCCGCCTTGGCGCCGGTCGGCCGTCCTTGCAGCGACGGATCCATCGGCATGCCGTTCATGTTCTCCAGCACGATCAGGTCGTCACTCGCCTGAAACCGCGTCCCGAGCGCCCATTCGCACTGGTCGTCGTTGGTGACATCGATGTCCTCGTCGTACACGAAGACATGCTTGATGCGCATGATGCCGCCGAACAGCGCGGCGATGACGCGCCGCGCTTCGCCGCGCGAATGCTGGCGGAACGAGACGCGAAGATGGTTGCTGCTGGCGCCGGACATCGACAGATGCACGGCGATCGGCTCGCGCACGGTATTGCGCAGGATCCGCATTGCCTCCGCCTCGACGCGCAATCCGGTCATGTTCGGACTGTCGCCATGGCGCGCGACGAAAGCCGACCCATGCAGCAGGGTCTGATGCAGCACGTCGCGCCGCATCGTGATGGCGGTGCAATGGAACACCGGGTCGAGATGGATCGCGCCGTAATAGCCCATGTATTCCCCGAACGGCCCCTCGGGCTCCACGTAGCCGCGCTCGTCGAGATATCCTTCCAGCACCATCTCGGCATCGGCCGGCACGCGGATGTTGTTGGTCAGGCTCTTCACCACCGGCGCGGTCTCGCCGCGCAAGGTCGCGACCAGCGGAAGCTCGTCGCCCGGCGCGCGTTCGGTCGAGGCGAAGAAATCGAGGATGTGCGTACCGACGGTGAACGAGATCGGCAGCCGCTCGCCGCGCCCGACCGCGGCGGTATAGATGCGCTTCAGGTCCGATGGTGCGGTGATGTTGGTGCCGCACTCGGTGCGGTTTCGCAGGCTCAGCCGCCGGCAGCCGATATTGCTGCGGCCGGTCACTGGATCGATGGTGTAGTCGATGGCGGAGCTGATGTAGCAGCTCCCGTCGAATTCATGCTGCGGGTGGAACGGCAGCCGCGACAGGTCGATATCGTCCCCGGTGAAGCGCACCGCCTGGACCGGCGCCTCGTCGGACGGCACCTCGACGACCTTTTGCGGATTGGCCTTGCGCGCGAAATAGGTGTCGTAGAGCTTGTCCTCGGATGTGTTGAACGCGGCGGCGAGCCTGCGCCGGCTGCCCGCCACTTTCGCGACCAGTTCGACCCGCTCGGGGCCGGCATTCTTGAACAGGATCGCCTTGGTCGTCGCTTCGATGATCCCGGAGAGCTTGGTCAGCGGCAATGGCTGGTCGTGGATTTCAACCTCGTCCATCTCGATCAGCTTCTGGACGAAGGTCCGCAGGCGATATTTTTCGAAATCGATCTCAGCCATGGCTCTGTTCCTGCTCTACCAGGCGCAGCGAGTGCGTGCTGCGCGTTCCTTGCGATGTGGCGCGGCCACAATGTCGATGGCGCGGGTTTTATACCCGCGCCATCATGTCATTCGATTCCGACCGATGTCAGCGGAATATCTTCGGCGTGACGTCGATCTTGGACTTCAGCATGCCGAATTCCAGCATCGCATCGGCGACCATGTTGATGGGCTCGGCGCTCATCTCCATGACCTGAGGTTCGGTTGCCATCTGGGCCAGTTTGGCCGGGTCCATCTTGGTGAAGCTTGCCACCAGCTCAAGATACGGCGGCTTGCCGAAATTGTCGTTGACCCATTTGCTGCCGCGCAGGAAGGCCTTGACGTAGCCGCGCACGATTTCCGGCTTTTCGTCCGCGAATTTTCCGCTCACAACCCAGATCGAGGTCGAGACACCGGCCATCGCCGACGATGACGGCCACGCGCAGAGCTCGACCGCAGGATCTTCCATCGCGGCCATCTTGTACGGGTCGAGCAGATAGGCGGCGTCGACCTGTTTGCTCTTCAAGGCATCCAGCATCGATGCGAATGGAATTTCACGGAACTGGATCTTGCTGGGATCGCCGCCGGTCTTCTTCGCCCAGCGCGACAGCGCGAGCGATTGGAACGAGAAGCGTGCGTTGACCGCGGTGGCCTTGCCCTCGAGATCCTTGCCGGTGTTGATCGCGTCGCCCTTACGCCGGAACAACGCCACGCCGTCCGGCGGATGGTCCGCGACGCGCGTGCTCTCAAGGATGATCCGCAGGTCGATGCCGCGCTCGATCGCGGTGATCACCGAAGACGTGTTGGTGTAGAGGATATCGAAGGATCCGCTGATCAGGCCAGGGATGCCGAGCGCGCCGGTCGAGACCGGCTGGGTCGTGACCTTGATGTTCTCGGCCGCGAAGTGACCGTCCCGTTCGGCCACATAATGCGGCGCGATGGAAAACAGCGGAATGATGCTGACCCGCACCAGCGTGGGTTCGGCGGCCAATGCCGATGGTACATAAAGCGATGCGACCGTTCCGCCCGCCATCGCCAAGGCGTGGCGTCGTGTCATTTCAGACTTCATATCGTCCTCCCATGGGTTTGTTTATCGACTTACCTCAGAGACCTGCGCCTATTGGTTCGATGGCGAGACCCAGAAAGTGGTGCGCCGCTCGACCCATCGAAACCAGAAATTCAAAGCGAAACCGAGCGCCGCGACGATCACCAGCCACGCATAGGATTCGACCACCAGGAACATGCGCTGGCCATAGACAATGACGTCGCCAAGACCGCCATTGGCCGAAATCATTTCCGCGATGATGACGACGATCAGGCTGATCGACAGGCTGATGCGCATGCCGGCCAGGATGTAGGGCGCGGTAGCCGGCAGCAGAATGCGCCACAGGATTGCGGCACCCGAATGACCGAAGGTCCGGGCGGTGTTGATCATCACCGGGTCGACCGCGCGGACGCCCTGCACGGTATTGATCAACACTGGGAAGAACGTGGCGAGGCCGACGGTTGTCAGCTTCATCGCCGGACCGAGTCCGAGGAACAGGATCATCACCGGGAGCAGCGCCGCCTTCGGGATCGGCCGCAGCAATTCGATCAGCGGCTCGAACAGGTTATAGACGCGCCGGTAGTTGCCCATCAGGATTCCGAACGAGATGGCGGCCAGGCAACCGATCGCATATCCGCCGGCCAGCAGTGACAGCGTTGTGAGCAGTGGCGCGAACACCTGGCCGGTGATGATGATGTCATAGGTGGTCGCGAACACCGCGCTCGGCGCTGGGATGAAAACCCGGTTCACCAGGTTCCAACGGGTCGCAAGCTCCAAGGGCAGAAGCAGCGCCGCAATGAACGCGATCCCAGGCAGGATTTGGATGACGCGCTTAAACGGCAGGGACATCGGCGGCATCCGGTTTGGTGAGCAGGCGCGCCAGCAACTGGTTGCGCACGGCGATGAACCGCGGATCCTGATGGGTCGTCACCGGCAGCCTCGGCCGTGGCATCCCGGCGTCGACGATGTCGACAATGCGCCCCGGACGATGACTCAATACGGCGACGCGGTCGGCGAGGAACACGGCCTCGTCGACGTCGTGCGTCACCAGCACGGCGGTGAAGCGCTTCTGCGTCCACAGGTCGAGCATCAGGGCATGAAGGTCGAGGCGGGTCAGCGCGTCGACCGACGAGAAGGGTTCGTCGAGCAGCAAAGCATGCGGCTCTGCGGCCAGTGCGCGCGCGATCGCGACGCGTTGCTGCATGCCGCCGGACAATTGCCATGGAAAATAGCTGTGGAAGGCGGTCAGCCCGACCATCTGCAGGTATTCGTGGCAGCGGTCCCGCGCCGCGGATTTGGAGAGCTGCTCGCGATGCGTGAACGAGAACATCACGTTCTCCTCGACATTCATCCACGGCAGCAGCGACTTGGAATATTGCTGGAACAGATAGACCATGTGCGCCGGTTGCGCGGTGACGTCCTTGTCGCCCAGGAAGACGCGGCCGGAGGTCGGAGGGATCAGGCCGGCGATGATCTGCAGCAGGGTCGATTTCCCGCAACCGCTTGGGCCGACGATCGCGAGGAATTCACCCGGCCGCACCGAGAGTGCGACATCGTCGACTGCGAGCATGGTGCCGCCATGCGACGAGAACGTCTTTGATATGCCCTCGATCCGGATGCTCTGCCCGTTGATCGGCGTGGTCTGTGGTGTCACGAGTTTCATGTTGCTTCTCGGGTGCGCGCCCAATGGATCACGCGGCCCTCCCAGGTCAGGAACAGGCGGTTAATCAGATAGGCGACGATCGTCAGAAGGATGATCGCGGCATACATGTCCGTCACGCGCATCGCATATTGAGTCTGGAACAGGTAAAAGCCGATGCCGCTATTACCGGCGATCATCTCCGATACGACGGTGACGATCAGCGCGAGGCCGAGACTGGTGCGCAGGCCCGCCATGATGAAGGGCAGCGCCGCCGGAAAATAGACGCGCCGCAGGACGTATGAGCGCGGCAGCCCAAAGGTGCGCGCGACCTGGGTATAGATCGGGTCGATCGCGCCGGCGCCGCTTGCCGTGCTCAACGCCATCGGGAACACCACCGCGAAGGCGACGGCGAAAATCTTGAGCGGATCGCCGAGCCCGAACACGAAGATCAGCGGCGGGATCACCGCCGTCGTCGGGATCGTTCGCATGATGTCGATGGTCGGCTCGAGCGTCAGCCGCGCCATGCGCCACATGGCGATGGCGAATCCGATGACGATGCCGAGGCCGCAGCCGAGCAGGTAGCCGCGCAACGTCACCCACAGTGTCTGCCCGATGACCGCGAGCAATTCCCCGCTCAGGATGTTGCGATAGAGCGCAACCATCACGGCGCTGAAGGGCGGCCAGTTCTGGCTCTGCACCCATCCGAAGCGCGCGGTGGCCTCCCACAGCAGCAACAGCGCGATGACCAGCAGAATGCCGCTGGCGCGGGTATCGAGGATCTGCGCCACCAGACCACGCTTCGCCGCGGGTGCAACCGCGCCGGGCCGCGTGGGCTTTCCCCCTCCAGTCGCCGATGCGTGGTTCGGGAGGACCATTGCCATTGCTATCGTTCGCCGGAATGGGTTTTGCGGATCAGGCCATCGACGATGTCCGCGACGATCTCGGGCTGGTCGGTCTGGACCTGATGCCCGGCATTCTTCACCCAATGAAACTTGATGCCGGGCAGCGCTGCTTCGAGCTCCTGGCCGAGCGAGGGCAGGGCGAAGATGTCGGAATCGCCCCACACGAACACCGTCGGGATCATCGACGCCAGCGCTGGCAGGCTTGCACGCATGTCGAAACTGGCTTTCAACACCGGGTTGGTGCGCACCGCGGCGATCGAGCGTTCGGAGGCAGCGTAAGCTTCCATCGCTCCCGGCCGTGTTGCTGCGGCCTGGCGCAGATCGATCAACGTATCGGTCACCACCTCTTGCCGCGCGGCGAGCCCTTGCATCAGCCGCAACATGGCCGGCCGTGTCCCGTCATAGGCGCGCAACAGCTTGCGCCCTTCACTGTGCGGCACTGCGATTCCCATCGCGGATGCGATCGTCATGCTGCTGAGCAGGACGACATTGTCGACACGGTCGGGATGCTGAATCGCATATTGAGCGGCGGCCCATGCGCCTTGTGAATTGCCCAGGATGGTGAAGCGGTCGAGACATAAGGCGTCGACGACGTCGGCGGCATGGTCGACGCGGCTCTGCAGCCCGTAGCGCATCGGCACCGGATCGGTCAGGCCATAGCCGCCGACCGAGTCGATGCCGATGACGCGGTATTTCGCGCCCAGCAGCTCGCGCAGGCGGCCGAGGCCGGCTTCCCCCGAGGAGCCGTTGCCGCCGCCATGCAGCGCAACGACGACAGGGCCATTGCCACCGCTCTCGGTGTAATGCGTCCTGACACCATTCGCCATGACGAAGCGGGACCGCCGCATCTCGGACATCAACTTCCTCCCGTCATGGCCAGCCAGTTTCGCTTTTCACGGACTGGCAGGCCGTGTCATTTGTCGTCAGTCAGCGGCGAGGGCCGCAAATTGTCATGCGCGCGCAACAGCAGCGCATGCAGCGCAAGCGCCTCATCTGCCGTGAACCCGGTCGTCATGCGCGTATTGATGGCGCGCATGTGGGGCAGGGTCTGACGCGCCATCTTCTTGCCGGCGGGCGTCAGGTATAAATCGATCCTGCGCTTGTCGGTCGGACTGGGCCGGCGATCGACCAGTTTCATCCGCTGCATGAAGGCAACGATCACGCCGGCATTGGCGTCGCCGTAGCTCAACATGCGTCCAAGCTCACGTTGCGTGATCCCTTCGTTGGCGTAGAGGATCCGCAGCGGGAACCAGATCCGCAAAGGGATCCCGAGCCGCGCAATGCGGCTCTCGATATTGGCGGTCAAGCGCACGCGGGTATCGCGGATCAGGAAGTCGAGACTGTCCGTAAGCTCCGCGGATGCGTCGTTCGCAGGTCTTTTCATCTCGGAAGGTCATCTCAAAAAAACGTGGTCAGCGTGCGGGACATCAGGACGCTCTGGTCCAGGTAGATTTCCCGTCGCACCAGCTTCAGTTGTCCGTTCTCGCGGCGCAGCACGTCGACGCGCTTGCCCACGAAGAGTTCGGTATCATGCTCGAGCCGGTTCGTGTAGACCACAAAGCGGCACTTGGTGCCGATATCGCCGCCCTGCGTCGATGCCACGCGCACATTGGCCACCAGATGCGTGGTGCGCGACCGCGGCTCTTCCGCCCAATGATCGCCGCCTTGAATCTGCTGAACCCGCTTGCGCAGGATATCCTTGCCTTCGTCGAACCAGTTCGCTTCGCCGCGGCCGCGGGTATATTCCCGCTCCGGCTGATCGAACCGCACGTTGCTTGCGATCGGCATCCAGTAATACAGGTCTTCGTGCAGCAGATCGAGCCACTCGTCAAAACGCCGCTCGTCCAGCAGTTCGGACTCGAGGCTGAAAAAGTCCTCGACTTCCGACTTGATCAGAAGCGCGTCGACCAGATCGGTCTGATTGGCCACGCTCACGGCTGCTGCTCCATCCGGCTGGCCCAATGGGCGTAGAACACGCGTTGATTATGCTCGGTGGTGTTCTCGGTGATGGTCACGTTGCGGCCGAGCCATTCGTCGGGGCGAGCGCGCCGCTCGAGTCCCATCGCGAGCTGATAGTTGAACGGATACTTGCTCGACATCAGGCCTTCGGTGCCGCGCTGTGCGGCGGTCCAATTCTCCATGTCGTCCTGCTCGACCAGGCCGGCCGGGCCGGCATAGCGCAGGTAATATTCGCGCAACGTGTCCTTGACGACGGCAGGCGCGTTTCGCGGCACGAACAGCCAGCGCCACACTTCGGTGCGCGCGGCGCTGATCGGCAGCCAGACGCCGATGGTGGTCCGTCCCGCGCTGTTGAAATGGGTATTGGGAAAGATCACACCGCCATGGATCAGCAGCCGCGCGTGATCGCCGAGCCGGCGGCATTTCTCCTCGTGGGCCTTGCGATAGTAGTCGTTGACCTCGTCCGAGGCGGCCTCTTGAACCGTGTATTCCGGCACTTCGCGATACACGCTGGCGCGGATGGTATGGCCGCGCGCGGGATCGGCGAGAAACATCGGCTGCCGCGCGGTCTTGTCGGCGGCGAAGTTGTGTCGTGATTTCTTGCCGCTGGTGCCGACCGAGAGGCGTTCCACCGAAAGATGGCTATAGCCGTGGTAATGGTCGCCCGCGAAGTTCTCGGCGCCAAATTTCCAGTTGCACGGCACCTGCCATTTGACGATGCCGCCGATCACCTCATAGCCGTCGTCTTCGCCGTCTGGCCCCTGCAGCAGGGTGCGCAGATAGAACAGCATGTCTTCGCCGATATAATCCTCGAACGCCGGCACCGCGTCGTCGAACGTCGCCCAGATCGAGCCGTGGAAAATACTGACGCGCGCTTTGATCAGGCCCCACTTCTCTTTTTCCAGCTTGCCTTGATAAAGCTCGCGGAATTTCGGAACCCCGGTCAGCGCGCCATCGAGCGCATAAGACCAGCCGTGATAGCTGCAGGTGAAGTCGGCCGAGTTCCCGGAATCATACCGGCACACCGGCATGCCGCGATGGCGGCAGCTATTAGAGAGCACGTTGATCGCGCCGCTCGGGTCGCGGGTGACGATCACGCGCTCGACGCCACAGCGCGACGCAAAGAAGTCGCCGCTGTTCGGCACCTGGCTGGTATGGCCAACGTAGCTCCACGCCGGCGCGATGACGCGTTTGACTTCGCGGCCGAAGATCTCTTCGCTTGAAAAGATGTCGCGGCTCAGCGTGCCGGCTTCATTATCGATGAGATTTGATGCGGTCATGATGTTATGCAGTGTATAACATTATCGCTCGGCTTGTCCAGCACCCGCGCCGCGCATCGCGCGCCAGACTTTCTCCGCCGTCACCGGCATCTCGATATGCGCGACGCGGTAAGGCGTCAGCGCATCGACCACGGCATTGACCAGCACGCCGAGCGCCGGCGTGGTGCCGCCTTCGCCGCCGGCGCGGATGCCGAGCGGATTATTCGGCGAGGGATGTTCGCTGATCGCGCAGATGTATGACGGCACATGGTCGGCGCGCAGCATCGCGTAATCCATCAGCGTTGCCGACAGCATCTGGCCCGACTCGTTTTCGTAATGGCACAGCTCGCACAACGCCTGGCCGAGTCCCTGCGTGATGCCGCCATGCGCTTGGCCGTGCAGGATCAGCGGATTGACGGCGCGGCCGACGTCGTCGACGGCGGCATAGCGTGCGACCGTGACGCGCCCGGTCTCCTTGTCGATCTCGACTTCGCAGACATGCGCGCCGTAGGGGAATGCCGGTATCGCGCGCACGATGTCGGATTCTTCCCGCAGCGGTCCAGCGAGATCCTCGGGCAGGCCGGTGCCGGCCTCCGCCGCCTTCGCGATCTCGAACAGGCCGATGCTGCGGTCGGTGCCGATCACGCGGAACGTCCCATTGTCGAAAGCGATGTCGAGTGTGTCGGCTTCCAGCAGCACGGCGGCGATGCGCTTGCCCTTCTGGACGATCGCCTGCGAGCAATTGCCGACGACGATGCCGGCGAGCCGCATCGAGCGCCCCGATTGGGAACCGCCGCCGACCGGGACGATGTCGGTATCGCCCTGGATGAAATTGACGTTGTCGACCGGGACGCCGAGAAATTCGGTCAGCAATTGCGGGAAGCTGGTCTCGTGACCCTGGCCCGATGACAGCGTCCCGATCACGAGATCGACGCGGCCGTCGGAGCGCACCGTCACTTCGGCGCGTTCGCGCGGCGCGCCAGTCGCGGTCTCGACATAGCTTGCGATCCCTACGCCGCGCAGCAATCCGCGCGCGGCCGAGTCTCGCTTGCGTGCGGCAAAGCCCGGCAGGTCGGCGATCGCCAGCACATCCTCCAGCGCGGCCGCGTAGTCGCCGCTGTCATAGGTCATGCCGAGGCCGTTGGCGTAAGGCATCGCCTGTTCCGGGATGAAGTTCAGGCGGCGGATCGCGATCGGATCGAAGCCGTGCAATTTGCAGGCGAGATCGACCAGCCGCTCCATCACGAAGATCACCTCCGGCCGGCCGGCCGAGCGATAGGGCGCGGTCGAGGGCGTATTCGTGGTGATGCCGCGTGCGCGGAAATAGGCCGCCGGAATCTTGTAGACGCTGGTCATGATCTCGACGCCCTTGGTGAGCGGGACCACCGAGGCGGTATAGGCGCCGAGATTGCTGACGTTGGAGCCGCGCAGGCCGAGAAAACGCCCCTGCTTGTCGAGCGCCAGCTCGGCCTGGACGTAGAGATCGCGCCCTTGATAGTCGCTGAGGAAGGCCTCGGTCCGCGTCGCGGTCCATTTGACCGGACGCCCGATGCGCTTCGCCGCCCAGGTCACCAGGGCAAATTCCGGAAAGAAGGTATTGCGGGTGCCGAAATTGCCGCCGATGTCCCAGGCCACCACGCGCACCTGGGACTCAGGCACGCCGAGGATGACCGCGAGTTCGCCCTTCTGGCGCACCACGCCGCCGCTGCCGGCCATCAGCGTGTATTTGTCCTCGACCGGATCGTAAGAGCCGACGGCGGCGCGCGGCTCCATCGTCACGCCGGTCACGCGCGGGATCCAGGTTTCGAGCCGGACCACGTGAGCGGCTTTCTCGAAGGCTAAATCGGCCTTGGCCTTGTCGCCGACATCCGCATCGATACAGACATTGCCGGGAATGTCGGCCCACACGACCGGCGCGCCATCCTTCACCGCCTCCGGCGTCGCGGTCACGGCGGGCAGGGCGGCGTAGTCGACCGTCACCGCATCGGCGCCGTCGCGCGCCCCCATCAGTGTTTCGGCGATCACCATCGCCACATTCTCGCCGACGAAACGCACGCGGCCTTGCGCGAGCATCGGTTGCAATGTCTTGCGCGGCAGTTCGCCGCTGCGGTTCACCAGGGTGATGTCCATGCCGGATGCGATCGCACGGTTCTTATCGGTCGCGTTGGCGGCGGTGGCGAAGATGTTGTGCGGCAGCGGCTTGAGGCCGTCCGCCAATACGTCGGCGCCGGTGAGCACCGCGAGGACGCCCGGGATGATCAGGGCTTGCTTGACGTCGATGCCGACGATCTCCGCGTGCGCATGCGGCGAGCGCACCATGATCGCGTAGCTTTGGCGCTCGAGCGTGACGTCGTCGCTGTAGCGGCCATGGCCGCGAACCAGCCGCAAGTCCTCGCGCCGTTTGACCGGCGCACCGACGCCACCGCTAGTGACGGCGTGCGGGCTCGCTCCTGGTGCTACGGTCTCGCTCACCGGCCGTCTCTCCCCGCGCGATCGATCCGCGCTGATGTTGCGTTCCGAGCCCGGCTGCGTCGCCGCTCGGCGCTGGGCTGTAGTCGCTCGCAATGGCGGCGGCAAGATGTTATGTACAGCATAACATCGTTGACAGCCGCGGGCGCTTCGCTTACCGATTGTAGGCCGGCCCGGCTGCGAAATCGAACGGATGTGGTGCGGTGCCAGCCCCGATGAATCAACGCGCATGACCGCAACGGAGTCATGCCCTCATGGTCCGCCCCGGTGTGCTTCAGCGCAACACCGGCGCGGCGACCAAGGGACGAAACGAGGAGCAAGGTCTCATGATTGCGTGCCTGTCGCCCAATGGCCAGAACCAGATCAACCTCGATAAGCCGGCAACCCGGCTGCTCGTCGCGACGTTGCGCGGCATCACCGTGATGGAGCGCGCCAGTGCCTCGGAGCCGTGGGTCGATCGCGGCCTCAAGCTCGAAGGACATCATTGCAGCTCGATCATGATCGAGCCGCGTCGCGGCGGCGTGTTCGCCGGCATGCATTCCGGCGGGCTGTTCTTCAGCGCCGACGGCGGCGAGACCTGGGAGCCCCGGTCGAACGGCATCACGATCGACCACGTGTTCTGTCTCGCCTTCGCGCATCAGGGGGATGCCATCGCGCTCTATGCCGGGACCGAGCCGGCCTCGATGTTCCGCAGCGACGATTACGGCGTGACCTGGGTCGAGCAGACCGGCGTCAAGGAAACCGAAGGCCGCGACAAGTGGTCGTTCCCCAGCCCGCCGCACCTCGCCCACACCAAGACCATGACGGTCGATCTGCGGGACCAGAAGGTGATCTATGCCGGCGTCGAGCAGGGCGACCTGCTGAAGACGACCGATGGCGGCGCGACCTGGCGCGTGCTGGATGCCTATTGGCACGCCGACGACTGGACCTACCGCGACATTCATCTCCTCGTGGTCCATCCGGAGAATTCCGCGGAGCTGTTCATGACGACAGGCATGGGCCTGCATCACAGCCTCGATGCGGGCGAGACCTGGGATCTCATCATCGACAATAATTTCCGCATCGGATACCCGGACCATCTGATCGTCTCGCCGCGCGACGGCAATACGATGTTCATGGCGGGCGCGGAGCGTTATCCCGGCACGTGGCAGAAGTCGCATCACGCGAATACCACCGTTGTGAAGTCGACCGATCGTGGCCGCACCTGGACCGACAGCAGCACCGGCTTGTCCGAAGACCGGCGCCCGAACATCGAGGCGATGAGCGTCATCACGCATCCGGGCGGGTTCACGCTGCTGGTTGGCGATACCGATGGTGACGTGTTCGCGAGCGACGACGACGCCAGGACCTGGGTGCAGATTGCGCGCGGCCTGCCGCCGGTCACTAAGGGCCGTCATTACCGCTCGTTGCAGAAGGTCGCCTGAGCGCGCGAAGAAGCAGCGAACTGCGCTGCGCTCCCCTCCCCCTCGCGGGGAGGGGTTGGGGGTGGGGGGCTCTCGCCAGAGCACACCTCTCAAGTGACCACCCATCATTGCCGCGCTATTTCAACGTGGCGAATAATGCGTAAGTTCGCTGGTTCGCCAGCGCGCGCGCCGCTTCATCGACCGTCGATGACGCGAAGCCGTGCGGAGCGTCGTAGACATAGGCAGTGATCAACGGGTTGCCGGCGACGGCCGCGAGAATCCGGTCGCGCTCTTCGTCGGCAAAGGTGTGGTCGTGCTCCGCCATATGCAGCAGTAATGGCCGGCTGATCGTGTCGACCTGGTCCAGCATGGTGTGAACGCGGGTCGCGTAATAGGCCGCCGCCGCGTCGGCGCCGAACCGGGTGACGCCCAGATAGGCGAGGTTTCCGCCGACGCAGAAGCCGGTGACCGCGACCTTGCCGTTGCATTCCGGCATCGCCTTCAGACTGGCCATGGTCGATTGGGTCACCGCGACCAGGGTCGGAAACTTGAGCGTCCTGAGATAGCTGCCATCTTCGCCGCGTGGAACATCCCAGAAGTAATCCGGCACGGCGGCGAGATAGCCCTGCGCCGCGAAAGCGTCGGCGATGTCGCAGAATAATGGCCGCATCCCGCCAATATCCATGCCGATCACGACGCCAGGCGCGCGGCCGTGTGCCGGGCCGGACACATAGGCCGGATAGTCGTTGCCTGCGGCATCTTTCAACACGCGCATCGTTCCGTTCATGTCGCTCTCACCGTCTCAGCCATCGTTTGCCGCTGGTCGAACATCTTGCCGGTCAAGCCGGCGGCATCGCGCGCGGCCAGGTCGAGGATCGTGGTGATACCTGCCTCCGCCGAACCTTCGTCCGGAACGACGATGTTGACGGCGACATTGCGCTGCTGGATTTCCGCGGCAAGGCTGAAGCCCATCGCTATTCGCGCAGCCATCGACGCGCGATGCGGCGCGGTCCGGTCGAGCGCGTGATGCGACGCGACGATGACGATACTCCCGCGCTTCTTGTTCAGCATCGGGCGTGCAAAGCGGCGCATCACTTTCAACGGCGTGATGACATGCGCCGCGTAGCAGCGCTCCCAGTCCGCGTCTTTCGCCTCCAGCGCATCGACGTGTCCGGTCGGCGGGAACAGGTCCGCTGGAAACAGCATGGCGGAGTGGACCAGCGCATCGATGGTTCCGAAATGGTCGACCGTTTCCATATAGGCACGGTCGATATTGGCGTCGCGAGCGGTATCCATGTCGAGTATGAGCAGGCGCGCCGCGGATCCAACCGTTTCGGATCCGATCGGCTCGACTCCGGTCCAGGATTGGTCGATAGCGACGACCTTCGCCCCCGCGGCGAGACAGGCGCTGGCGCAGGCACGGCCAAATCCGGCCGCTGCGCCGGTGATCACCACCACGCGACCGCCGACGCCGGTCATGTCATGACCGCGCTGCCGTTCACTCCGGCGCGCCCGACCGCCCACACGTTCATCCCATCATCTTTTCGCCGGTGCCGTTGGTGCGGGCTGACTAAATATTCACTGTGCGAATATATTATTCAAAATAATAGAGGCCGGGATTTGCCTTGGCAAGCGCGGCGCCGGCGCAGCGGCAAAACGGCTTGACGAGGTTCAAGAATTTATACCTTATGCAGTGTGAAGCGTTTTTTTATGGACGCGATCATCGGGAGAAACCGCCTTGCCGATCGTTCTGGGTCTTGCCTCATCTCACACGCCGTCGATGTTCGTCGCTGCCGAGCATTGGCCGGCGGTGCATCGCGCGCTGGTGCGTGACGTCCCGCAGCCGGCGCAATTGGCGCTGGAGACGCCGGAGGTCATTGTCGATCACGTGCGCCGTGTGAAGGCGGGCTTCGACGCGCTGCGTGCGCAGATCGAAGCCGTCAAACCGGACGTGCTGATCATTCTGGGCGACGATCAGAACGAGTTGTTCTCGAACGCGATGATACCGGCCTTCGCGATCTTCGTCGGCGCCGAAGCTGAAGGCACCTATAGCATCGGCTTTATCGGCGAGAAGCCGCAGGACAAGTGGCTGAAGATTCCCTGCGACTCCAAAACCGCGAAGGTCGCGCTGAAGGGCTTGATCGAGCGCGATTTCGATTTCGGATTCTCCGAGAAGCTGGTGCCGCTGGCGCGTCCGGAACTTGGACTGGGTCACGCCTTCACGCGCATTGCCTATGCGATGCAGGTTGTCGACAAAGGCATTCCAGTGGTGCCGATCTTCACCAATGCCTACCATCCGCCGATGCCGAGCGCCGCGCGCTGCTATGCGCTCGGCCAGGCGCTGCGCGATATCTTCGCCGACCGGCCCGAGCGCGTGGCGGTCTACGGATCGGGCGGCTTGTCGCATGATCCGCGCGGGCAGCGCGCCGGTTGGGTCGATGAGCCGTTGGACAATTGGGTGCTGGACCGCGTGAAGAGCGGAGAAGGCGCGAAGCTCAAGAACATGTTCACCACCGATTCAGCCACGTTCCACGGCGGAACCGGAGAAATCCGGAACTGGATCACGGTGGCCGGCGCATTCGACGGCATGAAGGGGACAGTGGTGGACTACATCCCGGCCCGCCATGCGGTCACCGGCCTCGGCTTCGCGTATTGGAACGAACAGCCTTAGTCGAACTGTGGCAATGCCCGCTCTCGGCGGGCATTGCCACGATCTCCGTCACTTCCGCGCGTTCGCGAGATCCAGCGCGACGTCGACGATCATGTCTTCCTGGCCGCCGACCATGCGGCGCCTGCCCAGTTCCACCAGAATATCGCGCGCATCGAGCCCGTAGTCCTTGGCGGCTTTTTCCGCGTGGCGCAGGAAGCTCGAATAGACTCCGGCATAGCCGAGCGTCAGTGTCTCACGGTCGACCCGCACCGGCCGATCCTGCAACGGCCGAATGAGATCGTCGGCAGCGTCCATCAGCTTGAACAGATCCGTTCCATGCGGCCAGCCATAGACGTCAGCGACCGCGATGAAGACTTCCAGCGGCGCATTGCCGGCGCCGGCGCCGAGCCCGGCAAGCGAGGCATCGACGCGGATCGCGCCGTTCTGAACCGCGGCGACTGAATTGGCGACGCCAAGCGACAGGTTGTGATGCGCGTGGATACCGCGTTGGGTTTCCGGCTTCAGCACCCGGTCATAGGCCTGCATCCGCTGGACCACCCCGTCCATGGTCAGCGCACCGCTGCTGTCGGTGATGTAGATGCAATGGGCGCCATAGCTCTCCATCAGCTTGGCTTGCTGAGCCAGGCTTTCGGGAGAGGTCATCGCGCTCATCATCAGGAAGCCGGCGACATCCATGCCGATCGAGCGTGCGAATTCGATATGCTGCTTGGCGACGTCGGCCTCGGTGCAATGCGTGGCGATGCGGACCGAACGAACGCCCAGGTCGTGAGCACGCTTGAGATCGTGGATCGTGCCGATCCCGGGGATCAGCAGCGTTGCGAGCTTGGTGTGGGTCAAAACCTCGGCGGCGGCGGCGATCCAATCCCAATCGGTGCAGGCGCCGAAGCCGTAATTGAAGGACGAGCCCGCCAGGCCGTCGCCATGAGAGACCTCGATGGAATCGACCTTGGCGGCGTCCAATGCGCGCGCCACGGTGCGAACATGGTCGAGGCTGAATTGATGCCGGACTGCGTGCATGCCGTCGCGGAGCGTCACGTCCTGGATGTACAGCTTCTCTTTGGGTTTGAATGTCGTCACGCCGCCAACTCCGCGGCTCGCAGTTCCACCAGGCGTTCGGCGGTCTTCAGCGCGGCCGATGTCATGATGTCGAGATTGCCCGCATAGGCGGGTAGGTAATGAGCCGCGCCTTCCACCTCGAGGAAAACCGTGACCTTGAGGCCGTCGAAGCTCGCGCCCATCTCGGGGATATGCAGCTTCGCGTTATGCCCCACCCGCTCGAATTGCACTTTTTGCTTCAAGCGGTAGCCCGGAACATAGCTCTGGACCTCGGCGATCATGGCGTGGATCGAACGCTCGATCGCACCTTCATCGGCCGGCTCACACAGACAATACACCGTGTCACGCATGATCAGCGGCGGTTCCGCCGGATTGAGCACGATGATCGCCTTGCCGCGCTTGGCGCCGCCGATCAACTCGATGGCGCGCGACGTCGTCTCGGTGAATTCGTCGATATTGGCCCGGGTGCCGGGGCCGGCGGATTTTGAGGCGATCGAAGCAACGATCTCGCCGTAATGGACCGGCGACACGCGGTTCACCGCGGCGACGATCGGGATCGTCGCCTGGCCGCCGCAAGTCACCATGTTGACGTTGGCTTCGCGAAGATTGGCGTCGAGATTGACCGTCGGAACGGTGTAAGGGCCGATCGCCGCGGGTGTCAGGTCGATGATCTGTTTGTTATGCTGCCGGAGAATGGCGTCGTGCTGTTTGTGCGAGCCGGCGGAGGTGGCGTCGAACACGATCCGCACGCGCTCGAATTCGGGCATTCGAACCAGGCCGTCAATTCCTTCAGCCGTGGTCGCGACGCCGAGGCGCTGCGCGCGCGCCAGCCCGTCCGACTTCGGATCGATGCCAGCCAGGATCGACATTTCGAGCGATTTCGAAAGCCGCATGATCTTGATCATCAGATCGGTGCCGATATTGCCCGAACCGATGATCGCGCAGGGAATCTTGGCCAATGCGAATGCTCCTTTGATTTAGGACGCGCTTTGACCGAACACGGCCCGCACCGAACCGAGCCCGCTGATCTGCGCTTCGAAAACGTCGCCTGGTGCAATGTCGACCATCGGACCGAGCGCGCCGGTCATGATGACGTCGCCGGCGCGGAGCGGGTTGCCCCGTTTGATCATCTGGCGCGCCAGCCAGACCGCGGCGTTGAGCGGACTTCCAAGGCAGGCGGCGCCGCTGCCCTGGGACACCTGCTGATTGTTCTTCAGCATCGTCATGGTGCACCCGACGAGATCGAGGCCATCGATCAATCGGGCCGGGCCTCCCAGGACGTACATGCTGGAGGACGCATTGTCGGCGACGGTGTCGGAAATCTTGATGTCCCATTTCGCGATACGGCTGCCGACGATCTCGATCGACGGCACGACATAGGCGGTGGCGCGCAGCACGTCGGCCACGGTCGGGAGCTCCATGGTGAGATCGCGTTCGAGGATCAAGCTGACCTCAGCCTCGGCACGCGGCTGCTGCAGCCTTGAAAAATCGATCTCGTCGCCGACGCCGGCTTCCATGTCGGCAAACAGGACGCCGAAATCCGGCTGATCGACGCCGAGCTGACGTTGCACGGCGCGCGCCGTCAGGCCGACTTTCTTACCGCTGACGCGGCGGCCATCGGCGATCCAGCGGCGCGTGTTGAGGTCCTGAATGGCGTAAGCGTCATCGATCGAGAGGCCGATCTGCTCACGGACCGGAGAACAGGCCGCGCCGCCATAGGCCGCCCGAAGGCGATCCGCGATGCTTTTCAGGGTATCGGGCTCAGTCATGTTTTCCCCCCGGGGCCGTGCTTTTCGTGGTCCCGACGCATAGGCCGATCATTCTGCATGGGCAATTTGGACGCGCCGGTGTATTCTCACCTGGTGAGAAGATGCGGAAAGGCGGGCGCGGCCCATGGCGGATACGAGAACCATCAAGAAGCCGTTGGAACTCTTGAGCCTGCTGATCGCGTCGCGCGGTGAGGGCGGGCTGAGGCCGCTCGCCGATCAATTGGATGTTCCGCTTTCGACCGCCCATCGGTGGGTCGCCAGCCTGCAGACTGCGGGATTCATTTCGCGTGAGAAGAAGGGGCACTACCACCCCGGCGCGGCTTTGATTGCGTTGCTGCAGAGCGTGGACATCAATCAGGTCATCAAGGTCCTGGCTGTGCCTCTGCTCGGTGAGTTGTCACGCGCCGTGAGGCGAACAGTC
>CANKHJ010000049.1 GCA_947481635.1 Bradyrhizobiaceae bacterium
CGCCGGGCGGCACGCGACTCGATGTCCGATCCGCCTCGCGCTATGGCCCGCTCGACTTCGGTGGCAATGCCTCGCGCGTGCGCGCGTTGCTGGAGAATATCGAAGAGGCCTTGAACGTGAAGCGGCCGGTGGCGCCGCCGGTCAAGGCCGCGCCGGCCACCGCGAAACGCAGCAATCAGGCTGACAAACGGTAGCGGCCGGCGACCGAGGGCGTGCCCTCGGTGTGCACGATGCCGCGCGCCACGAGATCCTCCAGATGCGCCAGCACTGAGAGGCCGGCGGCTTTGACCAGCCGCGGGTCGATGCCGATATAGATCGCGCGCACCAGCGATTCGATGTCGGTCTCGCCCTTGCCGAGGCGGTGCAGGATCGACGCCTCGCGGCCCAGCCGATGCTGGATCAGCTTCGCGGCGAAGCTCGGCGCATCCTTGATCAGGCCACCATGGCCGGGGAGATAGATTCCTTCCGGACGCGCGGCGACCTTCTTCAACGAGGCCATGTAGTCGCTCATGGCGCCGTCCGGCGGTGCAACGATGCTGGTCGACCAGCCCATCACATGGTCGCCGCTGAACAGCGCCTTCGCTTCATGGAGCGCGAAAGCGAGATGGTTGGCGGTATGGCCCGGCGTCGCGACCGCTTCGACGGTCCAGCCGTCGCCGATAACGACGTCGCCGTCGGCGAGCGTCACGTCGGGACGGAAATCGCGGTCGCCGCCGGACTCCATGCGCGGCGCTTCGCCGATGAATAATTCCCGCGAACTTCGATGCGGGCCCTCACCATAGGTCTTGGCTCCGGTCGCTGCCTTCAGCCGCGCCGCGCCCGGAGAATGATCGCGATGGGTATGGGTGACCAGGATATGCGTCACGGTCTCGTTGCGCAGCGCATCGAGCAAGGCCGCGCTGTGGCGTTCGTCCTCCGGCCCGGGATCGACCACCGCCACGTTGCCACGACCGATGATGTAGCTCACCGTTCCCTTGAAGGTGAACGGGCTCGCGTTGTTAGCCAGGATGCGCCGCACGCCTGGCATGACTTCCTCGACCTGGCCGGGGGCGAGGTCGAAGCTGCGGTCAAAGGTGATATCGTCGGCCATGGCTCCCATTAAGCCGACTACGCCCGCGAGGCAATGAGGTCGCCGCCTTCACTCAGGCTTGGCGCCGGAGAACTTCACCACCTTGGCCCATTTCTCGGTTTCCTCGACAATGATCTTCCCAAAGTCGTCGGCCGAACCTTCCATCATCGCGCCACCGAGGTCGGCAAGCTTGGCGCGGGTCTTCGGGTCGTTCAGCGCGGCGTTGATCTCGGCATTGAGCTTGTCGATGATCTCCTTGGGTGTTCCTTTCGGCGCGCCGAGGCCGAACCACGCGCTGGCCTCATAGCCAGGCACGAAATCCGCAACCACCGGCACGTCCGGCAACGCCTCCGAGCGTTTCGCCGTGGTCACCGCGATCGCCCGCAACTTGCCCTCCCGGATATGCTGGATCGACGAGGGCATGTTGTCGAACGTGAGTTGCACGGTGGCGGCGAGAAGATCGATCAGCATCGGCGCCGACCCGCGATACGGCACGTGCTGCATTTTGGTGTCGGTCATCATCTTGAATAACTCGCCCGACATGTGAATCGACGTGCCGGTGCCGGACGATGCGAGGTTGAGCTTCTCCGGATTGGCCTTGGCGTAGGCGATCAATTCCGGAACCGTCTTCACCGGCACTTGCGGATTCACTTCGAGCACGTTCGGCACGCGGATCAGCCCGCCGACCGGCGCGATGTCCCTGACGAAGTCGAACGGAAGTTTCGGAAACAGCGTAGTGTTAATCGCGTTCGCCGGATTGACCAGCAGCAGCGTGTAGCCGTCGGGGTCCGCCTTCGCCACCA
This sequence comes from Bradyrhizobiaceae bacterium, assembly GCA_947481635.1. Taxonomy (GTDB): domain Bacteria; phylum Pseudomonadota; class Alphaproteobacteria; order Rhizobiales; family Xanthobacteraceae; genus CANKHJ01. Next base: position 1,873 of record CANKHJ010000049.1, read on the forward strand.
TGTCGGTGCCGAGGTTGTTGCCGGCGCCCGGCTTGTTGTCGACCACGAATTGTTGCCCCAGCCGCTCACTGAGCCACTGCCCGATGATCCGGGCGAGGATGTCGGTGGAGCCGCCCGCCGGATACCCGACCACGATGCGGGCGGAGCGTGTCGGATAGTCGAGAGCAGTCGCGGCGACGGCGGCGAACGGCGCGAGACCGAGCGCAAGCCAAAGAGCCTTCAGGTTGAAGTGCATGGCGTTTCCCCGCGATAAGGGCTTGCGCGATCCGTTACGGACGGCGATCCTTTTGCCCTGGTTTTGCGCAAGCCTACCGGGACGCGGCGGCCGAGCACAAGGCCACCCCCGTTGCGGCCGTATATGATATGACGGCACGGAGACGAGGAACCAAGAGAGCCATGAAACTTCCCGGACCCGACCATCCGATCACCATCGAGCCGAATACGACGCGCGTCCGCGTGACTTTCAACGGCCGCATCGTTGCCGACAGCAGGCGCGCATTGCGGCTGAAGGAAGCCAGCTATCCGGCGGTGTTTTACATTCCACGCGAGGACGCCGACCAGGCGCTGATCGAGAAGACCGCGACCAGCACCCATTGCCCTTACAAGGGCGACGCCAGCTATTACTCGATCAAGACCGATGACAAGACCGCAGCCGACGCGATCTGGAGCTACGAGACGCCATTCCCCGCGATGAAAGAGATCACCGGCTATCTCGCGTTCTATCCGAAGCGGGTCGATTCGATCACCGAGGAGCCGGCGTGAGCGATAGCGCAGTCGCGACGGCGTCGCGCGTGGTCAAGCCGACGCGCGACCCGATCTATCCGGACTACCCGACCATCGTGCACGCGCTCGCCGCCGCGGCGACGCTGAACCCGGCCGCGCCGGGGCTCGCCTCGCTCGACCGAGAATTGACCTATGGCGACTATGCCCAGGCCGTCGCGGCGCTGGCGCATGATTTCGCGCGCTACGATGTCGCCGGCGAACGGATCGCGGTGGTGATGCGCAACGGCGTCGAGATGGTCGTCGCCTGCTTCGCCGCGATGGCCGTCCGCGCGCAGGTCGCGCCGCTCAACCCGATGTATACCGACCGCGAGCTCGAGCCGCTGCTGCGCGACGTCGCGCCGCGGCTGATCGTGTGCGACGCCGAATTCGCCGAGCGTGCCCGCGCCTATGCCACAACACTCGGCGCCGAGGTGATCATCGTCGGCCCCGACGGCGTCAGCGTCGACGATCTGCTGGCGCGGCCGAAAGCGGAATTGCCGCTGCCGCGACCGGACGACCTTTGCGCCATGTTCTTTACCGGCGGCACCACCGGCTTTCCCAAAGGCGCAAACCACGTCCATTCCGGGCTGATGGCGTATTGCTACGGCGTCGCCTCGATCTGGCCGTTTGGGCTTGGCACCGAACGTGTCCTCAACGTCGCGCCGCTGTTCCACATCTGGGGCTTCTGTTTCACGCTGGTTGCGCCGGTCTATTTCCGCGCCTTCATGGACATCATGCCGGCCTATAAGCCAGCCGCCGTGCTGGAGGAATTCCAGAAGCGGCGCATCACCATCTTCGCCGGCGGACCGGCCGCGCTCTATATGGGACTGCGCGCCAACGAGAATTACGCGGCGACCGATTTCTCCAGCCTCACGGTCTGTCTCTCCGGCGGCGCGCCCTGCCCCGAGGAATTGATCCGCAACTGGGAAGCCGTCACCGGCTGCGTATTGCTGGAAGGGTGGGGCATGTCGGAAGGCGCACCGATCCATTCCAACCCGCTGAAAGGCATCCGCAAGATCGGCTCGGTCGGAATCTGCGCGGCGGGGACTGACGCCGAGATCGTCGACATCGAAACCGGCACCAAAGTGATGCCGACCGGCGAGCGCGGCGAAATCCGCCTGCGCGGCGCGCAATTCACGACGAGCTACCGTAACCGGCCGGAGGAGACCGCCCAGACCATCCGCGACGGATGGCTCTATACCGGCGATATCGGCTACTACGACGAGGATGGCTATTGCTATCTCGTCGACCGCAAGAAAGAGATGATCATCGTCGGCGGCTACAACGTGTATCCGCGCGAGATCGACGAATTGCTGTTCAAGCACCCGGCAATCCTTGAAGCAGCGACGATCGGCGTGCCGGACGCTTTCAGCGGCGAAGCGATCAAGGTGTTCGTGGTTCTCAAACCCGGCGCGAGCCTGACCGCCGAGCAACTGGCCGAATATTGCAAGACCAACCTGGTCAAATACAAGCTGCCCAAGCACATCGAATTCATCGACGCCTTGCCGCGTTCTGGCGTCGGCAAGATCAACAAGCTCCTGCTCAAGGCGCGGACATGAATCGTTCAACCCATAAATCGTTCAACACCCACCGCTTGTCACCCCCGCGAAAGCGGGGGTCCAGTACGCCGCGCAGAACGATCAAGGCAATGTCCCTCCGACTTCTATCGATAGGTCACGGCGTACTGGATGCCCGCATGCGCGGGCATGACAACCGTTGTAGAAACGCAGAGCGCCGGCTCATTGGCGGCATGACAGCAGAGATATGAGGAATTAACCGATGGCCAATGTCGACCTGCGCGCTCATGCCGACCGCACCCTCGCGCGCAACATGAAGCTGCTGTCGCAGCACGAGCTCAACGGCTTCGGCGGCATGGGCGAAGGCATGTCTATCCAGATGACCAAGGACGGCCGGCGCATCATCTGGCTGGCGCATGAGGCGGCGCCGAAGAATTTTACTGCCGTCGACGTCACTGATCCGCGCAAACCCAAGGTCGTGGTGCAGACCGACCTGCCGATGTCGAAGATGCGCTCCAACTCGCTCGACGTGGTCGGCGACATCATGGCGGTCGCGTATCAGGTGGAAGAGCGCGGCGCCAAAGAGGCGGGCTTCGAATTGTTCGACGTCAGCGTGCCGGAAAATCCGCGCTCGATCGCGTTCTTCTCCGCGGCCGGGCCGCATTCGCGCGGCGTACACCAGCTCTGGTTCGTCGACGGCGAATACATCCACATGGCCTCGGGCGCCGACGATTTCACGCCGCATCGTCCGATGGACGATCAAATCTACCGCATCATCGACGTGCGCAATCCGACCAGCATCAAGGAAGTCGGGCGCTGGTGGCTGCCGGGCACCAGCGTGACCGACACCGAACCGCTGCCTCCCTTGGATTATCCAGGCTTCGCCGGCGGCGGCTTCCGCGCCCATAACACCAATGTCTATCCGGAAAAGCCGGACCGCTGCTATCTCGGCTATCTCGACGGCGGCGCGATGGTGATGGACATCTCCGACAAGTCGAAGCCGCGCATGGTCTGCCGATGGGACAATTCGCCGCCGAATCTCGGCTTCACTCACACCATGCTGCCGCTGTTCGGCCGCGACCTGCTGATCGTCACCGACGAGAGCATCAAGCCAAACGCCGAGGACTGGCCGAAGCTCGCCTGGGTGCTCGACCATCGCGTCGAGTCCGCGCCGCTGCCTATCTCGACGCTGCCGCTGCCGCCGAAGGATATTTTCGCCAAACGCGGCGGACGCTTCGGGGCGCATAACCTGCACGAGAACCAGCCCTCTCCTTATTCCTTCCGCTCCAACAACGTCGTCATCGGCACCTTCTTCAACGGCGGCGTGCGCGCCTATGACCTCTCCGATCCATACCGGCCCGAGGAGATCGCCTACTACGTGCCCGCGGCGCCGACACTGTCCCCGGTCGGCGCGATCCAGCTCAACGACGTGTTCGTCGACGAGCATGGCCTGGTTTACACGGTGGACCGTCATGTCGGCGGCCTCTACATCCTCGAAATGAACCTGCGGAGTTGAGGCCGTGAGTGCGACGCCGGTCATCCTGGTCACCGGCCCGCCCGGCAGCGGAAAATCCACGCTGCTGCGCGCGCTCGCGGCGCAGGGGCCAGGCGTCGTTATCGACGGAGCGGACGAGACCACCGCGTCGTTCAGCGGCTGCATCTGCTGCACCATTCGCACCGACCTGCAGGACACGCTGGCCGACCTCGCACGCAAACGCCGCGCCGGCCTGATCCCCGATTTCGACCGCGTGCTGATCGAAGGCCGTGCCGATCCCGCCTCGGTGATCCAGACACTGATCGTCGACGTCGACCTGTCGCGCCAATTCCGTCTGGCGCGCGTGGTCGTGCTGGTCGATGACGCGACCGATGCCGCCGCGCGAAAACGGATCGCGCTCGCCGATACGCTGGTGCTGACCGGCAATGCGCATGACGAGGCGATGCTGCGCCGGCTCAACCCGACGGCGCAGATGTATCACCGGGCGTCAGTCGATCCTGCGTTGTTGATCGAACATGGCACCGACGACGTCGCGCCCGACTGGCAGGAGGATGGCGACGCCGAAGGCGATGTCCGCGCCTTCACGCTCTCGCCCGAGACACCGTTTCCGCGCGGCGGCGCCGAGTTGTTTCTCGAAACCCTCGCCAAGCTGCGTGGGCCGGACCTGCTGCGCTTCAAGGGCCTGCTGGCGATCGATGGCGAAGAGGCGCCGCTATTCGTGAGCGGCGTGCATCACGTCTTCGCACACCCGCGCCGCCTCGCCCGCTGGCCGTCCAACGACCGGCGCTCAAGGCTGATGTTCACGACCCAGGGCGTTGAGCGCGACAGCGTCGAGGCGCTGCTGACGCCGTTCCTCGATCAGCGGCTGTTCGCGAAGCGCTAGGCTTCGAACAATGGCATAGGATGGCCGCCGTCCTGAGTGCCTTGCTCCTCGGCGCCATTAGCATACATCTGGGGCATGATTGAACTGGTGGACGCAGATTGTCAGGCTTGTGGCGCATGCTGCTCGTATTCGTCCGAGTGGCCGCGGTTTAGCATCGAGGATGATGCCGCGATCGAACGTATTGCGCCGAAGTTCGTCAACGAGCGGCAATCCGGAATGCGCTGCGATGGCGATCGCTGCTCCGCCCTGCAGGGCATTGTCGGCGTCGGAACGTCCTGCGGGGTCTACGCAGTCCGGCCGGAAGTCTGCCGGACCTGCGTGCCCGGCGATGACGAATGCCGCCTGGCGCGCGCACGGTTCGGATTGGAGCCGCTGGCGGTCGCGTAGGCGGTATTCTCGTCGAGGGAAACGGGGCGGGTAACCCGTTGAAATCTTTGGTCGGAGTGGCAGGATTTGAACCTGCGACCCCCTCGTCCCGAACGAGGTGCTCTACCAGGCTGAGCCACACTCCGACAAAAGGAGCGGTCTTATAACCGCCACCCCCCGGGGCTGCAAGCGCGCCCTTTCGAGGGTGCGCCGTTGGCGGATTTCCCTGATATAGAGGCGCGATGACGGCCCTCGACACCCCATGACCGCCGCGCCCACAACCCGCGTGATCGCAGCGAGCGAGGATACGGCGCGTGAGGCGGCGCGTTGCCTCGCGGCCGGCGGTCTGGTCGCCTTCCCGACCGAGACGGTTTATGGCCTCGGCGCCGATGCCACCGACGGCGTCGCGGTCGCGCGGCTCTATCAGGCCAAGGGCCGCCCGGCCTTCAATCCGCTGATCGCGCATGTGCCGGATCTCGCGGCGGCGCAGCGGCTCGCCCGCTTCAGCGCGGCAGCACTGCGGCTGGCGCAGGCGTTCTGGCCGGGGCCGCTGACGCTGGTGCTGCCGAAGGCGCAAAGTTGCGATGTGGCCGACCTGGCGCTGGCCGGGCTCGACAGCATCGCGGTGCGTGTTCCCGACCACGATGTCGCGCGAAACATCCTCTCCGCCTTCGGCAAGCCGATCGTCGCGCCATCCGCGAACCGCTCCGGGCATGTCTCGCCGACCACCGCGCAGCATGTGCTCGGCGACCTGCGCGGCCGCATCGACCTGATCGTCGACGGCGGCGCGACCCCGGTGGGTGTGGAATCCACCATCGTCGCCTGCCTGGAAAGGCCCGCTTTGCTGCGGCCCGGCGGCCTGCCGCGCGACGCGATCGAGCGCTTGCTTGGCCATCCGCTCGCGGAAGCTCAAATTGATGCCGAGGACGCTCCTCTGGCGCCCGGCATGCTCGCCTCGCATTACGCACCGCGGGCGCGGCTGCGGCTCGACGCACGCGATCTGCGGCCGGGAGAGGCGTTGCTGGCCTTTGGACCGCCACTGCCCGGAAACGCCGGCGCGACGCGGAACCTCTCGGAGGCCGCCAATCTGATCGAGGCCGCCGCCAACCTGTTCTCGCACCTGCGCGCGCTCGACGCGGCGGGCGCGACCGCGATCGCCGTGATGCCGGTGCCGAATGACGGGCTCGGCGAGGCCATCAATGACCGCCTGCGCCGGGCTGCCGCGCCGCGCACGAACGGGCTATAGTCGCTCTCGAACACGTCGCCGGAAGGCCTTGAGTCCATGAACATCGCCGAGAAGCCGTCCCACTTCGTCGCGCCCGACCTGATCGCGCGCTTCAGCAAGATTGTCGGCGAGAAGAACGCGATCACCGACAAGGCGGCGCAGGCACCCTATCTGATCGAGCAGCGCGACATGTATCCGGCGCATTCCGCCGTAGTGCTGCGGCCTGGCTCGACCGCCGAGGTGGCGGAGATCGTCAAGCTCGCCAACGAGACACGCACCGCGATCGTACCGCAGGGCGGCAATACCGGCCTGGTCGGCGGACAGACGCCGCATCATGGCGAGGTCGTGCTCTCGCTCAACCGCATGGACCGGGTGCGCGAGATCGATCCCACCTCGAACACCATGACCGCCGAGTCCGGCCTAACGCTCGCCAAGGCGCGCGCCGCCGCGGAAGCGGTCGATCGGCTCTATCCGCTGCTGCTGCCCTCGGAAGGAAGCTGCACCATCGGCGGCAACCTCTCGACCAATGCCGGCGGCACCCAGGCTTTGGCTTACGGCATCGCGCGCAACCAGGCGCTCGGGCTGGAAGTGGTGCTGGCCGATGGCCGCGTGCTGAACAACCTCAACAAGCTCAAGAAAGACAACACCGGCTACGACCTCAAGAACCTGTTCATCGGCGCGGAAGGCACGCTCGGCATCATCACCGCTGCGGTGCTGCGGCTGATGCCGCGTCCGCGCTCGGTCGAGACCGCCTATATCGCGGTCGCCTCGCCGGAGGCGGCGCTCGACCTGCTCGGCCTCGCCACCGAGCATTCCGGCGGCGGCGTAACCAGCTTCGAGATCATGAAGCGCATCGGCATCGATATGGTGCTGACCCACATGCATGGCTGCCGCGATCCGATGGCGGAACGTCACGAATGGTATGTGCTGATCGAGATGTCGTCGCAGTCGCGCAGCGGATTGCGCGACGTGATGGAGGGCTTCCTCGCCGAAGGACTGGAGCGCGGGTTGGTGCTCGACGCGGCGATCGCTGACAGCGTCGACCAGGCGAAGAATTTCTGGCGCATCCGCGAGTTGTTCGCCGACGCGCAAAAGGTCGAGGGCGGCTCGATCAAGCACGATGTCTCGGTGCCGGTCGCGGCGGTGCCGCAATTCCTGCACGAGGCGGGCGAGGCGGTGATCCGCGTGCTGCCGGGCGCGCGGCCGACGCCGTTCGGCCATCTCGGCGACGGCAACATCCACTACAACATCTCGCAACCGAAGGGCGCCGACAAGGCGGCCTTCATGGCGCGGTATCACGACGTCAACGAGGCGGTTTACGAGGTGGTGCTGCGGCTCGGCGGCTCGATCTCGGCCGAGCATGGCATCGGCGTGCAGAAGCGCGAAAAGCTGCCGATGGTGAAGGACCCGGTCGCCTATGACCTGATGCGCACGCTGAAGCGCACGCTCGATCCAAACGGCATCCTCAATCCGGGCAAGGTTCTTTAAGCAAAGCTCTAAGGAATGCGCGCGCCATGCTGCAGGACGTCGGCCTGATGGTCTACAAGGACATCGCTGATATCATGCGCGGCGAGTTCCACGGCTTCGGGCTGGTGTTTCTCGGCCTGCTTTTGATCGCGATCGTGACCTCGTTGTGGAGCCGCATTGGCCGGCGCTGACGGAAGGAATGCCGATGTCCCAGCTTGCGCAAGCCGACACCACCCCGGACGCCATCGAGGCGTCGGTGAATTATCTGCTCAACACCGGCGAGACGCCCTACACCTTCACCGGCGGCCCCGGCTCCACCGTGATCCAGTCGAACAGCCAGCAGGATCCGCACAATGTGACGATCCATAACGGCCGGCTGGAACGGGACCGTTTCGATCTCGAACGCAACGGATTCCATTTCGTCGATCACCCGACCAAGATGGTCGACTTCTTCGACCCGGACGAATTGCAGCGCGTCTATTACCCCGAGATGGAAGCGCTGATCAAAGCCGAGAGCGGCGCATCGCGCGTGGTGGTGTTCGATCATACGCTGCGTACCTCCGACGACGACGATCGCGAGAAGCGCAAGATCCGCGAGGCGGTGCGGCGCGTGCACAACGACTACACTGAATGGTCCGGCCCCCAGCGAGTGCGCGAGATCCTGCCCGACGAAGCCGAGGAATTATTGAAGCGGCGCTTCGCCATCATCCAGGTGTGGCGGCCGATCCGCCATCCGGTGGAGAGCTTCCCGCTTGCGATCTGCGATGCGCCCAGCGTCTCGCCGCAGGATTTCGTGATTACGGAGCGGCGCTATCCGAACCGCGTCGGGCAGACCTATTCGATCACCTACAATCCCGGGCACCACTGGTATTGGTTCCCGCGGATGCGGCGCGACGAGGCGCTGGTGTTCAAGGTCTATGACTCGCTGAAAGACGGCCGCGCGCGCTGGACCGCGCATAGCGCCTTCGACGATCCGACCTCGCCGCCGAATGCGCGACCGCGCGAGAGCATCGAGATCCGGACGCTGGCGTTTTTCTGATGCCGTCCTTCCGGGGCGCGCGCCAGCGCGAACCCGGAATCCAGAACCACAAAAGGTCCAGCTTAACGACTGCCGCCGCGTCTGGATTCCGGGTTCGCTCCTACGGAACGCCCCGGAATGACTCCAGAGCTAATGCGCGGTCCAGCCGCCGTCGATCGGCATCACCGCGCCGGTAATTGACGCAGCCGCGTCACCCGTAAGAAACACCGCCAGCGCGGCGACCTGCTCCACCGTCACGAATTGCTTGGTCGGCTGCGCGGCGAGCAGCACGTTCTTCACGACTTCCGCTTCGGTGATGCCGCGCGCTCTTGCCGTGTCGGGGATCTGGTTCTGCACCAGCGGCGTCAGTACATAGCCCGGGCAGATCGCGTTGACCGTTATCCCCTGCTCCGCGACCTCAAGCGCGACCGCCTTGGTCAGTCCGGCGACGCCATGCTTGGCCGCGACATAGGCCGACTTGAACGGCGAGGCGACCAGCGCATGCGCCGAAGCGATGTTGATGATGCGGCCCCACTTCTTCGCCTTCATCGCCGGCAGCGCGGCGCGGATGGTGTGAAACGACGACGAGAGGTTGATGCCGATGATCGCGTCCCATTTGTCGATCGGAAATTCATCCACCGGCGCGACATGCTGGATGCCGGCGTTGTTCACCAGCACGTCGACCGCGCCGAAGCGCGCGACGGCGCCGGAGATCATCTCCTCGATCGCTGCCGGGTTGCGCATATCGGCGCTGGAATAGCTCACCTCGACCTTCATCTCGCTCGCCAGCGCAGAGCGCAGCGCCTCGATCTGCGCGGCGTCGCCGAAGCCGTTGAGGATGATATTGGCGCCTTGCGCCGCGAATGCCCGCGCGATGCCGAGACCGATCCCGCTGGTCGAGCCCGTCACCAGTGCCGCCTTGCCCTTCAACATGATGTCTCCCAAAGCCATGCCCCGTCGATCACGAAGGCCGTCATCGTCCGCAATGGGCCATCCGTCAAGAATTGACGTGAATAAAATCGCGCAGCAGCGGATAAATTTCGTTGTTCCAGCGCCGCCCGCTGAACACGCCATAATGGCCGACGCCGCCCTGCAGATGGTGCACCTTGCGGTAGGCGCGCACGCTGGTGCAAAGTTCCTGCGCCGCCACGGTCTGCCCGATCGAACAGATATCGTCGCGCTCGCCCTCGACCGTCATCAGGCCCATCCGTCCGACCTTGGCCGGATCGACCATGCGGCCTTTGTAGGTGAGCTTGCCCTGCGGCAGGCGATGCTCCTGGAACACGTCGCGGACCGTCTCGATGAAGAAGTCCGCCGGCAGGTCCATCACCGCGAAATACTCGTCGTAAAAGGTGCGGATCACGGCCGCCTTCTCTTCGTCGCCCTTCGCGATGTGATCGGCCAGTTCGACATGGGATTTCACATGCCGTTCGAGGTTCATGCTGACAAAGCCCAATAGCTGCATGAAGCCCGGATAGACCAGCCGCAGCGCGCCGGCGCATTGCAGCGGCACGCGCTGGATCAGGTTGTCCTCGAACCACTTCAACGGGCGCGTGGTCGCGAATTCATTGACCTTGGTCGGCTGGATGCGCGTGTCGATCGGCCCCGCCATCAATGTGAGACTGGCCGGCCGCGCCGGATGATCGTCTTCCGACATGATCGCGGCGGCGGCGAGCGCGGAGACCGAAGGCTGGCAGATCGCGACCAGATGCGACTTGGGACCGAGCACGTCGAGGAAGTCGATCAGGTGTTCGGTGAAGTCGTCCAGCCCAAAGCGCCCCTCGTTCAGCGGGATGTCGCGCGCGTTGTGCCAGTCGGTGATGTAGACGTCGTGGTCGGCCAGCAAGGTCTGCACCGTGCCGCGCAGCAGCGTCGCGAAATGCCCCGACATCGGCGCCGCCAGCAGCAGCTTCGGCCGTCCGTCCGCGACCTCGGTCTTGAAGCGCAGCAGCGACCCGAACGGCGTCGCGTAGACCACCTCCTCGGTCACCTCCAGCTCGCGATTTCCGACCAGGATCGGGCGTATGCCGTAAGCCGGCCGTTTGAAGGTCAGCGACGAGCGCGACATCAGTTCGAGCGCCGCGCCGAGCCTGCGCCACAGCTTGGCCGACACCCCCAATGGCAGCTGATTCAGCAACGACAAGGTGACCGCCGCGCTGCTGCGCCAGGGGGTCGTCAGGTCGGTGTAGTTCTGAAAGGCCTGGTACATCATCATGTGGACACCCCTGCCCCACCGCTATGCAATATCGACGCCAGCAGTTTCGAGGGAGGCAGAGTTTCAGGAGGCTTGCCGAATTGGCATGTCGCTTGCTGCTCTCTCAGCCACCAGGGCCTAAACAATGGGCGGAGCAGCGAGGGCAAGATGGCCAAGGCGGTATTGACGATCACCAGCAAGAATTACTCTTCATGGTCGCTGCGCGGGTGGCTGCTGACGAAATTCTCCGGCCTCGACTTCGAGGAGCAGACGATCTCGCCGGACGACCCGGCGGCGCGGGCGGAAATCCTGCTGCTGTCGTCGTCGATCCTGGTGCCCTGCCTGCGGCATGATGGCGTCACCGTCTGGGATACCCTGGCGATCGCCGAGTATCTCAACGAGATCAAGCCGAAAGCCGGTCTGCTGCCGCATGACCGCGTGCTGCGGGCCCGCTGCCGCTCGATCTCAGGCGAAATCCACTCCGGATTCACCGCGCTGCGCTCATCGCTGCCGGTCAATCTCAAAGGCCATTTCCCGGGCTTCAAGATCTGGTCGCGCGCGCAATCGGACATCGACCGCATCACCACGCTCTGGACCGAATGCCTCGACGCCTCGAAAGGCCCGTTCCTGTTCGGCGAGCGCAGCATGGCGGACGCCATGTATGCGCCGGTCGTGACCCGGTTCAGGACCTACGACGTGGCCCTTCCCAAGCGGCTGGCGGAATACTCCGACGTCATCATGGCGATGCCGGAAATGAAGCAATGGATCGCCGCCGCCAAGCTTGAACCGGAAGACATCGAGGAGCTTGAGGTCGAATTCTAGGCGCGCCTGACGCGAGGAAAGGCATTTCACCGAGGTGTCCCATTCCGCCTTTGCCGCAATTTCAATCGGCCCCGGCGAAAGCCACGGCATTTTTGCCGCCGACATAGGCGATTGTCGAAATTTCAGACAGCTCGTGCTCGCGACTGCGTGCTTCGGGAGCAGCTTGATCCGCCCGTCACACTGGCGCGGATTTCGCATGAGACGATGGGCGCAGCGGATAGCGCGACTTTGGAGGTCGAGATGAACACCCTCGCCGTCGTCAACAAGTTCTCGCATGTGAAGGAAAGCGATACCAAGTTCGAGTCTGGAGGATTGCGCGATTTCTTCCTCTACCGCGATCTCGGCATTGCCGCCGCGACCAGCGGCCAGGTGATCGCGCATCTGGTGCGCGCCAACCAGCCGCCCACCGACGGGACCGGCTGGCACAAGCACGAATGCAATTTCCAGATCGTGCTGATGATGAAGGGCTGGGCCAAGTTCATGTATGAGGACAAGGTCACGCTGGTCGAAGCCGGCGACTGCGTCAATCAGCGCCCCGGCATCGTGCATTACCTGTTCGATTATTCGCCGGACATGGAATACCTGGAGATCGTCAGCCCGGCCGACTTCAAGACCGTCGACATGCCGGCCCCGACCGACAAGGTGCCGCCGGTGACGCCGTGGCCGGCGAAGGTGTGACGTGAACCTCCGCTCATCCCCGCGGAAGCGGGAATGAGCGGAGTGTGCGTCGGCGCCGGAGCATCAACGCGACAGCGTCTCTACGCAGCGCGGACGTTCGGCGCGATGCCGTCCAGCGCAGTCATCGTATCCTTCGGCAGATCCAACTTCGCCGCCGCGAGGTTCTCCCTCAGATGCGCGAGCGATGATGTGCCGGGGATCAGCAGGATGTTCGGCGCGCGACGCAGCAGCCAGGCGAGCGCGACCTGCATCGGCGTGGCATCGAGTCGTGTCGCGACGTCGGACAGGATCGACGACTGCAACGGGCTGAACCCACCGAGCGGAAAGAACGGCACATAGGGGATGCCGTCGCGGGCGAGAGCGTCGATCAGGGCGTCGTCACCGCGATGCGCCAGGTTGTATTGGTTCTGCACGCAGACGATCTTGCTGATGCGGCGTCCTTCCGCGATCTGCGTCGCGGTGGCGTTGCTCAGCCCGATATGACGCACAAGTCCCTGCCGCTGGAGATCGGCCAGGACGGTGAGCCATGCCTCGATCGAACCTTCGGCGGGGCCATGCATGTCGAACATGATCCGAAGGTTGACCACCTCCAGCACGTCGCGCCCGAGATTGCGCAGATTGTCATGCACGCCCTGAGTCAGTTCCTTGGGCGAGAATGCCGGGAGCCACGATCCATCCTTGCCGCGCCGGGCGCCGATCTTGGTGACGATGACGAGATCGTCCGGATAGGGCGCGAGCGCCTCGCGGATCACCTGATTGGTGACGTGCGGGCCATAGAAGTCGCTGGTGTCGATGTGGTTCACGCCGTGTGCGACGGCCTCACGCAGCACGGCGAGCGCCGCGTCACGGTCCTTGGGCGGGCCGAACACGCCGGGACCCGCAAGCTGCATCGCGCCGTAGCCGAGCCGCCTCACCTTGCGATCGCCGAGGGTGAAGGTGCCGGATGGGTCGATGTTGGACATGGTCTGTCTCCCTTCAAGAGAATGCGGAGATAGGCCGTATCCACCCTGCCGATAATCCAGTACAATCCATACAGGTTGTACGAGAAAATGAACAATGAAAGCCGACCTGGGTGACCTGAACGCTTTCGTCGCGGTGGCGCGTGCCGGCGGCTTCCGCGACGGCGCGCGCGCTGGCGGCGGCAGCGCGTCAGGGCTCAGCGAGGCGGTGCGCCGCCTTGAGGCGCAACTCGGCGTCAGGCTGCTCAACCGGACCACACGCAGCGTCGTGCTGACCGAAGCAGGCCTTGGCCTGCTGGGGCGGCTCGGGCCGGCACTGAACGAGGTGGAATCCGCGCTCGACGTGGTGAACGGCTTTCGCGACCAACCGGCCGGCTCGCTGCGCCTGAATGTCCCGGTCAGCGCGGCGCGGCTGGTGCTGCCGCGCATCGTTCCAGCATTCCTCGCTGCCTATCCAGGCATCCGGCTGGAGGTGATCGCCGAGGAGATCTTCGTCGACGTATTGGCGGCTGGATGCGACGCCGGCATCCGTTACTCCGAGCGGCTGGAACAGGACATGATCGCGGTGCCGATCGGGCCGCGCGTCCAGCGCTTCGCGACGGCTGCTGCTGCCGCCTATCTCGATCGCCATGGCCGGCCCGAACACCCGCGCGATCTGCTCGGCCATTCCTGTCTTCGCGGCCGCTTTCCGAGCGGCATGATGACGCCGGCATGGGAGTTCGAACGCGACGGCGAGGTGGTGCAGGTTGACGTGACGGGACCACTGATCGTTGGGATCGGCGGGGCCTTCGATCTCGCGGTGGAGTCCGCGATCGCCGGGACCGGCATCGTCTCGCTGTTCGAGGAATGGCTGCGTCCACATTTCGAGAGCGGCGCGCTCGAACCGGTTCTCGCGCCGTGGTGGCAATCTTTCTCGGGGCCGTTCCTCTATTATCCCGGACGGCGCCTGGTGCCCGCGCCGTTGCGGGCCTTCGTCGATTTCATCAAGGCACGCCCGCCAGAATAACGTGAGTTAAAATAACGACGCCTGGCCGTCGTCGAGCCTCGACTCTTTCAAAACTTTCTTCCGCGACGCGGGCGGCGGCGGCGCGGGCTGGGTCGATGCGTCATAGGGCAACATCAATTCGGCGCTGTCATTCACTGTGCGATTGACCGCGGGCGAGACCGGGTAGATTTCCACGGCATCGTCAGGCGCCGGCGCCAGCAACGCGGTCGCCATCTGCGCATCGACGTTGCGGCAGTCGAGCCAGAAGTCGAACGCCGCGGGCGGCACGATCACAGGCATGCGATGATGCACAGGCGCCAGCGTGCGGTTCGCCTCGGTGGTGATGATCGCGGCGCTTTCGAATTCCTCGCCATTCGGCCCGATCCAGGACTCCCACAGGCCGGCAAAGGCCATCGGAGCACCCGACGTCAGCCGCACGAAATGCGGCTTGATGCGCCCGTCCGTGCCCGGCGGCCATTCATAGAAACCATCTGCGATGAACAGGCAGCGCCGGTATTTCATCGCGTTGCGGAAGGCCGGCTTGTCGAGCACGGAGTCGGTACGCGCATTATGCAATTGCGCGAAGTTGCGCGGGTCCTTGACCCAGGACGGCATCAGCCCCCAGCGCACCAGCGCGAACTGGCGCTTGCCTTCCCACAGCCGCACGATCGGCACCGGTTGCGTCGGCGCGATGTTGTGGCGCGGCGGGAAGTTCGGCTGCTCCGGATATCCGAACAGCCGCCGGATTGCGTCCGGCGTCGAGGTGATGGCAAATCGTCCGCACATGCCCTTACTCTTGCTGGCCGAATCATGAGCGACGCAACCACCAACCGCGCTTATCCAGACCGCCCTTTCCTGGCGGTGAGCGCCGCCATCATCCATCGCGGGCGGGTGCTGCTGGTGCGCCGGGCCCGCGCGCCGATGCATGGCCTGTTCACGCTGCCCGGCGGGGTGGTGGAGGCCGGCGAAACGCTGAACGAGGCGCTGCGGCGCGAGGTCCTGGAAGAAACCGCGCTGCGGATCGCACCGATCGGCATTGCCGGCAGCCGCGATATCATCCAGCGCGACAAGACCGACCGGCTGGAGCGTCATTTCGTGGTCATCGCCTTTGCCGCGCGCCTGCTCGACGGCACCGATGGGGATCCGAAAATCACCCTGAACGAGGAATTGGCGGATGCCCGCTGGCTCTATCCGGACGAAATCGAGGGGCTGGAAACCACCGAGGGGCTGAGCGAGATCATCACCGCGGCATTCACCAAGGCTGGATAAACCCTGCCGCATAAACTCTGTCCCCGGGTCCGCCTTGCTCCGGCCCCGAGCGGAAGGCATATCTGGCGCCATGCTCAAGGGCCTGATTTTCGCGATAGCACTGGCAGTGGCGACGCCGGCCGAGGCGCAGCCAGCCGCGCCGTTTGACGCCGACCTGATCCGCCTCGCCGAAATCCTCGGTTCGCTGCATTACCTGCGCGATATCTGCAAGTTTTCGGAGGGTCAGAAATGGCGCAATGAAATGCAGGCACTGATCGACGCCGAAGTCCCCGCCGGCGAGCGCCGGGCGCGGATCGTGGCGAGCTTCAACCGGGGCTATCGCGGCTTCCAGCAGACCCACCGCACCTGCACGCCGGCGGCCGAATTCGCGATCCGGAAGTATCTCGACGAGGGCGCCAAGATCGCCCGCGACGTGACCGCCCGCTACGCGAATTGACCTGTGCAGATTAACCCTTCCTCAAGAACTGCCCTGCCCCCGCCAAAACCCCATGCTAAGAAATCCAGACCGGCACTCGAAACGCGCGAGCCTTCGAGTGCGACTCGTAACGGAAAAAGCATGAGCACGTTGTCGACGGCCCAGGAACAGATGTCAGTGCGCGACGAAAAACGCGCCGCGCTCGGCCATGTCCACGAAGCCTGGTCGCATGCGATGCTCGAAGGCATCGACGGGGATTGCCTGGCGCAGGCCTGCCTGTTCTCGCCCTTCGTCGAGCTGGTGACGACCTATGGCGAAGACGCCACCGCGCAATTCGCGGAAGGCCTCGCCGCGCGCATCCGGAACGGCGAATTCTCGATCGACCTGTCTCGGCAGTAATCTCAGCGCGCGAACGGCCGCACGCCGCACATGCGCAGCAGCACGGTATCGATGTCAGCCGGATAGAACGGCTTCTTGAGGAAGGCGGCAGCGCCCGCCGCGCGCGCCTTCTGTGCGATGTCTTCGTCCGGCGTTGCCGTGATCATCACCACTTCGACGCGCGGGTTGAGCCGCTTGATCTCGGACAGCGTCTCGATGCCGTTGAGGCCGGGCATGTTGTAGTCGAGCATCACGAAATCGATGTTGCCGGTGCCGATCTCGCGCAGCGCCGCAAAGCCTTCCGCCGCCTCCGCAACGTCGAGCGGAAAACGGCTTCCCGACAGGATCTTGCGAACGATGCCGCGCATCGTCGATGAATCATCCACCACCAGCACGCGGCTCGGAATCCGAAGCCGCGAACAGCGCGCGAGCGCCTGGGTGGCGACGTCGGCCGACGTCGGCTTGATGACCAGCCCGTCGGGAACGGCATCCGTCATGTCAGGCGCGTTCGCCGGGTTCTCCACCAGGACCAGCGTCACCGGCGGCCGCTTCGAGGCTTTGGCGGCTTGCACGATGGCGGTTCGGGACGCTGGCGCCACGGCCTCGTCGATCAGCACCAGATCGGTCTCGCCCATTCCGATCTGCGAGATCGCCTTGGTGGCCTGGCTGACGTGTGTGAAGTCCACCGGCAACGACGTCCGGCCGGCGCCCTGGCGCAGGAGATCGGCCTCCGACTGTGAATCGGAGACGAACAAGGTGCGAAGCGAGACGATGTCTGTCATGCGTTGCTGCCCGCGAAGAAGCCAGCCGACTTAAACCACAGACTTGCTGTGATTTATGCCGATTCGGGGACGTTGGTATATCAATGCCTAGCAGGCCCCGAGGGTTTCCATGAACCGAACCGCCTCGCCCTGCCCGGGCGTCACGAGTTCCCCGTTCCACATCACGCGCCGGCCGCGCAGGACGGTCCCGACCGGCCAGCCGGTGACCGCGACCCCGTCATAGGGCGTCCAGCCCGCCCGCGAGGCGACCCAGTCGTTCCGGATCGTCTCGCGCCGCTTGAGGTCGACAATCGTCAGGTCCGCGTCATAGCCCACCGCGATCCGGCCCTTGCGGGCGATGCCGAACAGCCGCGCCGGCCCGGCGCTGCTCAGGTCGACAAAGCGCGCCAGCGACAGCCGGCCGGCATTCACATGATCGAGCATCAGCGGCACCAGCGTCTGCACCCCGGTCATGCCGGAGGGGCTCGCGGGGTACTCCTTCGCCTTTTCCTCGAGCGTATGCGGCGCATGGTCGGAACCGAGCACGTCGACGATGCCCTGTTCCACGCCGCGCCAGATTCCAGCCTTGTGCACGGCGTCGCGCACCGGCGGATTCATCTGCGCGAGCGTGCCGAGCCGCTCGTAGCAGTCGGGCGCGAACAGCGTGAGATGATGCGGCGTCACCTCGACCGAGGCGACATCCTTGTGCTCCTTGAGAAAGTCCATCTCCTGCGCGGTGGTGATGTGCAGCACATGGACGCGCGCGCCGTATTTGCGTGCGCTCCGGACCAGACGCTCGGTCGAGCGCAAAGCGGTGACCTCGTCCCGCCACACCGGATGGGAGCGCGGGTCGCCCGGGATGCGCAGATCCTTGCGTTCGTTGAGCCGGTATTCGTCTTCGGAGTGAAACGACGCACGCCGCCGGATCACCTTGAGGATCGAGTCGAGGCCTTCGTCATCCTCCACCAGCAGCGAGCCGGTGGATGAGCCCATGAACACCTTCACACCGGCGCAGCCCGGCAGACGCTCGAGCTCGGGCAGAGACTGCGCATTCTCGCGCGTGCCGCCGATGAAGAAGGCGAAGTCGCAATGCATGCGGTGATGGCCGGCGGCAACTTTGGACGCCATCGCCTCCGCGGTGATGGTGAGCGGATTGGTGTTCGGCATCTCGAACACCGCGGTGACGCCGCCCATCACGGCGCTGCGCGATCCGCTTTCGAGATCTTCCTTGTGGGTCATTCCCGGCTCGCGGAAATGCACCTGGGTATCGATCACGCCGGGGAGAATATGCAGGCCGCGGCACGCGACCACCTCGGCGGCCGAGGCCTGCGACAGGTCCCCCAGTTCGGCGATACGGCCGCCGGTGACGCCGATATCGCGTTCCACCGCGCCGTCGTGATTGACGACGGTGGCGCCCTTGAGGATCAGATCATAAATAGGAGCCATGCCCTCTCCACACGCGTTCTTGAGACGCTGTTTCAACTTGATCCAATATTCCCCTAGCGCCTTACGTTTCGCGGCAACATCTGGCAAGACCCTGTGATGACAACAGCCCAAGCCGCCCTCCTGCCCGAGCGGGGCGTGGTCAAGGTCGCCGGCGACGCCGCCCGGACCTTCCTCGACGGCCTCGTGACCAGCGATGTCAGCCAGGTGGCGCCCGGCCATGCGCGCTTTGCCGCGCTGCTGACGCCCCAGGGCAAGATCATCGTCGATTTCATCGTGGCCGAAGCCAGCGCCGACGATGGCGGCGGCTTCTATCTCGACGTGCCGCGCGCGCTTGCCGGCACGCTGGTTCAGAAGCTCAATTTCTACAGACTGCGAGCCAAGGTGACGGTGGAAGACCTGTCGGAGAGCCTCAGCGTTATGGCTGCCTGGAACGGCGCCGCGAACGGGACCGAGTATGGCCTGTGCTATCCCGACCCGCGGCTGCCGGAGCTTGGCCTACGCGCGATCCTGCCGCCATCGGCGATTGCCCAGGCGGCGGCCGATCTCGGCGCGACGCTTGCCACCGAGGCGGATTACGATGCGTACCGCATCGCGCTTGGCGTCCCGCGCGGCGGCATGGATTTCATGTATGGCAACGCCTTCCCGCATGAGACCGACATGGACCAGTTGGCCGGGGTCGATTTCAACAAGGGCTGCTTTATCGGCCAGGAGGTGGTGTCGCGCATGGAGCATCGCTCGACCGCGCGCACCCGCGTCATTCCCCTGACCTATGACGGCCCGGCCCCGGACGACGGCGTGCCGGTGCTGGCCGGCGAACGCAGCATCGGCACCATCGGCTCGTCAGGGAATGGCCGCGTGCTCGCGACCATCCGGCTCGACAAGCTCGCCGACGCGCTGGCGCAGGGCGAGACCATTACCGCGGGCGGCCTCACGCTCCGGCCGGCCAAACCCGCATGGGCGCGCTTCGCATTCCCCGGAGACAGCAAGGCCGCAGAATGAGCACGCCAATCGAGCACGCGGATGGCCTGGTGCGCTGCGCCTGGCCGAAAGACGACCCGCTCTATGTCGCCTATCACGATACCGAATGGGGCGTGCCCGAATATGACGACCGCGCGCTGTTCGAAAAGCTGATCCTGGACGGATTCCAGGCTGGGCTTTCCTGGATCACGATCCTGCGCAAGCGCGACAATTTCCGCAAAGCCTTCGACGGCTTCGAGCCGCGGAAGATCGCGCGCTACACCCCGCGTAAGGTCGAGAAGCTGATGCTCGATGCCGGCATCGTGCGCAACCGCATGAAGATCGAGGGCACGGTGAATTCGGCAAAGGCCTGGCTCGAGGTGATGGAGAAGGGCCCCGGCTTCTCGGCGCTGCTGTGGGATTTCGTCGACGGCAGGCCGCAGGACAATGCGGTCAAAACGAAGATCGCGACCGAGTCGCCGGCCTCGAAGGCGATGTCGAAGGAACTGGCGTCGCGCGGATTCAAATTCGTCGGGCCGACCATCGTCTACGCGTTCATGCAGGCGGTCGGTATGGTCAACGATCACGTCGTCACCTGTCACCGTCACGCGGCGTGCAACAAGCTCGCGCGCCGCCGCTGAGCAGCCCGTGGCGCGGCAACCTACAATTCCAGCGAAGAAGTCCACGACGCTCGCGCCGCGCGCGTGGCAGCGCATGTTGTCCGGCCGCCGGCTCGATCTGCTCGATCCCTCCCCGCTCGATATCGAGATCGAGGACATCGCGCATGGCCTCGCGCGCGTAGCGCGATGGAACGGCCAGACCGATGGCGCGAACATCTTTTCGGTCGCGCAGCATTCGCTGCTGGTCGAAGCCGTCGCGTGCAAGCTCACGCCGCGGCTGGATCGCGCCGGCCGCCTCGGCGTGCTGCTGCATGACGCGCCGGAATACGTGATCGGCGACATGATCTCGCCGTTCAAGGTGGCGATCGGCGACGCCTATAAAGCGGTGGAGCACCGGCTGCTCGCCGCGATCCATCGGCGCTTCGGATTGCCGCCGGTGATGTCGGACGAACTGACCGCGCTGACCAAGTCCGCCGACCGCATCGCGGCCTTCCTGGAAGCGACCAAACTCGCCGGTTTCGAGACCAGGGAGGCGGCGCGTTTCTTCGGCACGCCCCCGGCCGTCGCGCATCTTCTGGTGCGCGACTACATCACGCCATGGCCGGTCCAAGAGGCGGAGGCGAAATTCCTGGAGCGTTACGAGGCGCTGAAGCAGCCCGACCATCGATAACAGGACCGTGGCGACGTTCAGCGCCGCGCCGGACGCCCTGACATCGCGCCGCGCATCGCGCTATACAGCCTGCATGATTCACGTCTGCTCGCTCGCCCTGTTGCACCGGACCGTCGCCGATACCGGCGCGCGCCATGTCGTCACGCTGCTCGGCAACGAGACCAATGTGGTGCGGCCGCCCAGCATCGTGGCCGAGAACCACCTGTGGCTGCGCATGCACGACATCGCCGCGGAACTCGACGGCCATGTTGCGCCGGGCGACCAGCATGTCGTGGACCTGCTCCGCTTCGTCCAGACCTGGGACCGCAGCGCGCCGATGGTGATCCATTGCTGGGCCGGGATCAGCCGCTCGACCGCCAGCGCTTTCACGACGATCTGCGCGCTCAACCCGCAGCGCAGCGAGACCACGATTGCCGAGGCGTTGCGCGCGGCGTCCCCGACCGCAAGCCCGAATGTGCGGCTGGTCGCGATTGCAGACCGTGTGCTGGGCCGCGACGGACGCATGGTCGCGGCAATCGAGGGCATCGGCCGCGGCGTGTTCGCCGAACAAGGTGAGCCGTTCCGGCTGGACCTGGAATAGCTGCCGGGTTCAACTGCCTCATGCCCGAGCCCATTTTCACGCCCATCGAGATCGGCCTCACCGCCGCGATCGTCGCGGTGGAAGGCGACGAACCGGCGATCCTGGTGGCCGGTGACGGTGGCCGCGACGAGCCGCGCTTCGGCCTGCCATTCGGCGCGTTCGATCCGCTGGCGCATCGCACCTTCGAGATCGGCCTGCGCTCTTGGGTGGAAGCGCAGACCGGCTTGCGCGTCGGCTATGTCGAACAGCTCTATACCTTCGGCGACCGCGGCCGGCATCCGCGCCCGGGCGACACCGCGCCGCATGTGGTCTCGATCGGCTACCTCGCGCTCACGCGCGCGCCGGAAGATGCGGCGGCGTTGCGGTCGGCCGGCGCCGGGTTCGAGCCGTGGTACCGTTTCTTTCCGTGGGAAGACTGGCGCGAGGGTCGTCCGGCCATTCTCGACAAGACCATCCTGCCGTTGCTCGCCGACTGGGCCGCGCAGCGCGATCCCGCGACGCCGTTGCGCCCGCTTGGCCGCAGCCAGCGTGTGCAGCTCTGCTTCGGCGCGACCGCCGGAAACGCGCCCTGGGACGAGGAGAAAGTGCTCGATCGCTACGAGTTGCTCTACGAGGCAGGGCTGGTCGAGGAGGCGCGGCGCGACGGACGGCAGGTCGCGCTGGCGCGCGCGTCGCTGCCGGCGCTCGGCGACCCGCTGCGCTTCGACCATCGGCGCATCCTCGCCACCGCAATCGCGCGGCTGCGTGCGAAACTTAAATACCGGCCGCTGATCTTCGAGATGATGGCGCCCGAATTCACGCTCACCGAATTGCAGCGCAACGTCGAGGCGATTGCCGGGCGGCATCTGCACAAGCAGAATTTCCGCCGCTTGGTGGAAGCTGGCGCGCTGGTCGAGCCGACCGGCGAGATGCTGGCGGCGACCGGCGGACGGCCCGCGGCTTTGTTCCGCTTCCGCCGCGACGTGGTGCAGGAACGGCCGGCGCCGGGACTGCGATTTGGAGGCAGGGGCTAGACCATGAGCGACATCAAGCGTGAGGTCGGAGTCGCAACCGAAGAACAATTGCGTTCGCAGGACGGGCTGACATTCCTCCAGGGCTTGATCGACGGCAAATATCCGGTCCCACCGATCGCCGATCTGCTCGGCTTCGCGCTGACCGAAGTGGAAAAGGGGCGCGCGCTGTTCAGCAGCGTGCCCCAGTACAAGCACTATAATCCGATCGGCGTGGTGCATGGCGGCTTCGCCGCGACCCTGCTCGATTCCGCGCTCGGCTGCGCGGTGCAGACCACCTGCGCCAAGGGCGAGGTCTACACTACGATCGAGCTGAAGGTGAACCTGGTACGTGCGCTGACCAGCGACACCGGACCGGTGACGGCGGAGGGCAAGGTCATCCACCGTGGCCGCAATATCGCGACCGCCGAAGCCTATCTGCGTGATGCCGCGGGCAAGCTCTATGCCCACGCTACCACGACCTGCATGCTGTTTCCGCCGAGGAGCTAGTCGCCGAAGGACGGTGACGACGGCTGTGCGGATGCCTGCGCGGATGCTTCCAGACGCGTCGGCCGGTTGCCGGCCATCAGCGGGCGCGGCGAACCCTTCCGCGTGAAGTCGCAATAGGCGAAGCCCATGCCGAAGGTCGAGAGCGAACCGCGGAAACTTGAGGCGCCGGTCTTTTGGAGATTGAAGCAGGGTTCGAAGGGCATCCCCTTCACCGAACCGCACACCGCATCGGATTTGACGCGCAAGGTATCCGCCGGAAGCGTCACGTAACGCACCGGGCCCGAGCCTTGGAACTGGACCGAGCCGGCCACCGAGCCGTCCGACTGGACCCTGCCGGCACCGCGCGTGCCTTCGAAACAGGTGAAGGCGAATGTCTTGCCGACCACGAAACGCCGCGCCTCTTCCGGCGCCAATGTTTCCGCTGTTGCCGGCCACGCGGCCAACAGGCCGGCCAGCATTGCCGCATGACGCAACATCATCACGAAACCCCACGCTACGCTTACAGACCTCGGAGCCTACCGTCTTAAGGGGCCCCTAACCATGACATTTGGGTCACTATGCGGGAGTTTCGTAGCCAAATCCTGAACGCGGCGGCGGATTGGCGCGAACTATTTGAGGGCGTGTTCCACTACCCGATCCGGACCGCGAGGCGGCCGCGCACTTGGCCTTCGATAATCCTGGCCGCGGCGCCGATCACCTCGTCGAGGCCGATTTCGGTCGTGATCGCAGCCAATTTGGTCCGATCGAGATCGGTTTCGAGCCGGTTCCATGCGGCGCGGCGTTTGTGCAACGGACACATCACGGAATCGATTCCGAGCAACCCGACCCCGCGCAGGATGAAAGGCGCGACCGACGACGGCAAATCCATACCGCCCGCCAGCCCGCACGCCGCCACCGCCCCGCCATAGCGCGTCATCGAGAGGAGATTGGCGAGGGTGTTGGAACCGACCGAG
>CANKHJ010000050.1 GCA_947481635.1 Bradyrhizobiaceae bacterium
AAAACCAGCCGCCGTTCCGAGAAGTATACTTCTCACCATCTTCATTGTGAACCTCCAGTTTGCTTTCGGGAGGGATCCGTTTCCTCCGGGTGCGAATGCACCCTGGAAGGACCCCTCTTCTTCTCCGCACCACTCTGTTTTTATCTGTCTCGCGACTTCGTCTGTCTCGCGACCGGTAAAGACCGAATGGGGCGACCCGGGGATGCCCCCCTTCGTCGCTTGGTCACCTTAGACGAGGCGGCTTGACGCGCAACGACGAAGGCGTTGCGCACAGGGTCTTCCGTGCCGTTTTTGCAGCGGTGTTGCTGAAAAGGCACGAGCCCGCAGGGGTCAGAAACCGGGTGTTCATCATGCCGGCGAGCGGATAGGTTTTGTTAACATTACCAGAGGGTTAAGAGAAGAAAAATGCGAGGCGATGGAGGCATAATAGCCCCCGCAACACACCATCGGGATGATAATTCGCGGAGCGCAGCCACCGCGGCGGGCGGGGGTTCCAAGCCGAATCCGCAGCCCCGGATGCCGAATCAATAGGCGCGCGGCGGAGACCCGATTCGCAACGCAGCCGCGGCCGTTTCACGTCCTTCGCGGAACTTCGCAGCGACTTGGCTTATGCGGCGTCTGCTGCGGCGCGTGCATTGCTTGATAAGCGTACGACCATCGGGCATATCCCGCAGGTCGGAGACGTGGCCGAGTGGCTGAAGGCGGCGGTTTGCTAAACCGTTATACGCTCTCAAGGCGTATCGAGGGTTCGAATCCCTCCGTCTCCGCCAGCCTTCGCAAACGCAGTTTGCGCAAGGCTGTTACGCCGAAGCCCGCAGGGCGAAGGCGGACTGGTTCCAGTTTGCTACGGCTCGACAAGCCACCCGCCTTCGCTGACGCTTCGGCGCGGCGAGCCCGCAACCTAACGTCAGCGACGGCGGGCTGGTTCGAAAAATCGCTTCCCCGACATCAATGTGACTTCAGCCAAGCGCGCGCTTCGCGTTGCGCCATCGCGATATCGGTCTCCGACATCTGGTCCGCGATTTCGCGGCGCAGACGGGTTGCCTCAGCATTGCCGCGCATCGCCGCAAGGTTGAACCACTTGTGAGCGGCGACGAGATCGACCGGACCGTCGTTTCCGACCGAATGCCTCATCCCGAGTTCGAAGAACGCATCGCTGCTGAATGCAGCACCGCCAAGCGCGGCTTCAGCCATTTCCATACGTGCCATTTTCAGTCTCCCTGTCCCGCGCGGGCGGCTTTTTGCTCCGCGCATCCTGTCTCGGCCCCACCCGATTGCCGTGACAATCTGCGGAAAATTTGAATGGTGGTTTAAGGGTTTCGATGAATCGAATCTGAATGCGGGACAATCACGCCCCACTCCCCCAACGTCGTTAATCAAGCGACAAGGGCCCGAACACGGAGGATCTCATGCGACGACATGCGCTGATGGTTGCGGCATTGCTGTCGACCTCTGCCCTCGCCCCGGCACACGCCGCCGATCCGCTCGGCACCTGGTCGACGCAGGGCGCCAAGGCGCAAGTGCGCATTGTCAATTGCAGCGGCGGATTATGCGGCGCGATCGTTGCGCTGAGCGAGCCGAATGATGCCGCCGGCAAGCCGAAGACCGACATCAATAATGAGGATAAAGGCAAGCGCAGCCGCGCGATCATCGGCGTGCAGATCTTGCTCGGCATGAAGCCCGGCGGCGCGAATAGATGGGATGGTCAGGTCTACAATGCCGAAGACGGCAAGACCTATAGCGGCAACATCACGCTTCAAAACGCCAACACGTTGCAGCTTCAGGGCTGCGCGCTCGGCGGCATGATCTGCAGGTCGCAGACCTGGACGCGCGTGAACTGACAATCAAGACATCGCACTGACTCTCGAGAGGCATGCACGCCCCTCGATGAAGAGGAAACCGCCAGTGATTGTCGTTACGCGACTCTTGCGCGCTGATTGAACAGCACCGCGCGCACGGCGGGGTCCTGCATGTTATGCGGCTGATGGCCATCGACCGAGGCCGCCTGCCCGCGTTGCACGCCGGGCCGCGAGAGGACGCGTGCGAGCCAGGCTTTGACGTTCGGGAATTGCTCGATGTCCTGCCCGAAGCGATTATAGGCATTGGTCCATCCGACCGACGCGATGTCAGCGATCGAATATTTTCCGGCGAGATAGTCGCGATCCTGAAGCCTCGCATTCATTACGCCGAGCAGACGATTCACCTCGTCGGTGTAACGGTTCACGGCATAAGAAATCTGTTCCGGCGCGTAGTTGCGGAAATGGTTGGCCTGCCCGCCCATCGGACCGAGCCCGCCGACCTGCCAGAACAGCCACTGATCCACCTCGACGCGGCCGCGTTCATCCGCCGGATAAAATTTGCCGGTCTTGCGGCCGAGATATTGCAGGATCGCGCCGGACTCGAAGATCGCGATCGGCCGTCCGCCCGGTCCGTCCGGATCAACCATCGCCGGCATGCGGTTATTCGGCGAGATCGCGAGGAAGTCCGGCTTGAATTGATCGCCCTTGGAAATGTCGACCGGGATCAGCCGGTATGGCAGCCCGCATTCCTCGAGCATGATGGTGATCTTCTTGCCGTTCGCGGTCGGCCAGAAATAGAGATCGATCGGCTTGGCGGCCTTGCGCGCCGGACCCGTCACGGCCTTGGGTTTAGCGACCTTCTTGGCGGACGACCTGGACGACGACTGGGCCGATGATTTCTTGGCCGATGATGTCTTGGCTGAGGATTTTGCAGGCGCCTTCCTGGCTGCCGGCTTGCCGCTCGCCTTGGTCGCTCCCCGGCGTGCTGTCTTCTTGGCCATGACGTGCTCCGTGTGATTGCGGGCGCACATCTAGTCCCGCGCCTTGATGCGCGCAATCCCGAGGCGAGCCGAGAATGATGATGGCGGACATGCGAAGGGCGTCGGCGAGAGTCGGACATCGAGGCGATAAGCGAACAAACAGCCTGGGCCGTTGCTCGTTCTCTTCTTCATGAGCCGGAATGCATTGGCGCATCCGTTCGTGAAGCCCGATGCTCGGTCTCGCCGACGCCCTCGCTGTCAGACTGAACCGGCGCCGCCAAAAACAATCGCGTTAGCTGATTGTCGTTCAGTGAAACGCCGGTTCGTATGACGCGGCTGTCGACTAGAAATCGAAGCCGTCAGTCAGACGAAGAAAATTACTTCTTCTTCCGGCTGACCTTCTTCTTCGCCTTCTTGGCCGTCTTCTTTACCGCTGACTTCTTGGCTTTCTTAGCCATGTGCTGCCCTCCTAGCCATAATGAAATGGCGCTTTAGGAATAGTGCTCACGCGAATCGCAAGCACTGCATCCCGATTACTACAGGACGACGCAAAAATCAGCGTTTCCGCTTAACGAAGCGTTATTGCGCGCGCACGCGCACGACTTTGCAGCAGAGTGCACAGCATTGCGACACGCTGCGCGCGAACATGCATATCGCGTCGACATCATGTCGCGCGCACATTGTCGCGATATGGCAAAACTCCTTGTGACACCGGCATAACTGCAATGTGCAAGCATCGCGCATCACGGATATTTGGAATGCAAAAATCATCGCGATGAACGTCGGAAATCGCACCGCCATCGACACTCTCTGAAGTCAATCGTGGTGTGGAAAAATAATTTGCCGTGAACGCTCTTGCGGGGCCTCACCAGCACCCGATCGAACGCGAATCGCGCAAATCGACAGAATCGATTCGCATTCGGACCGGCATCACGACGACATCGCGCATCGAGAATCACGTTGATCGGGCGCTCGCACGACCCCCATTCGTCATGTCATGCTCATCGCGAGAGGAGCCACGACCATGACCGCCGCAGCATCGACGACCGGCGCAAAGCCGGACATCAACACCATCGCGATCGGCTTCCTGCTGTTCCCGAACGTGACGCAGCTCGACCTCACCGGCCCCTATGAGGTGCTCTCGATGATGCCGGGCGCGGTCATGCATCTGATCGGAACGACGCTCGCGCCGGTCACCGCGAGCGGCGGCCTCACATTGCAGCCGACCACCACCTATGACTCATGTCCGCCGCTCGACGTGGTCTGTGTCCCCGGGGGCACCGGCATGAACGCGCTGCTCACCGACACGAAGGCGCTCGCTTTCCTGCGCCGTCAGGCCGGACAGGCGCGCTACGTCACTTCGGTCTGCACCGGTGCCCTGGTGCTCGGCGCGGCCGGGCTGCTGCACGGGCGGCGCGCCGCGACGCACTGGATGTCGATGGAATTCCTGGAGGCCTTCGGCGCGATTCCGGTCGCCGAGCGTGTCGTCGTGGACGGCAACGTCATCACCGGCGGCGGCGTCACCGCCGGCATCGACTTTGGATTGCGGATGGTCGCGGAGCTCAGAGGCGAAGCGGCCGCCCGCGCGATCCAGCTCGCAATCGAATACGACCCCGCCCCGCCCTTCGACAGCGGACATCCGCGCAGCGCCGATCCAAAACTGGTCGCCGCCGTGTTGCAGCGCGGCGCAGCAAGGCAAAGCGCGCGTCGCGCGCAGGTCGAGAAGGCGGCGGCTGCGCTGAGTGATTAAAGCCCGAGCTTGCGCTTGAGCAGGTCGTTTACCGCTTGCGGATTGGCCTTGCCGCCGGACGATTTCATCACCTGGCCGACAAACCAGCCGATCAGCGCGGGCTTGGCCTGCGCCTGCGCGACCTTGTCCGGATTGGCGGCGACGATCCCGTCGATCACCTTCTCGATCGCGCCGAGATCGGTCACCTGCTTCATGCCGCGCGCCTCGACCAGCGCGCGCGGATCGCCGCCTTCGCTCCACACGATCTCAAACAGATCCTTGGCGATCTTGCCGGAGATCACGCCCTCTCCGATCAGGTCGAGGATCGTTCCAAGTTGCGCCGCGCTGACCGGCGATGCGCCGATGTCCTTGCCTTCCTTGTTCAGGCGGCCGGCGAGTTCGTTCAGCACCCAGTTTGCTGCCACCTTGGCGTCGCGCCCGTGCGCCACCGCCTCGAAGAAATCCGCGGTCTCGCGCTCGGCCACCAACACATCGGCGTCATAGGCCGACAAGCCGCAGTCGTGCATCAGGCGCGCTTTCTTGGCGTCGGGCAGTTCGGGCAGCTTAGCCTTGAGCTCATCGACAAATGCCTGGTCAAATTCAAGCGGCAGCAGGTCCGGATCGGGGAAGTAGCGATAATCATGCGCCTCTTCCTTGCTGCGCATCGAGCGCGTCTCGCCCCGGTCGGGATCGAATAGCCGCGTCTCCTGCACGATGGTGCCACCGTCTTCGAGGATGTCGACCTGACGCCGCGCCTCGGTGTCCACCGCCTGGCCGATGAAGCGGATCGAGTTCACGTTCTTGATCTCGCAGCGCGTGCCGAAGGGCTCCCCGGGACGGCGCACCGACACGTTGACGTCGGCGCGCAGCGAGCCCTTCTCCATGTCGCCGTCGCAGGTGCCGAGGTAGCGCAGGATCGAGCGCAGCTTCGCAACATAGGCCTTGGCCTGGTCGGCCGAGCGCAGGTCGGGCTTCGACACGATCTCCATCAGCGCGACGCCCGAGCGGTTGAGGTCGACCTGCGTCATGGTCGGGTGCTGGTCGTGGGTCGACTTGCCGGCATCCTGCTCCAGATGCAGGCGCTCGATCCCGACATCGATGCGCTCGCCGTTCGGCAGGTCGACCGCGACGATGCCCTCGCCCACGATCGGCGATTTGTATTGGCTGATCTGGTAGCCCTGCGGCAGGTCGGGATAGAAATAATTCTTGCGGTCGAACACCGAGCGCAGATTGATCTGCGCCTTGAGGCCGAGCCCGGTCCGGACCGCCTGGCGCACGCATTCGGCGTTGATCACCGGCAGCATGCCGGGCATCGCCGCATCGACCAGCGAGACATGGTCGTTCGGCGCGCCGCCGAACTCGGTCGAGGCGCCCGAGAACAGCTTCGATTGCGACGTGACCTGGGCATGGACCTCCAGGCCGATCACGATTTCCCAGTTGCCTGTCGCGCCTCGGATGAGCTTTCCAGGTGCCGATGGAGCGGTGTCTTGAGCCGTCATGACCTCAGGTGAAAACCATTTTGGCGGAGAGGTCAAACCCGCTGCCGTCATTCCGGGGCGCACCGCCAGGTGCGAACCCGGAATCCAGACGAGGCATCGGTGCCTGTATCTGGATTCCGGGCTCGATGCTTTCGCATCGCCCCGGAATGACGGCAGCTAAAGGTCAAACTCCCGGCCCAGCGCCTGCTCGACCAGATCGAAGGTGTTCGCGAATTCGCGGAACTCGATCACCTTGCCGTTCCGGAACCGGAGGAAATTGGCGAGCCGCACCCGGATCACCCGGCCGGTCGCGCGCTGCACGAAGGAGGTGTTCGACATCACCGCGGCACGATCGCCCTCGACCACGACGATCTCGGGCACGTAGCTCTTGAGCTCGTATTTTCGCCCGATCCCCTGCATCGTCTCCAGCACCGCCGCCTTGCCCTTGCGCAGGCCGGCGAACTGGAAGATCTGCATCGGCGCCTCGATGATCCACTCGATGTCGTCATCGATATACTTGGCAACATGATCGAGGTCGCCCCGGGCATAGGCGTCGTAGATCTCGATCACAACGTCGCGCGTGGAATTGCTCACGGCAGCCACCCCCCGATTGGCATAACCTGGCCGGGCAATTCTAAGGCTCGGTCATGAGGAAACGCTAGGCGGGTTCGCGATATATCAGTCGCATAATGAAAAAATTCGTCGCCCGCCCGGCGCTACCACCATTTCTCGGGTGTGAAATGTCCGGCGGCGTCCTCAATCACGGCGCCTAGAGAGAACAGGGTCTCCTCGTCGAACGGCCGTCCGATCAACTGGAGGCCAAGCGGCAGGCCCTCCGCCGAAAGGCCCGCAGGCACCGCTATCCCCGGCAGACCGGCCATGTTCACGGTCACGGTGAACACGTCGTTGAGATACATCTCGATCGGATCGGCGCCGCCCTTCTCGCCGATGCCGAAGGCAGCGGAGGGTGTCGCCGGCGTCAGGATGGCGTTGATGCCCTGCGCAAAGCATCGCTCGAAATCGCGCTTAATCAGCGTGCGCACCTTCTGCGCCTGCAGATAATAGGCGTCGTAATAGCCGGCGGAGAGCACATAGGTGCCGATCATCACGCGCCGACGCACCTCCGCTCCGAATCCGTCGGCGCGGGTGCGCTGATACATGTCGCTGACGTCCCCACCGGGAATTCGCAAACCATAGCGCACGCCGTCATAGCGCGCGAGATTGGACGAGGCTTCCGCCGGCGCGACGATGTAATAGGCCGGCAGCGCGTATTTGGTATGCGGCAGCGACACCTCGACCAGCTCAGCGCCGGCCGCCTTGAGCCAGGCCGCGCCCTGCTGCCACAGCGTGTCGATCTCCGGCGCAATCCCGTCGAGCCGGTATTCCTTCGGGATGCCGATCTTCATCCCCTTCACTGACTGACCGAGCGCCGCCTCGAAGTCCGGCACCGGCACGTCGGCGGAGGTCGAGTCTTTCGGATCGTAACCCGACATCGCGCGCATCAGGATCGCGGCATCGCGCACGTCGCGCGCGATCGGGCCGGCCTGGTCGAGCGAGGACGCGAACGCGACGACCCCCCAGCGCGAACAGCGGCCATAGGTCGGCTTGATGCCGACCGTGCCGGTGAACGCAGCCGGCTGACGGATCGAGCCGCCGGTGTCGGTCGCGGTGGCGCCCAGACAGAGATGCGCTGCTACCGCCGAAGCCGAGCCACCCGACGAGCCGCCGGGCACCAGCGGCGTGTTCGCACCTTTGCGCCGCCATGGCGACGACACTGGCCCGAAATGCGAGGTCTCGTTCGAGGAGCCCATCGCGAATTCATCGTTGTTGAGCTTGCCGAGCATCACGGCGCCGTCGCGCCAGAGCTGCGCCGTGATGGTCGATTCATAGGTCGGCACGAAATCGCCGAGGATCTTCGAGCAGGCGGTGGTGCGCACGCCCTTGGTCGCGAACAGATCCTTGATGCCAAGCGGAATGCCTTCGAGCGGCCGTCCCTCACCCGCCGCGAGTTTCGCGTCCGACGCCTTGGCCATTTCGCGCGCCTGGTCCGGGGTCTCAAGAACATAGGCGTTGAGCGCGCGCGCCCCCTCGACCGCCGCGATATGCGCGTCGGCGAGCTCGAGCGCGGTGATATCCTTCTTGCGCAAGCGCTCGCGTGCGCCCGCAAGCGTGAGCGAGGTGAGATCGGTCATTCGCCGTCCGGCGTATCGCAGACAAAGGCGTTGGCGGCGGGGCTGAGCGTCGCCTTCGACGCAACGACGACCGGTTGCTTGCGTTTCAGCACCATGGTGCCGTCGGCTTCCTCGATCAGCTCGACCTCGCTGGGCAGCGGCAATTCCATCGCGCGCAGATCGTCCTCGGTGAGGCCGGCCGGCATCTCGCCCTTGGCGATCTGCTGCAGCAGCTGCCAGCGGTAATACATGTCCGCTTCTTCACAGGCCATGCACATGATTCATTCCACCACTTTAGGAACGAGAAAAAACTGGCCGTCGGTCGCCGGCGCATTACGCAACACGTCGTCGCGGATGCCGCCGTCGCTGACCACGTCGTCGCGCTGCTTCATCGCCATCGGCGTCACCGAGGTCATCGGTTCGACGCCGGTGACATCCACCTCGCCGAGCTGTTCGACGAAGGCGAGAATCGCGTTGAGCTCGCCTTGCAGATGCTCGACTTCGTCCTCGGCGACGGCGATGCGCGCAAGATGGGCGATACGGCGGACGGTGGCGGCATCGACAGACATGGTTGCTCCTGACCGGAGGCTATAGCAGAGCCGCGTTTCGCGCGGCAACCAACCTGAGAGCGGCTTTGGGACCCGTTTCTGGGACCTGCCCGGGACCGTTGCTCCGCTCTCCGGCCAGCCCCATATAGTGACGATGGACGCACAAAACCCCTCCTCCACTCCGACCTTCGCCAGTTCCACGCCGGTGCATATCGGTGCGATCGGCCTCGCGGTGCGCGACCTGCCGGGGATGACCGCATTCTACCAGCGCCTGCTCGGCCTGACCTTGCAGCAGCAGACCGCGACCGGGGCGCGCCTCGGCGTCGGCGACGTTCCGATCATCCATCTGACGACGCGGCCCGGGCTCAAGCCGGACGATCCGGCCGAGGCCGGGCTCTATCACACCGCCTTCCTGATGCCGACGCGGGCCGATCTCGCGCGCTGGCTGCTCAAGGTCGCGCAGGACCGCACGCCGATCACCGGCGCATCGGACCATTCGGTCAGTGAGGCGATCTATCTCGACGATCCGGAAGGCAACGGCATCGAGGTCTATTCCGACCGGCCGCAGAATGCCTGGATCTACAACGAGGGGCTGCTCAAGATCTCCACCGACCCGCTCGACATCGACGACCTGGTCCAGGCCGGTCAAGGCGCCGAGCCATACATCGAAGCGCCGGGCGGGTTTCGGATCGGCCACGTCCATCTGCGCGTCGGCGATACTGCCGCTGCGGCCGATTTCTATCACGGGGTCGTCGGCCTCGACGTGATCACACGGCTTCGGCACGGCGCGGTATTCCTGTCGTCGGGCGGCTATCACCACCATATCGGCTCGAATGTCTGGCACAGCCGCGGCGCCGGACGCCGAGACGAGACCCGTGCCGGGCTCGACTGGTTCTCGTTCGGACTGGCCGACGACGCCACCGAACAGGCGCTGCGTCAGCGTCTCAAAGCTGCGAACCTGCCAGCGACCGACGCTGAGGGCGGATTCGAGACCAGCGACCCGTGGGGCACCCGCGTGCGCTTCACGCGCGGCTAAGCGTTTTCATCCGCTCCAAAGCCTCAGCCGCCAGCAGGCGCGTCAATTCGCCGGCCGGCATCTCACGCCCCAGCGCCCCGGCCTGGCCCGACCATAGCGGCGAGAAGTCTCCCGAGCCCGCCGCTTCGGCCTTCTGCCGCAGCGGCGTGATCGCGCCGCCCGCGAGCGGAAAGGCTGGCGCGATGTCGGAGAGCGGCCCGGCCTCACGCATCACGCGGTTATAGATGCCGCGCGCCGGCCGCCCGGTCATCAAGTTGGTGAAGGTGGTGTTGTCGTCGGTTGCCGATGTGAGCGCAGCGCGATGCACCTTGGACGTCATCGCCTCGGGCGTGATCAGATAGGCGGTGCCGATCTGCACCGCCGCGGCGCCGAGCGCGAAGGCGGCCGCAATGCCGCGCGCGTCGGCGATGCCGCCGGCCGCGATCACCGGGACTGTCACCGCGTCGGCGATCTGCGGCACCAGTGCGAAGGTGCCGGGCTGCGCGGCGATGTCCTCGGTCAGGAACATGCCGCGATGACCGCCAGCCTCATAACCTTGCGCGATCACCGCATCGACGCCATGCGCCTCGAGCCAGCGCGCCTCGGCGACAGTGGTCGCCGAACTGAGCACCTTTGCACCCGCGGCTTTCACGCGCTCGAGCAGGGCGCGCTCGGGCAAGCCGAAGTGGAAGCTCACCACCGCCGGCTTGAGATCGACAACGACGTCGCAGAATGCGGCGTCGAACGGCGCACGGCTGCTCGACGGCACCGGCGCGGCCGGATCGATCCCGAGTTCGCGATAATACGGCGCCAGCCGGTCGCGCCATTGGGCCTCGCGCGCGTTGCTGATCTCAGGCGCGTGATGGCAGAAGAAATTGACGTTGAACGGCTTGCGGGTCTGGGCGCGGACGCGCTCGACCTCATCGCGCAATTGCACCGGCGTCAGCATCGCGCAAGGCAGCGAGCCAAGACCGCCGGCCTCCGATACCGCCGCCGCAAGCTGCCAGTTATTCGAGCCCGCCATTGGCGCCTGGATGATCGGCAGTGCGATCCCCAGCAATTCCATCAGACTGCGATCAGGCCACGATTCAGAGCTCATTGGCGGCACCTTTCCGGCGGAATCCTGCGCGCAATCTTCACCATCGGGACAACGTGTGGAACCCCCCGCGATTGCATTCATCACATGAGCGCGAGGACTGGACGCAGGGCTTGTCGATCGGCCGGCCGGGGTTAAATCCATCACAGGGTGGCAGGCATGGGAGATGCCCCGATGGAAAGCCTGATCTTCATCTGTCCCAAGACCGACAAGCCGATCGATGTCGGCGTCGAAACCGAGATCGGCACGCTGCTGCGGATCCGTAAGAACATCATGCGCTCGCGTTGCAATGCTTGCGGCGAGGTGCATGAATGGCCGGTCCGCGACGCGTATCTGGCTGAGGCGGCATAACGAAACTGCTTCCGTTGTCAGCCTCCCCTCGCGCCGTCATCCTGAGGTGCTCGCCGCGTTTGCGGCGAGCCTCGAAGGATGAGCGGGCGCAGTGGGGCCACTGATGTCGGCTGTTGCCGACTTGAGCAATATAATTGCTGATCTCGGGTAAACCCGAGATCAGTGCCCTTCGAGGCTCGGCGAAGACGCCGAGCGCCTCAGGGTGACGGATTGGATACCTTGCCCCGTGCAACACCGTCCGGCAAAGTCCGCGGCGTCAGCAGGGGGAGCGCGCATGTCCAAGCCGAAAGTCTTCATCTTCGCTTCGCGTGAGGAGCCGCCGGACATCATCAAGAAAATCGAGGATGCCGGACTGGCGATTTCGGTCGGCGACAAGAAATGGCAGACGCCGCGCAGCGATTTCGAGGATGAGGTGGTCGGGCAGGCGCGCGACGCGGTCGCGCTAATGGGCACCTCGCAGCGCCATACGCCGATCACGAGGCGCATCATGCAGGCCTCGCAGCGGCTGCGCATCATCGCGAAATATACCGTCGGGGTGGACGACATCGATACCGACGCGGCCACTGAACTCGGCATCATGGTGACGCATGCGCCCACCGAGGCAAATTGCTTCGGTGTCGCCGAAACCACCATGGCGATGATGCTCGGAATCCTGAAGAAAGTGCGCGAGCGCGACGCCGGCGTGCGCGCAGGCCTTTGGCGCGTGCCGGCGACCGCGACGCATTTCCTCGGCGCGCGCGCCTCCGACGGCCACAAGCCGATGACCGTCGGCCTAGTCGGCCTCGGCCGCATCGCCATCCGGGTGTCGCAACTGCTGGCGCCCTGGCGCGTGCGCATCATCGCCACCGATCCCTATGCGCCGCCGGACCGTTTCCTGCTCGCCAATGTCGAGCGCGTCGATTACGAGACCTTGCTGCGCGAGTCCGACGTGGTGTCATTCCATGTCGTGCTCACCAAGGAGACCCGGCACATGCTGTCGGAGCCGCAGCTCGCGCTGATGAAGCCCGGCGCGATCATCATCAACACGGCGCGCGGCAAGGTGATCGACGAGGCCGCGGTGGCGCGTGCGCTGACCGCGAATAAAATCCGCGCGGTCGCAATCGACGCCTTCGAGGAGGAGCCACTGCCGGCGGATTCCCCGCTGCGCAAACTCGATCCGCAGAAGACGCTGTTTTCGCCCCACTCGGCGGCCTTCAATGAGGATGGCGAATTGCGCCCGGGCATCGAATGGGCGACGCGCTCGCTGCTGATGGCGCTGAATGGAGAGATCCCCGACAATGTGTACAACAGGGACGTGATCCCGCGCTGGAAGGAACGCTTCGGCGGCGCCGGCGTCACGGGATGAGTGTCACAGGCTGAGGTCGGGATCGGCCAGCCAGGCCGCCAGCGGCTTCACGTCGGGCTGCTCGCCGAACCGATGGGTCCAGGAATCGAAGGCCCATTCACGGCCGTCATGACTGTCGCGCAGCACAGCCGTGGCATGCGGCAAGCGGCCATCGATCAGGGCGCCGCGTCCGACCGGCCGCGCCACCAGGTGATGGTGCAGCAGGTGCAACTCCTCCAGGATCAGGAACAGACCGGTATTGTTGAGACTGAGATCGATGCAATCCATCTGACGCGGATCACTGGCGGTCGCGATGCCGGCGCGGGCGATGCGGCCGGTGGTGCCGGCTTCAGGGCCGACGCGCCGATCGAACCACGCCACCGCGGCGGCAATCGCGCGCCGCTCGGCCGCTGCCGAAGTCCGGCCGCGCGCCATCAGGCTGGCGAGATGGGTCTGATCGGCGTTGCTCAGGCCGACCTCGGTTCGTACCTGGCAGCCATAGCCATGACAGACTATGATCCCGTCCGGCTGGGGAACCGGCACCGACCATTCGGCCAGGAAGGCGACCGCGCCTTCATCGGCGATCCCTTGTCCAGGCAACGACATGAAAAAGACGGCCCAAGCCGTCAGTAAGATCCGTATGACCATGGCGCCCCCCGACCTACGTTCTCACGCTGCGCGACGATACGATTCCCGACGCCTTGTGCGGCGTTCTGTCGCAGTCCCATTATTGCCATGAGTTCCTCCCCGTTACAACCGGTCCATGTTATCGGCGGCGGCCTCGCGGGCTCGGAGGCGGCATGGCAGATCGCGGCCCTCGGCGTTCCGGTGGTGCTGCATGAGATGCGACCGGTGACCAAAACCGAGGTGCATCAGACCGCGTCGTTGGCCGAACTGGTCTGCTCGAACTCATTCCGCTCCGACGACAGCACGACCAACGCCGTCGGTTTGCTGCATGAGGAGATGCGCCGTCTCGGCTCGCTGGTGATGCGCCAGGCTGATGCCAACCAGGTGCCGGCCGGCGGCGCGCTCGCGGTCGATCGCGACGGCTTCGCCGCCGCGGTCACCGCCGCGATCGCGGCGCATCCGCTGATCGAGATTCAACGCGGCGAAATCACCGGCCTGCCACCAGCCGATTGGGACAGCGTGATCATCGCCACCGGCCCCCTCACCTCGCCGGCACTGGCGGACGCAATCCGTGGCCTCACCGGCGCGGATGCGCTCGCCTTTTTCGACGCGATCGCACCGATCGTGCATCGCGGATCGATCGACATGTCGGTCGCCTGGTTCCAGTCTCGCTACGACAAGACCGGGCCCGGCGGCTCCGGCGCCGACTATGTCAATTGCCCGATGACGCGCGAGCAATATGACGCCTTCGTCGATGCGCTGATCGCGGGCGAGAAGACCTCATTCCACGAATGGGAAAAGACGACGCCGTATTTCGATGGCTGTCTGCCGATCGAGGTGATGGCGGAGCGCGGCCGCGAGACGCTGCGGCACGGTCCGATGAAACCGGTCGGCCTGACCAATCCGAACGATCCGATGGTGAAGGCCTGCGCGATCGTGCAACTGCGCCAGGACAACAAGCTCGGCACGCTGTTCAACATGGTCGGCTTCCAGACCAAGCTGAAGCATGGCGAGCAGACGCGCATCTTCCGCATGATCCCCGGACTCGAGAAGGCCGAATTCGCTCGGCTCGGTGGGCTGCATCGCAACACCTTCCTGGATTCCCCACGCCTGCTCGACGGCACGCTGCGGCTCAAGGCCGATCCGCGGCTGCGCTTCGCCGGCCAGATCACCGGCTGCGAGGGTTATGTTGAATCCGCCGCGATGGGCCTGCTGGCCGGGCGCTTCGCCGCCGCCGAGCGGCTCGGACTTGCGCCCAGCCTGCCGCCGCCGACCACGGCGCTCGGCGCATTGGTCAACCACATCACCGGCGGCCATATCGCGTCGATCGACGCCGGGCCGTCGTCGTTCCAGCCGATGAATGTGAATTTCGGATTATTCCCGCCGCCCGACGTCGTGGCGACCAAGGATGCGAACGGCAAGAAGCTGCGCGGGCCGGAGAAATCGGTGGCCCGTAAACGCGCACTGACCGAGCGCGCCTTGATCGATCTCGCGCGCTGGATCGAGGGCGATCACACCGCCGCGGCTGAGTAGCGGCAACCCCGCTCGTGATTGAGGCGCTGTCTGTGGGATCCGTGGGATAGGCTTCAGCCCGAATGACTCACCCAGGTGTCGCGCGCACCAGCGCGAGCAGCGCGTCGCCATAGCGCTCCAGCTTCTTGTCGCCGACGCCCGGCACGCCGCGAAGCTGGTCGAGGGTTTTCGGACGGATCGCGGCGATTCCTTCCAGCGTCGCATCGTGAAACACGACATAAGCCGGAACGCTGCCTTTGCGCGCGGTTTCCGAGCGCCAGGCGCGCAACGCACCGAGCAGGTTCGGCTCGCCGGACGCGTCATGCGACGCCGCCGCGGGTCCGCCCCTGGTCCTGCTGCCGCGCTTGCGCGACGCGCCGGTGCCGGTCTCTTCGCGCAGCATCACTTCGTGCTCGCCCTTCAGGATGCCGCGCGCCGAGTCCGAAAGCGTCAGCGCACCGAAGGCATCGCTGTTCGGCTGCAGATGGCCGAGCGCCACCAACTGGCGCATCACGGTGCGCCATTGCTTTTCGTTCAATTCGTTGCCGATGCCGAACACCGAAAGCTTGTCGTGCCCGAATTGCATGACGCGGTCGGTGGAACGGCCAAGCAGCACATCGACCAGATAGGCCGCGCCAAAACGCTGGCCGGTCCGATACGCACATGACAAAGCCTTCTGCGCCGCGACCCGGCCGTCCCAGACCTTCGGCGGCGACAGGCAATTATCGCAATTGCCGCAACTCGCGGCCGCCGGCTGTTCGCCGAAATAGCCCAGCAGGCGTGCGCGCCGGCAGCGTGCGGATTCGCACAAGGCCACCAGCGCATCGAGCTTGCCGAAGGACACGCGCTTGAAGGCATCAGCACCGGTGGATTCGTCGATCATGCGCCGCTGCTGCACGATGTCGGCCAGCCCATAGGTCATCCAGGCATCGGCCGGCTTGCCGTCGCGGCCGGCGCGGCCGGTCTCCTGGTAATACGCCTCGATGCTTTTCGGCAGATCGAGATGCGCGACAAAGCGCACGTCGGGCTTGTCGATCCCCATGCCGAAGGCGATGGTCGCGACCATCACCACGCCGTCGTCGTTGATGAAGCGATCCTGATGCCGCGCGCGCAGGCCCGCATCCATCCCGGCGTGATACGGCAACGCGGCGATGCCGGCGGCGGACAAAGCCGCGGCGGTGTCGTCCACCTTGGCGCGCGATCCGCAATAGACGATGCCGGCATCTCCGGCGTGGCGCCCGGCGATGAACGCCTGAAGCTGGGTCCGGGCATTCTGCTTCTCGACAATCTCGTAGCGGATATTGGGGCGGTCGAAACTCGCGACGAAGCGTGGCGCGTCGTCGAGCCCCAGCCGCGTCACGATCTCGCTGCGGGTGAGGTCGTCGGCGGTCGCGGTGAGCGCGATCCGCGGCACCTTCGGGAAGCGCTCCGCGAGCACGGACAGCCCGATATATTCCGGCCGGAAGTCGTGCCCCCATTGCGACACGCAATGCGCTTCGTCGATCGCGAATAGCGCGATCTTCGCTCGCCCCAGCAGCGCGAGGCAGCGCGGCGTCAGCAAGCGCTCCGGAGCGACGTAAAGGAGATCGAGGTCGCCGGCGAGAAGCCGCTGCTCGACCACGGAGGCCTCCTCCCACGACAGGGTGGAATTCAGCACCGCGGCCTTGACGCCGGCATCGAGCAAGGCGGCGACCTGGTCGCGCATCAAGGAGATCAGCGGCGAGACCACGATGCCGCAGCCCGCGCGCAACAAGGACGGGACCTGGTAGCAGAGCGACTTGCCACCCCCGGTCGGCATCAGCACCAGGCAATTGCCGCCGCTTGCGACGTGGGCGACGATCTCCTCCTGCGCGCCCCGGAACGCCGGCAGGCCGAACACGGAATTCAGGATGGAGAGCGCGGTCGGGGCGATGGGTCGCTCGCGATCGAGGGCTGAGCCGAGGGACACGAAGTTACCGGGTTGTCTGGAATTCATCGGAAGCGGGTCGGATATACCCTACCCCGAGTCGCCGCGAAGCTTGCAGGTCTGTCGCTGAATTAGCGGAATATCCGTCGCGGATCACGCGCGGCGCGCCAGATCAGCCATTGCCGCCGCCATTGCGGCAGCACCTTTCCCGCCCGCGCGGATCGCACCAATACCATCGGCAGCAGCGCAGGCATGATCGCGGCTGGCGCGGTCGTTGCCAGTCTGCCGGCCTCGGCGAGATGGCGCAGCGCGCGCTCATCGTCGGAGGACGACCAGGCGATGCCAGCGTGCCGCGCGAGTTCCGCAATGTCAGGATCCTCGCCGTCATTGAGAATACGCGCCGCGAGTTCGATCAAGGCCGTCGACGCCCGCAGCGCCGGCTCAACGTCGCCGGTCTTGTAGAGGTCGGCACGGCTCGCCTCGATAATATCGATGAACGGATCAAGCGGCAGCCGGTAGCGCGCGATGGCCTCGATCAGCGCCGACGCGACCGGATTGGCGGGTGCTTCCTCGGGCCGCTTTCCCTCCAGCGCCTCGACCCACCATTGCAGCCGGATCTCGCCGGCCAGCACCTGGGTCACCGCCGCATTCACCCGCGCGATCTCGATGTTGAATGCATAGAGCGCAAACAGCGCAGCGCGATGCTGGGCCGGCGCGAACAGCGTGACGAGGAAACGATCCTTGTCGGCGTCGCGGACCAATTGTTCGCAATGGGCGAATGCGGGATTCATGGTTGGAGATTAAAGCACGATCCCGGTCAAAGGATGACTACCCTCAGTCGACCGCGATCAACGCTGCGGCCGCCCGCCGGCGTTCGGCGAACAGCACGTTGTAGGTGCGCACCGCGGCACCGGTCGGCATCACGTCGAGCGAGACTTTGAGCGCGGCAAAGCGCGCCCGTAGTGCGTCCGGCGCGCGCCAGAAGTCGCGGCCGGTGCCGATCAAAACAAAATCGAGCGCATCCCCGGCGGCGAGGACCAGTGCAAGACTATCGGCAGTGATGGCGTCGGGTTCGGCAACCGGCCAGGCCCAGATTCCGGTCGGCATGCAGAGGATCGAGCCGCGATGCGACATGCCGCCGAACCGGAAGCCGCCATTCCCATAGGCCTCGATCTGGGCCGGCGTCGGAAGATGCGGCGTGCCGGCGGCAAGGCTCATCAGAGCCTCACGGCCGGTCGTCCTCCGGTTCTTCCTTGGCGCTGAGCCGTGCGGTGCCGACGCCGAGATAGATCAGCATCGGCGCGGCGATGAAGATCGAGGTGTAGGTGCCGACCAGCACGACGCCGAAGATCATGGTCGCGGTGAAGCTGTGGATCGCCTGGCCGCCGAACAGCAGCAGCGCGAGCAACGCGAGCGTCACCGTCACGTGGGTGATGATCGAGCGCGACAGCGTCGCATTGACTGAGATGTTGAGCAGGTCCTCCATCGGCATCTTCTTGTAGCGCCGCAGCATCTCGCGGATACGGTCATAAATGACGACGGTATCGTTCAGCGAATAGCCGAGAATCGTGAGCAAGGCCGCGATGCTGGTGAGGTCGAAGTCGATCTGCGCGATCGACATGAAGCCGATCGTCAGCACCAGATCATGCACGTTGGCGATCATGGCGCCGAGCGCAAATTGCCACTCGAACCGGAACCAGAGATAGACCAGGATGCCGAGGATCGCGAGGCCGAGGCCGATCGTGCCGAAGGCGAGCAACTCGGTCGACACACGCGGACCGACCACCTCGACGCGGCGATATTCAAGATCGCTGCCGAGCGCGTCGCGCACCTTCTGCACTGCGACCTGCTGCCCGGCGTCGCCGCCCGGCTGCTGCGCGATGCGGATCAGCACGTCGCTCGGGCCGCCGAATTGCTGGAGCTGCACCTCATGCAGGTCGAGCCCCTGCAGAATGGTGCGCATCTTGGCGATATCCGCCGGGCCGGATTTCTGCTGCACCTCGATCAGCGTTCCGCCGACGAAGTCGATGCCGAAATTCAGGCCATGGGTGAAATAGAGCACCACCGCGAGCACTGACAGCAGCGCGGATATCGGAAAGCTGATGCGCCGGAAGCGCATGAAATCGAATTTGGTGTCGTCCGGTACGATGCGGAGAAGGCGCACGATGATCTCGCTAGCGGCCGGTCAGATCGGCACAGTTTTCGGGCGCTGCCACTGCACCCAGAAGGCGACGATGAGTCGCGTCAGGGTGAATGCGGTAAACACCGTCGTGATGATGCCGATCCCGAGCGTGACGGCGAAGCCGCGCACCGGGCCAGTGCCGATATAGAACAGCACCGCGGCGGCAATGAAGGTCGTGATGTTGGAATCGAGAATGGTTGCGAGCGCGCGCGTGAACCCCGCGTCGATCGCCGCGATCGCGGATCGTCCGGCGCGCACCTCTTCACGGATGCGCTCATAGATCAGCACGTTGGAATCCACCGCGATACCGACCGTCAGCACGATGCCGGCAATGCCGGGCAGCGTCAGCGTGGCGTTGAGCATCGAGAGCACGCCGAAGATCATCGCGACGTTGATCGCCACCGCGATATTCGCGAAGATTCCAAACAGTCCATAGGTCGCCAGCATGAAGACGATGACCAGCGCCGATCCGACGTAAGCGGCGGTCGTGCCCTTCTGGATCGAGTCCTGCCCGAGGCCGGGACCGACGGTGCGTTCCTCGACGATGGTCAGATTCACCGGCAACGCGCCGGCGCGCAGCAGGATCGAGAGATTATTCGCCTGCTCCACGCTGAAGCCGCCGGAAATCTGTCCCGAGCCGCCGATGATCGGCTCGCGGATCACCGGTGCGGAAATCACCTGGCTGTCGAGCACGATGGCGAAGGGCCGGCCGACATTCTCCTGCGTCGCGCGGGCGAAGGCGCGCGCGCCCGAGGTATTGAAGCGGAAATTGACCACCGGCTCGCCGCTGCGCTGGTCGAAGCCCGGCTGGGCGTCGGTCAGGTCGCCGCCGGAAACGAGGACCGCCTTCTTCAACAGATAGGATGCGGCGCCCTCGGTGCCGGTGCCTGGAAACACCTCGGCATCGACCGGCATGTTGCCCGGCGACTGCGCCTGTTCCGGCGTCATCGACACATCCACCATGCGGAACTCAAGCTTGGCAGTCTTGCCGATGATCTCTTTGACCTGCTTCGGGTCCGAGAGCCCGGGCATCTGCACCAGGATCCGATCGACGCCCTGGCGCTGGATCAACGGCTCGACGGTGCCGAGTTCGTTGAGCCGCTTCTCAAGGATGGTGGTCGATTGATCGACGGTCTGGCGGATACGCTCGAGCAACGCCGGCTCGGTCGGCGTGATCCGGACCACGCCGCCACCGACATTGGCAATCTCCAACGACGTCTGTCCGGTGGTCCCAAGGATCCCGCCGAGCGGCTGCGACAACGCGCGTATTCTGGTCAGCGCGGTCGGGAGATCGGCCTCGCGGGTAATGCGGATTTCGACGCTGTTGCCGCGGATCGCGCGGCCCGTGAACGGAATGACCGGCGCCTCGCGCAAGGTCTTGAACACATCGTCCGAGACCGCCTTCAGCTTATCGGAACGGACCGAGGCGGAATCCACTTCGAGCA
Organism: Bradyrhizobiaceae bacterium; assembly: GCA_947481635.1. Taxonomy (GTDB): domain Bacteria; phylum Pseudomonadota; class Alphaproteobacteria; order Rhizobiales; family Xanthobacteraceae; genus CANKHJ01. Next base: position 20,164 of record CANKHJ010000050.1, read on the forward strand.
GCAGATGCGAGCCGCCCTGCAGGTCGAGACCCAGCACGATGTGGCGCTGCGCCCATTTCGGCCACGTCTTGACCATGTCCTGCGGAAAGAAATTGGGGACCGCGAACAGACAGACGAACAGCGCCGTGAGAATGGTCGCGGCCGCCTTCCAGCGCGTGAAATAGAGCATCGAGGTCTACCGTTCCGTCTCGTCGCCCGCCCGAATTAGGCGTCGTCCTTCACCGGCTCGCCCTTGGCGCGAACACCGGTCAGCATCGCGCGCACCTGGCGCACACGCACTCCATCGGCGACCTCGACTTCGATCACCTCGTCGTCGACCACCTTGGTCACCTTGCCGAGCAGACCGCCCGAGGTGATCACGGTATCGCCGCGGCGCACGTTCTTGATCAGTTCCGCATGCTCCTTGGCGCGCTTCTGCTGCGGCCGCAAGATCAGGAAATACATGATCACGAAAATCAGGACGAACGGCAGCAGCGGCAGCAGCGACACCAGCATATTGTCGCCGCCCCCCAGGAAGCTCGGGGTCTGAGCGAAGGCTGGCGTCACGAACATCGTCGGTCCTTTCGAATTCCGGGCGTGCCGCGTCGGGACGCTGCCAGGACAGATATGGTTGAAATCGGCGCGGACTATAGCGGCCGGGAGCCTAATTGCAATGCGGCGCGATGGCCGGAAAAAGCCGTTATACCGTCAACACTTGCCCGTCTGACACGGGGCCGCTAAGGGTGGCCGGAACCTACCGAAATCCGATGCCGAAACGCCCCAGCCGGTCCCGCTCCCCGTCCAAATCGCCGCGCAAGCCGGCCGCCGCGTCGCGTCGCGCCGTCAAGACGCAGCGTCAGACTCCACCTTTGCCCGACGCCGACATCCTGTCGCGCATCGCCGCGGCGCTGGAACGTCTCGCGCCTGTTGCCAAAAACGCACCGGACTTTGCCGCTGCCGAGGCTTTTGCCTGGCAACCGGCCGGCCAGCGCCTTGCGCCGGTGGCGCGCGTCAACCGCGTCGAAATGGAATTGCTCAAGGGCATCGATCGTGTGCGCGACATGCTGCTGGAGAATACCGAGCGCTTCGCGCGCGGCCTGCCGGCCAACAATGCGCTGCTGTGGGGCGCGCGCGGCATGGGCAAGTCATCGCTGGTGAAGGCGGCGCATGCGACAGTGAACACGGACCGCAAGCTCAAACTGGTCGAGATCCATCGCGAGGATATCGAAAGCCTGCCCGAGTTGATGACGCTGATGCAGGCGGCGCCCTATCGCTTCATCGTATTCTGCGACGACCTGTCATTCGACGCCGAGGACACGTCCTACAAATCGCTCAAGGCTGTGCTCGAAGGCGGCATCGAAGGCCGTCCGGACAATGTGGTGTTCTACGCCACCTCGAACCGGCGTCACCTGATGGCGCGCGACATGATCGACAATGAACGCTCGACGGCGATCAATCCCGGCGAGGCGGTTGAGGAAAAGGTCTCGCTCTCGGATCGCTTCGGCTTGTGGCTCGGCTTCCATCGCTGCAGCCAGGACGAATATCTGGCGATGGTCGAGGCCTATGTGGAGCGCTACCGCATTCCCTATCGCGGCGAGGCGTTGACCCGCGAAGCGCTGGAATGGGCCACTACCCGCGGCGCCCGCTCCGGCCGTGTCGCGTGGCAATTCGTGCAGGATTTGGCAGGGCGGCTTGGCGTGAAACTGGCGAGCTAGACTAGCCGCCAGTCAGGAATTGCGCCGGATCGACCGGCGTCGCGCCCTTGCGGATCTCGAAGTGGAGTTGCGGCGAGGTCACGTTGCCGGTCTGGCCGGCGGTTCCAACCACCTGCCCGCGCTTGATCTGATCGCCGCGCTTCACCTTCAGCTCGCTGGCATGGGCATACGCCGTGACATAGCCGTTGGCGTGACGGATCAACACCAGATTGCCGTAGCCCTTCAGCTCACTGCCGGAATAGGCAACGACGCCGTCATCCGCGGCCTTGATCGGCGTGCCTTCCGGCACCGCGAGATTGATGCCGTCATTTTGCTGGCCGTTCGCCTTGGCGCCGAAGCCGGCGATGACGCGGCCGCGCACCGGCCAGCGGAAGCCCGGCAGCGATCCGGCGGCATCGGCCGCCTTGGTCGGTTCCTCGACGGCGGGCTGCTCGGCCGCAGGCGTCACCACGCGCGCGGTCGGTGCTTGGGGTTCGGCGGTAGCCTGTCGCGGCAGCGATTGCGTGGTCACCGGCTGCGACATTTGCGGCGCCGGAGCGCGCGCGGCGGTCTGCGTCGCCGCACCAGGGATCGTGATGCGATCGCCCATCGCGACGCGGGTATGCGGCGCAATGCGGTTCGCTTGCGCAACCTCCTGCAGATTCTTGCCGTAGCGCTTCGAGATGCTGATCAGCGTCTCGCCGGGCGCGACGATATGAACCGTCGAGGCGGCCGGCACCGGCGCGATGGTACGCTGCGCACCGGCGACACTGGTCGGACGGGCGGTCGCCGGAGCCGCGGTAACAGGCGCCGCAGCAACAGGCGCCGGCGCATTAGCCTGGTAGCGCGGGATGACCAGACGCTGGCCGGGCTGGACCGCCGACGCGGAGCGCAGGTTATTCGCCTGCAGGATCGCGGCTGGCGGAACGCCGAAGCGGCGCGCGATGCTGTCGAGATTGTCGCCGGAGCCGACGATGATCGGCGTGCCGCCATTCCAGCTCCATTGTTGAGCCGGAACGGCTGCCGTCTGGACCGGGGCCGGAACTGGAGCGGCGGCCGGAAGCGGGGCCGGACGGGCTGCTGGCGGCGGCGGTGCCTGGATCGAACCGGTGACTTCGGGCGCGGCCGGGCGATAGGTACCGAGGCCGGGACCACCGCCTGAACGGGGCTGGGTATCGTAGGTCGCCTGACGCGCCGGGACACTCTGCACCGCGGCCGGCTGCGGGAGCGGTTGGCGTTCCACCCGTCCGGAGGGAGCCGCCGCGACGCGGTTATTCGCGATCGACCCGGTGACCTCAGCCTGCGGCGCGCCACCGTTGCGCTTGGCATAGGCGTCGGAGTGAAACCGGGTGATATCGGAGCTGCACCCCGCGGCCGTGCTGGCCAACAGGAGGGCGAGAACCGCGCGAGACCGACGCGACGGCAGGAACGCGACGTAAGCACGCATGGGGCTACTCACTCAAACGCGACAAATTCACGGCAGAGTTAATAGGCCCGCGGTAAAGATTGATTTAAACTGGCAAGCTCCGCTTAAGTTTTAACCGACGGTTCCCCCGGGGCGCAGGGCTCACAATTCCCGCGCCTGCCCCGGCAACAGCGGGACAAAGCGGACCGCGAGCAGGTCCTGGCGCACGGTCCCTTCCGGTGTCCGGGTCAGCTTGACCAGTTGCTGGACACCCTGATGCTCACCCAAAGGCAGCAGCATGATGCCGCCCTCGGCGAGCTGCCCGGCCAGCGCCTCCGGAATGGTTTCGGCCGCCGCGGTCACGATGATGCGGTCGAATGGCGCCCGGTCCGGGGCTCCGAGGAGCCCATCTCCCACCCGAACCTCGATATTGTCGTAACCCAGCGTCTTCAGCCGGGCGCGCGCCTGCACGCCCAGCGTCCGGTAGCGCTCGATCGTGACCACTGTCCGGACCAGCCGGGACAGGATCGCGGCCTGGTAGCCGGACCCGGTCCCGATCTCCAGCACACGATGATGCGGCAGCAATACGAGCTGCTCAGTCATGTAAGCGACGACATAAGGCTGGCTGATGGTCTGGCCGCACGGGATCGGCAGCGCGTGGTCGCTATAGGCGCTCGGCAGCAGCTCGGCCCCGATGAAATGCTCGCGCGGCACTTCGTCCATGGCGCGCAGCACGCCCTGGTCGGCAATACCGCGCCGCCGCAGCGTGAGCTGAAACTGCATCCGGCCGACGCGTTCGTCCATGGTTGGCGACTCGCCCACACGTTTCTCCTCTCCCCATCAGAAGCGGTAGGATCGGCGCGACGGAACTTCAACTGGAACCAACCAGACGGATAACGATTAAGGGGGCGGAGAGTTTTTTTGACGGGAGTGGCCAGGCCGTCAGCCGCGGGATCGAACGCGGTAGACGCCCCGGCGCGCCTGTGCTCACCTTGACGGGGATGAATTGGGCGGGCCCAGTGAAGCCTCCAATCATCGTGGATTCGGATCGCGCCGATCCTTGAATCCCGGCCGCAGCCTCGAACTGGAACACGCACCACCGGCCTGACCGGCCGCTCCGACAGACCGCTTGCTACAGGACTGACTCATGGGCACCTCGAATAATTGCGCCCTGGTCATTGGCCGTTAAATCAGATTCAAGGATCGCACGCGATTTGGCAGCGGAGGCGTTCGATGGGTCAGTTCGGTTTCTTCGATGCGGACAATCGGCTTG
>CANKHJ010000051.1 GCA_947481635.1 Bradyrhizobiaceae bacterium
CTGCTTCGCGCTGAAGGAGACCGGCTTCGAGACCATCATGATCAATTGTAATCCCGAGACGGTCTCGACGGATTACGACACCTCGGACCGGCTCTATTTCGAGCCGCTCACCGCCGAGGACGTGTTGGAGATCCTCGATACCGAGCGCAAGAACGGCACGCTTCATGGCGTGATCGTGCAGTTCGGCGGCCAGACCCCGCTCAAGCTCGCCGAAGCGCTTGAGGCCGCGAATGTGCCGATCCTCGGCACCTCGCCGGATGCGATCGACCTCGCCGAGGACCGCGACCGCTTCAAACAGTTGATCGAACGCCTGAAGCTGCGCCAACCCGAGAGCGGCATCGCGATCAGCACCGAGCACGCACGCAAAACCGCGGAAACCATCGGCTATCCGATCGTGATCCGGCCGTCTTACGTGCTCGGTGGACGCGCGATGGAGATCGTGCACGACACGCCGCAGCTCGACCGCTATCTCAAGCGTCTGTCGGCCGATCTCGACCGGCCGTCCGATCTGCTGGTGTCCGACAAACGCCCGCTGCTGATCGATCGCTATCTCACCGATGCGATCGAGGTGGACGTCGATTGCCTGTGCGACGGCAAGGACACCTTCATTGCCGGCATCATGGAGCATATCGAGGAAGCCGGCATTCATTCCGGCGACTCGGCCTGCTCGCTGCCGCCGCATTCGCTCTCGGCGGAGACCATCGCCGAGTTGAGCCGGCAGACCCGTGAACTGGCGCTGGCGCTCAAGGTCGGCGGACTGATGAATGTGCAATTCGCGATCAAGAACGGCGACATTTATATTCTCGAAGTGAACCCGCGCGCGTCGCGCACGGTGCCCTTCGTCGCCAAAGTGGTCGGAATTCCGGTCGCCAAGATCGCGGCGCGCATCATGTCCGGCGAAAGCCTGGCGAGCTTCAACCTGACCACCCCGAACCTGAAACATGTCGGCGTGAAGGAGGCGGTGTTCCCATTCGCGCGCTTCCCCGGCGTCGATACGGTTCTGGGTCCGGAAATGAAATCCACCGGCGAGGTGATGGGCCTGGATTACGACTACAGCGTCGCCTTCGTGAAGAGCCAGCTCGGCGGCGGATCGCTGATGCCGCGCAAGGGGACGGTGTTCGTCTCGGTGCGCGACGGCGATAAGGACCACCGCATCGTCGGCGCGCTGCGGGAACTGGTCGACCTCGGCTTCAAGATCATCGCCACCAGCGGCACCGAGCGTTTCCTGGTCGAACAGGGCGTTCCCGCCAAAAAGGTGAACAAGGTCGCTGAAGGCCGGCCGCACATCGTCGATGCCATCCGCAACGGCGATGTCCAACTGGTTTTCAATACCACCGAGGGCGCCATCGCGCTGGCCGACAGCCGGTCGCTGCGGCGCGCTGCCCTCTTGCACAAAGTGCCGTACTACACCACTCTTTCTGGAGCCGTCGCTGCGGCGCAAGGAATCAAAGCCTATCTCGAGGGCGACCTCGAAGTGCGCGCGCTGCAAAGTTACTTCGGCAGTCAGGCCTAGCTTTTAGGTTTGGCCTGACGCCGACAGACCCCGAACGACGGTGCGTTAGGGACGAAATTTAACGGTCGCGGCGCCGGATTATGGCCCGCGATCGGAACTTTTTTGTCTTGAGCGCTTGTTGATGGACTTGAGGTGAGACGATGGAAAAGATCCCGATGACGGCAGCCGGTTACACGGCGCTGGAAGCCGACTTGAAGCAGCGTCAACAGGTCGAACGACCGCGCATCATCCAGCAGATCATGGAAGCGCGGACCCATGGCGACCTGTCGGAGAACGCTGAGTATCACGCGGCGAAAGAATCGCAGTCGCTCAACGAGGGGCATATCGCCGAACTCGAGGACAAGATCGCGCGCGCCGAGGTGATCGACGTCTCGAAACTGTCCGGTGATACCGTCAAGTTCGGTGCGACCGTGACCGTGATCGACGAGGACACCGAGCAGAAGCAGGTGTGGCAGCTTGTCGGTGAGCCGGAGGCGGACGCCAAGAAGGGCCGTATCTCGATCACCTCGCCGCTGGCGCGTGCGCTGGTCGGCAAGAAGAAGGGCGCGCAGGTCGAGGTCGTCACGCCAGGCGGCGCGCGTGCCTATGAGGTCGTCAAGGTGGAGTGGCGCTGAGGACTTCGGCGCTTCTCTCCTCAGCGATATTCACCGCTTCTCCTTCGTCGTGGCCGGGCTTGTCCCGGCCATCCACGTCTTTAAAGTCGCTCGCAAAAGAAGTCGTGGATGCCCGGCATAGGCGTGCGAAGCGACGCCGTCCTTCGGACGGCTATGCTCGGGCAAGACGGCGGTGGGAATTGCGGGAGGCGGCTCAATGAAATTCGGCGTGTTCGATCACATGGACGATGCCGGCGTGCCGCTGCGCCAGTTCTACGCGGATCGCCTCGCGATCGTCGAAGCCTATGACCGCATCGGCATCCACGCCTATCACGTGGCCGAGCATCATGCGACGCCGCTCGGCGTCGCCACCTCGCCTTCGGTATTCCTCTCAGCCGTCGCGCAGCGCACCACGCGGCTGCGCCTCGGCCCGCTGGTCTATCTGCTGCCATTCTATCACCCGCTGCGGCTGATCGAAGAAATCGGCATGCTCGACCAGATGAGCGGCGGACGCCTCGAACTCGGCGTCGGGCGCGGCGTGTCGCCATTCGAGACCGCGTCCTACGATCTCGATTTCGGCGAAACCGGCGCGATGTATCACGAAGCCTTCACCGTCCTGATGAAGGGCCTGACCTCGGACATTCTCGACTTCGAGGGCAATTTCTACAATTTCAAGAATGTGCCGATGCTGGTGCGGCCGTTGCAGCAACCGCATCCGCCGCTGTGGTATGGCCTCGGCATTCCCGACAACGCGCCGTGGCCCGCGGCAAACGATGTGAATGTCGTGATGCTCGGCATGCGGCCGTCGATCCGTGCGATCGTCGAGCGCTACCTTGTCGAGCGCGACAAGGCTGGAAGGCCGCGCGACCGCGTGCCGTTGATGGGCTTGGCGCGCCACGTGGTGGTCGCCGATACCGACGCCGAGGCGTTGCGTATCGCGCGCCGCGCCTATCCGCGCTGGCAGGACAGCTTCCATTGGCTGTGGAAGCGGCACGGCGCGGCGCCGCGCATCGGGGCGCTCTATCCACCGACCTGGGACGAGTTGCAGGCGCTCGGCAACGGCATTGCCGGGTCGCCCGCGACGGTGCGCGATTTCATCGCCGCCGACATACGCGAGACCGGCATCAATTATTTTCTCTCATGGCTTGCCTTCGGCGAGATCACGCGCGACGAGGCGTTGCACTCGACCACGCTGTTCGGCAGTGACGTGATGCCGGCCTTCAAGAGCTAAGGGACACGACAATGGCGAAGAAGAAGCCCGACGACGGCGAGGCGATCGAGGTGTTTCCGCTGAATTCCTATCGGCTGCGCGCCAATGAGGCCGAGCCTTGGACCTGCCTGCTGCAGATGAAGAGCGGCGACGACGTGCGGACTTACCTGCTGACCGCGGAGCATCTCGACGTGATGGTGAAGGACTTCGAGAGCCGCACCAAGACCATGATGCGGCTTTAGCCCCGCCAGGGCAGGCCCGGATATTCCCATGCGACAACATGCGCAGGGGACTTTTCCACACATCACTTTGTGACATCAGACGAAAGGTTACCGTCTTATAACGCGTTTGTCATTTTTGCTGGGGAGTCCGATGAACGCCACATTGTCTCGTTTCGCACCGCACGCGCTCAGCCTGTTGCGGATCATGGCCGCCTTGCTGCTGCTGCAGCACGGAATGACGAAATTCTTCTCGTTCCCGGGCACCGCCACCATGCCGGCGACGTTCTCGCTGTTCTGGTGGGCGGGCCTGATCGAGCTCGTCGGCGGCGCCTTGCTGCTGATTGGATTGTTTTCGCGAGCCGCCGCGTTCCTGCTCGCCGGCCATCTCGCATTCGTCTATTTCATCGGTCACGCACCGCGCAGCTTCTATCCGTTAGTGAATAACGGCACACTGCCGGTGCTGTATTGCTTCGTCTTCTTCTATCTGATCTTCGCCGGCCCCGGTCCGTGGAGCCTCGACCGCATCATGCGGCGCGATTGAACTCAGCGTAACGCAAACACCAGCGTCAGGCCCGCGCCGACCGCGACCACGACACCGCGGACGATCGGTTCCGGAACCCGGCGCGCGACCGCCACGCCGAGCAGCCCGCCGCAGATGCTGCTGATCGCCATCAGCAGCATCTGCGGCCAATGCACCAGGCCTGCGGCGACGAACAGCACCAGCGCCACGCCCTGAGACACCAGCGCCACCACGTTCTTGGTGGCATTGGCCTTGTGGAAATCGCCGGCCTCCATGATCGCCAGCACCGCGAGCAGCATGATCCCCATGCCGGCGCCGAAGAAGCCGCCATAGACCGCGACCACCGAGATCAGCAGCAAGCCGCCGACGCGGCCGATGCCGCCTTCGCCGGCATGATGCGCGATGAAGCTGCGGATCGGCCCCGACAGCGCAAACAGCAATGTCGCGCCGCCGAGCAGCCAGGGAACAGTCGGACGAAAGCCTTCGTCACCGATCCCGATCAGCAGCCAGCCGCCGGCCGCACCGCCAAGGACTCCGATCACCGCGAACGGCACCATGACGCGCCAGCGCGTTCGGGTTTCAGGCCAATAGGCGGCGCCGATCGCGATGGTGCCAGGCACCAGCGCCACCGCACTGGTGGCATTGGCCTCCAGCGTCGTCATGCCGAAACCGACCAGCGCCGCGAACGTGAAAAAGGTGCCGCCGCCGGCCACAGCATTGGCAATGCCGCCGACAAAGCCGGCCGCCGTCAGGACGGCAAATTCAACGAGGGTCACGACTGCAATTCCCGGATTGTGGAGGCGCGCTGGCGATCAGCCCGGCTTGTCCAACTCCAGCGGCACCATGGCGGCGTCCTTGGAGTTGCGCAGCGTGAGCGAGGTCTTGACGTTGCGGACATTCGGCGCGCCGGTGAGGTCGGCAACGAAGGCTTGGAAGGTCTTCAGGTCCGGCGCGACGCATTTAAGGATGAAGTCGATTTCGCCGGACAGCATCCAGCATTCGCGCACCAGCGGCGCCGTGCGCACATAGGCCTCGAATGCCTTGAGGTCGGTTTCGGCCTGGCTGGAGAGATGCACCATCGCGAAGACCGTGACCTCATAGCCGAGCAGCTTTTCGTCGAGCAGCGCGCGGTAGCCCTTGATGTAGCCGGCCTCTTCCAGGGCGCGCACCCGGCGCAGGCAGGGCGGGGCTGAAATGCCGACCCGGCGCGAAAGCTCGACATTGGTGATGCGGCCTTCCTCCTGAAGTTCCTTCAGGATTTTCCAGTCAATCTCGTCGAGTCGCGCCAGCACGGAGCCTCCCTAGTCGGGCTCATCCTAGCGATTTTGACGATCACGCGAAATAATGTTGCGCGGTTACGTTCCAGAAACGGGTTTTCACAGCCCTCGGGCGTACTGGGTTGCATAACTTGCATAGCTCGGAAAACGGCTTAAATTGACAGCACACGCCGAGGCCAAACCGGCACAAATCACCGTCACAGCAGGGGAAAGGCCTGAATGGGCAAGTCCATCCACGCCAAGGTCGTCATCATCGGTTCCGGCCCGGCCGGGTATACGGCCGCGATTTACGCGGCGCGAGCCATGCTGGAACCGATCCTCCTGCAGGGCATCCAGCCCGGCGGCCAGCTCACCATCACTACCGACGTCGAAAACTACCCCGGCTTCGCCGATGTGATCCAGGGCCCGTGGCTGATGGAGCAGATGCAGAAGCAGGCGGAGCATGTCGGCACCAGGATCGTGACCGACATGGTGACCAAGGCCGAGCTGTCGCAGCGCCCGTTCCGCCTGACCTGCGATTCCGGCGACGTCTATATCGCCGAGGCCGTGATCATCGCGACCGGCGCCCAGGCGCGCTGGCTCGACCTTCCCGCCGAACAGAAATTCAAAGGCTATGGCGTGTCGGCCTGCGCCACCTGCGACGGCTTCTTTTACCGCAACAAGGAAGTCCTCGTGATCGGCGGCGGCAATACCGCGGTCGAAGAGGCGCTGTTCCTCACCAATTTCGCATCCAAGGTCACCGTGGTGCATCGGCGCGATGCGTTCCGCGCCGAACGCATCCTGCAGGACCGGCTGTTCAAGCATCCGAAGATCGAGGTGGTCTGGGACAGCGAGTTGGCCGACGTGACCGGCAGCGAAGACCCGCTGAAGGTGAAGGGCGTGAAGCTGCGCAATGTGAAAACCGGCGCAGTGACCGAGCGCAATGCCGACGGCGTATTCATCGCGATCGGTCATACGCCGGCGTCCGAGCTGTTCGTTGGACAACTCGAGATGAAGCAGGGCGGCTATATCAAGACCGCACCGCATTCGACCGCGACGTCGATCACAGGCGTGTTCGCTGCCGGCGACGTCACGGACGACATTTACCGCCAGGCGGTGACGGCGGCGGGCCAGGGCTGCATGGCGGCACTGGAGAGCGAGAAGTTTCTGGCGGCGCACGAAGAGCAGCGCGTCGCGGCTGAATAGTTATTTCTGACCGTCGCCTTGGGTGGCGGCCGCGATAGCGGCGACCTCAGGGCGGCGGCTGACATCGCCGAGCCTGCGCGCCGCGCAGCGACTTCGCGGTGTCTGCACATCGATCGGTTGGGACATGGACTGGGATAAGCTCAAGGTATTTCACGCGGCTGCGCAGGCCGGCAGCTTCACCCATGCCGGTGACCAGCTCAGCCTGTCCCAATCGGCGGTCTCACGGCAGGTCTCCGCGCTGGAGCAGGAGCTCGGCGTGTCGCTGTTTCACCGCCATGCGCGTGGGCTGATCCTCACCGAGCAGGGCGAGCTGCTGCATCGCACCGCGCACGACGTTTTCATGAAACTGGAATCCGCGCGCGCGCGGCTGACCGACAGCCGCGAGCGCCCGAATGGCGACCTCCGGGTGTCGACGACGATCGGCATCGGCGTGCATTGGCTGACGCCGCGGCTCGGGGAATTCACGGATCTCTATCCGGATATCCGCATCTCGCTGATCACCACCGATGAAGAGCTCGACCTGTCGATGCGCGAGGCCGACGTGGCGATCCGGCTGCGCCTGCCGACCCAACCCGACCTGATCCAGCGCAAATTGTTTTCCGTGCACTCGCATGCCTACGCGTCTCCGGAATATCTCAAGCGCTTCGGGACACCGCCGTCGCCGCACGAACTGGACAACCATCGCGTCATTCTGCTCGGCTCGCCGACGCCGAGCTTCCTTACCAACCGCAACTGGCTGGTCGAAGTCGGCCGCGAGCCGAAAAACCTGCGCACCCCGTTCATCACCTTCAACAACGTGCTCGGCTTGATGCGCGGCTGTCAGCGCGGATTAGGCATCGCGATGCTGCCCGATTACCTGGTCGAAGAAGACGGCAACCTGGTGCAGCTGTTCGGCCAGACCGACGGCACCGCGCTCGACGCCTATTTCGTCTATCCGGAAGAACTCAAGACCGTCGCGCGCGTGCAGGTGTTCCGCGACTTCCTCGTGTCGAAGGCGCAACGCTGGCATTACTAGCACCCGCGCGTTGGCTGGGATCGCCGGCCAATTTCCAGATCCGCGCTGTCCCGATATCGGTTCTCTCCAACCGGCGACGCAAACGCGGCAAACAGCAAACGACGATGCCGGGTGGGCATGGCTGACATGCGGGCGTTCGCGTTGTCATGCGATCATGGGTGGGCATACTCAAACTAGCTGTAAGCAAGTTGGTTGCCCATCCTCCCAGATTAGCAGCTTGGTTGCCTTCAGCTTGTTCCCCTCTGGAAGGTGATGTCGGCCCCGTGCCGACAACTTCAACCGGGCCCGCAAGGGCCCGGTTTTTTCTTGGGGGTCCAAAATCAGCGTGCCCGTTCCAACGCCTTGAGGCGCGTCGAGGGTTCGATCAGCTTGACCACATCGACCGGGCGGTCGAGTTCGTTGAGCTGCGCTAGCTGGTCGCGCATCCATTCCAGCTTGGCGAGCGGGATTGCGAGATCGGCCATCACGGTGTTCGGTTTGATGGCCTGATTGAACATGAAATTCGGGCGCGGATCGTCCGCACGCATGTCGCTGGCCTCGAAGGCGAGCCTCACGGTTTCGTCGCGGTTCGCCAGACCATGGCGCAGCGCCTTGATTTCCGCGGTCAGGAACCGGACCGCATCCTCTTCACGGTGCGCGAGGATGCGCGCCGTCGTCACGATGCAACTGCGCACCATGTTCGGCAAAGCGACCCGCCCGTCGACGATCAGCTTGACGCCCTTCGACGACGGCAGCGGCAGATATTCGTTCGAGACCACGGCAGCATCGACGACGCCGCCGATCAGCGCGGTATAGCGTTCGCGATCGCCGGCGATCGGCGCGAATTTCACTTCGCCGGGCGGCACTTCGGCGCGCGCGAGAATCGCGCGCATCATGATGTCGGGGAGGCTTCCAGCCGGCGCGGTCGCGAGGGTCGTGCCACGCAAATCCGCTGGCCTGTTGATGCCGAGACGCGCGAATAGCCCGTGGGGGATGGCGTGCCAGCGGCATCCGACGATACGCACATCCGCTCCGCGCGCGCCGGCCAGGATCACGGTATTCGGGCTGCCTTCATAGCTCTCGATCTCGCCTGCAAGCAGCGCCTGCACGCCGGCATAGTCTTCCTTGAGATTGACCAGCGTGAGCCTGATGCCCTCGCGTTGCGCGAATCCGCGCCGCGCCGCCATGATGTAGAAGCCGGCATCGGCCTTGGGACTCGTGATGCCGTGCCTCCAGAGCCGGTCAGCGGGACTATTCTGCGCAGGACTGTTCTGCGATTGAGCGATCGACGGACTGGCGGACGCGACCAGCAGCAAAGCGGTCGCAAGCCACCATATCGCGTGTGCCGACCGGCTCGCGCGCAATCAGGATCTCCCCATCTCCCAGCCGCGTGCGTGAACGTCTCTCGAACTCAACGCACGGCCCACGTGTATTTGCGGCTCGCAACAGACCATCTTTCAGAATCGGTGTCAAAATGCCGCAGTGCAGCACCGAGCGGCTATTGCGCGGCCTGCATGGGGCGATCGGCACGGCGGCACCAATTCTCCCAAGCGCGATCAATCGTGAACGAGGCGGTGCGGCCGATGATCTTGTCGACCTCGCCTGGCGTCAGGAACTTGATGTCGCCCATCCCCATTGCCTGCATCTGCAGCTTGGCATTGACCTCGAGATAGATCGCGATGAACACGGCGTGGCGGATGGTGTTGCCGAGCGTCACGCAGCCGTGACCGCGCATCAGCGCGGTGCGGCCCGGGCCGAGGAATTTGGCGAGATCGCGCCCCATTTCGACGCTGCTGACCAGCAGGTCGGTATCGCCGAAATGATCATGCGAGTCCCACACCGGCACCTCATGGCCGATCGAAGCGCCCATGTGCAGCAGCGGCTTCAGCGTGTGGCTGGTGATACCGAACGGGATGACGCTTGGGGAGTGGTTATGAACCACCGACTGTACGTCCGGCCGCGCCTCGAAGATCGAACCGTGGATGAAGCGCTCCAAATAGGGTTTGCGACCCTTGGCATCGATTTCGTTGCCCTCGAGGTCGAATTCCATGATGTCGGCATGCTCGATGCGCGCCGGCGCCCGCGCCCGCGACAGCAGGAAGCGCTGCGGATTGTCAGGATGGCGCACGCTGACATGGCCGAACGAATCCACGATGCCTTCGTGCGCCAGGATGCGGTTGGCCGTGACCAGATCTTCAATAACGTAATCGAGCTTGCTCATCGCGACGTCACTCCCCTCGATGTCACTTGATTGTCAGTGGCCGGCAGTCATGCGCGCAAGTTTTTCAGGCTCCGGCAAAGCATTGCCGCGCCAGGCGACATGCATGTCCGGCCGCAACAACAGCAGATCGTGGCCGTAGACGTCGCGCGCCCGCGCGTCGGGAAGATCGAGCACGCGGAACGGCGCGCCAAGGGCGGCAAAGGCGCCGCTGAGCGCCGACACGTCCGACGCTCCCGCGACGCGCAGCAGCGTGAAGCCATGGTCATAGCCGATACGGTCCTGCACCGCGCTGCCGTCGGCGAGCCAGACATGCGGCAACCGGCTGCCAGGCCAGGTGGAGGGAATGTAGGTCGTGAATTCATGCTCCGGCGGCGCACCGGCCTCCTCGGCGATCAGCGGTGAACCGGCATAACGATATCCGAGCTCGGCGCCGATCATCTCATTGCCCTTGCGTTGCTCAATCTCGGCGACGCGGGTGAGTTCGGCGCGGATCGCCGCGGCGTCCGGTGTATCCTCGAAGATATTCGGCCTCGACATCGAGCGCCACTTGCGGCGGCCGCTGGATGCAAAACGCGAGGCGGCGACATTGCGTTCGCCGATCTGGCGACGTTCGGTTTCATACGACGCCATCAGGTTGGGACCGCCCCAGCCTTGGAGGGTGGCGGCCAGCTTCCAACCGAGATCGACCGCGTCGCCCGCGCCTGAATTCATCCCGAGCCCGCCGGTCGGAATCATCAGATGCACCGCGTCGCCGGCGAGCAGCACCCGGCCCTCGCCATAGTGGTCGGCGAGCAGGAGATTCTGCCGCCATTGCCCGACATAGAGCATGTCGTATTTCACCGGCATGCCGACGACGGTCTCGAATTGCGTCGCCATGTCGGCATCGGTCTCGACCACTGCATGCAGCGTGAAATGCTTGGTCGAATCCTGCACAATCAGGAACGAATTCTGGCCATCGGCGCGGTGATAATGCCGCCCCTTTCCGATCGGAATGCGCTCGTAGAGATCCTCGCAATAATACAGCGCCTGGCGCAGTTGCAGCAGGTTGGCGTCACCCTGCAGCGCGATGCCGAGCTGACGCCGCACCGGACTATTGCCGCCATCGCAACCGATCAGATATGCGGCGCGGATGTGCGACATGGCGCCGCCCGACTTCACCTGCGCGATGACGCCTTGCGCATCCTGCTCGAACGACACGAATTCATGACCGAAGCGCACATCGACGCTCGGCAGGCTTTCCGCCACCTCCTTGAGCAGCGGCTCGAGCGTATATTGCGAGACCAGTTGATACGGTTCGAGCGGCTGCGACCCATCCTCGCTCTTGGCGATGGTCGCGCGGAATTCGTTGACCGACGGATAATGTGTGCGCAGCAATGGCGGCTTCACGCAATTCTCGACGATGAACACGTCCATCGGCGCATCGGCCGGAAGCGCGGCCGCGCGAATACGGTCGGCGATGCCCATACGCCGGTAGATCTCCATGGTCCGCGCGTTGCAGCGCTCCATCTTTGGCAAGAATTGCGGCGCCGGCTTCTGCTCGACGACCATGCAGCGAATGCCGCGCAGGCCGAGATCGATGGCCAGCGTCAAACCGGTCGGCCCGGCGCCGACGATGAGAACTTGCGTATCCATGGTGACCGGAATGAGCCTCCTGATCGGTCCGGCTCCCTAGCATGTTTTTTGGCGCGTCTGTCCAGGATCGCGTACAGAGGAGCCATGTTCGCGCCCGGCACGATCTCATTGACTTTTTTGCTCGCTTTGATCAGCGGAATGATGGCCCTGAGCCTGGATTTCTACCTGCCGGCGATGCCGGACGCCGCGCTCCGGCTCGGCGCGGGCGTGGGCATCCAACTCACCATCTCGGCCTACCTGATCGGCGTGGCGCTCGGCACGCTGGTGTTCGGACCGATGTCAGACCGGCTCGGGCGCAAACCCGTGCTGCTCGGGGCGGTGCTGATCTTCTGCGCCGGCAGCGCGGCGTGCACCGCGGCACCTTCGCTCGAGGTGCTGGTCGGCGGCCGCGCGCTGCAAGGCTTCGGGCCTGCGGGCATGACCGTGATCGCGCGCGCGATCGTCCGAGACCTGTTCGAAGGGCCGCGCATGGCGCGCCAATTGTCGGTCATGGGCTCGATCACGTCCGGCGGGTTGCTGGTGCTGCCGGTCTTCGGCGGCCTGATCCAGACCGGCTTCGGCTGGCGCGGGGTGTTCGTTGCCTTGCTTGCGGCCGGTCTGGCCATCGCCGTCGTGGTCTGGCTCAGCCTGCCCGAGACCATCAAGACGCACGCGCCGCGTACGTCGATCCTGGCGATTCTGCGTGGCTATCGCGCAATCCTGGCCAACAGGTCGTTCCTCGCCCATGTCGCGATCCTCACCTCCGGCTATCTCGGCTTGATCGCCTGGATCTCGGGCGCATCGCCGGTGCTCCAGAATCTCTACGGCTTGTCGCCTCTGACCTTCAGCATGGTGTTCGTGGCGGCGAGCGGCGGCTTTCTGATCGGCTCGTCGATCGCCGCCCGCTATGTCATGCGGCTTGGGATCGATCGCACCATGGGCATCGGCGCCGCGGTGCTGCTGCTCGGCGGCGTCACGATGACGGCGCTGATCGCTGCGGATGTGCGCTCCGCCGCGGCGCTGGCGCTGCCGATGGGCATCTATGTGATCGGCATGGGCGGCGTATTTCCGCAGACGATTGCCGGCGCGCTGGTGCCGTTCCGGCACAATGCCGGCGCGGCGGCCTCGCTCGCCAGCTTCATCCAGCAGACCGGCGGCGCGCTGGTCGGAGTGATCGTCGGCATCGTGATCGGCGACAGCGCGCTGCCGCTTGCGATCATCATCACATTGGCCGGATGCCTCTCCTGCACGATCTGGGCGTTGACGCGGCGCATTCGGGGCGAGGCCCTGATCACGGAGGCATGACGCGCGGGGGCGATATCCTTTCCCCGTCCGGGCTTTGGTGGTAGGTATGGCGCAACAATAAATCCACGCTGGAAACACGCGGGACAAGGGAATGGAACTGCATGAATTTGCAGGCCGGTCGACGATTCAAATCCAAGATGTTCCAGGTCGCGTGCGAGCACGTCACCGCCTTCGCGTGAGTTGGGATGCCCGAACGCTCGTTGCCTCCGTCCCGCGCCGATCATGTTGGAAGTCTGCTGCGACCCGCGTCGCTCCTGGCCGCACGCGCCGGGCGCGAGGCCGGCAACATTTCCGCGGAGGCGCTGCGCCGGGTCGAGAATGAGGCGATCGGCGAGGCGGTCCGGAAACAGGAAGAGCTTGGCCTCAAGGTAGTGACCGACGGCGAATTGCGCCGTGCCTGGTATCACCTCGATTTCCTCCAAGGATTCACCAACATCGCCACGCAGCGCGCCAGCGTTCCGGCGAAATTCCAGACCGCCGGGGGCGAGTTGGAATTGCAGCCTGTCTCGACGCGTGTGGTCGGCAAGCTGACACGGCCGCGCGGCATCTTCATCGATGATTTCAAATTCCTGAAATCGATGACGACGGTGACGCCGAAAATGACCATCCCTTCGCCAAGCGCGATGCATTTTCGCGGCGGGCGCAAGACCGTCGACGTGATGGCCTATCCCGAGATCGAGGAATTCTACGACGATCTCGCGCGCGTCTTCGCCGAAGAGGTGCGCGACCTCGGCGCTGCCGGCTGTCGCTATCTCCAACTCGACGAGGTCAGCCTCGCCTATCTCTGCGATCCCACTTTGCAGGAACAGGTGCGCAAGGCCGGCGAAGACCCAACCGAATTGCCGAAGACCTATGCCGCACTGATCAACGGCACGCTGGCGCAGAAACATCCCGACATGGTCGTGTGCATGCACCTCTGCCGCGGCAATTATCGCAGCGGCTGGGTGGCGGAAGGCGGCTACGAGCCGATCGCGGAGATGTTGTTCAACGAGATCGCGATGGACGGCTATTTCCTCGAATATGACAGCGACCGCGCTGGAAATTTCGAGCCGCTGCGCTTCGTGCCTAAGGGCAAGATCGTGGTGCTCGGCCTGATCACGTCGAAATCGCCGCAACTCGAGAGCAAGGACGACATCAAGCGGCGAATCGACCAGGCGGCCAAATTCCTGCCGTTGGACCAGCTCGCGCTCTCGCCGCAATGCGGCTTCGCGTCGACCGCCGAGGGGAACGCGCTGACCGCCGAGGAGCAATATGCCAAGTTGCGGCTGACGGTGGAAATTGCCAAAGACGTATGGGGTTGAGCGCGAGAAACTACCGGGGCGACGCGCCATGACAGAACATAACACACTGACGAAGCAGAGCGGGGCAAAGACCCGCGCGGTGCAGGCGCTCGCCTATCAGTCGGGCTTCGGCAACGAATTCGCCACCGAAGCGCGGCCGGGCGCGTTGCCGGTCGGGCGCAACAGCCCGCAGAAGCCCGCCTACGGCCTGTATACCGAACTGATCTCCGGCACCGCCTTCACGGCGCCGCGCGCGGAGAACCGGCGCACCTGGACCTACCGCACCCGCCCCTCGGTGGTGCACAAGCCCTACAAGCGCATCGACAACAAGATGATCCGCAGTGCGCCCTTCAACGAGATGGAGGCGACGCCGTCGCAACTGCGCTGGAGCCCGTTTCCGCTTCCGAACACGCTGACCGATTTCGTGGACGGCATCCACACTATCGGCGGCTCGGGCGACGTCGCGACCCAGAGCGGCATGGCCGCGCATGTCTATGCCGCCAATGCGTCGATGACCGATCGTATTTTCTACAATGCCGATGGCGAAATGCTGATCGTGCCGCAGCTCGGCCGGGTGCGCTTCGTCACCGAACTCGGCATCGTCGAAGCCGCGCCCGGCGAAATCGCGGTGCTGCCGCGCGGGCTACGCCTGCGCGTCGAACTGCCCGACGGGCCCTCGCGCGGTTACATCTGCGAGAATTACGGCGCGATGTTGCGCCTGCCGGAGCTCGGCCCGCTCGGCTCCAACGGCCTCGCCAATGCGCGCGATTTCCTCACTCCGGTCGCGGCGTTCGAGGACACCGATGCGCCCTGCACCATCGTCGCGAAATTCCAGGGCAACCTCTGGGCCGCGGACTCGGCGCATTCGCCGCTCAATGTGGTGGCCTGGCACGGCAACCTCGCGCCGTACAAATACGATCTCGCGCGCTTCATGGCGGTGGGGACGGTCTCATTCGACCATCCGGATCCGTCGATCTATTCGGTGCTCACCGCACCGTCCGATACGCCGGGCATCGCCAACATCGATTTCGTGATTTTCCCGCCGCGCTGGCTGGTCGGCGAGGATACGTTCCGGCCGCCCTGGTATCATCGCAACGTGATGTGCGAATTCATGGGGCTGGTTACCGGACAATACGATGCCAAGGCGGAGGGCTTCCTCCCCGGCGGCGCGAGCCTGCATAACTGCATGAGCGCGCACGGCCCCGACGCCGAGACGCACACGCGCGCGACCAATGCCGAACTCAGGCCACACAAGCTCGAAGACACCATGGCCTTCATGTTCGAGAGCCGCTACGCGATGCGGCTGACTCGCTTCGCGCTGGAGTCGGCGGAGTTGCAGCACGATTATTTCGAAGGCTGGCAAGGGTTGCAGAAGCAATTTCCGGGATAGCAACGGGCGGTGCCATATAGCAGGTGTCGTCGCCGGGCTTGACCCGGCGATCCATCGAACAAAATCTAACGAATAGGATGGATGGCCGGGGTCAAGCCCGGCCATGACAGCGAGTAGGGGGAAGTACGTTGAGTCTCACGAACAAAGTCGCGGTCGTCACCGGCGGCAGCAACGGCATCGGCGCGGCGGCGGTGCGGATGCTCGCCGCCGAGGGCGCGACCGTCGCGGTCGGCTACAGCACCAACCGCGACCGCGCCGAGGCGCTGATCAAACAATTGCCGGCAGGCAGGCATTCGTCCTTTGCCTTGAAGCTCGAAGACGGCGCTTCGGTGAAGCGCGCGGCGGGTGAGATCAAGGCGGCGCATGGCCGCTGCGATATCCTGGTGAATTCCGGCGGCTTCACCAAGCCGATCCCGCACGCCAATCTCGACGCGCTCGACGACGATTTCATTGACCTGATCCTGCGCGCCAACGCGCGCGGGCCATTCTCGATGATCCGCGCTCTGGCGCCGATGCTGAAAGCTGGCGGCGACGGCGTGATCGTGAATGTCTCCTCGATCGGCGCCACCACCGGCGGCGGCAGCAACATCGCCTATTGCATGTCCAAGGCGGCGCTCGATGTCATGACAATGTCGCTGGCGCGCGTGCTCGGGCCGGAGATCCGCGTGCTCGGCGTGTCGCCCGCCGCGGTCGCCACCGATTTCGTCGCCGGCCGCGGGCGTCCCGAACTGGAGAAGCTCGCCGCCAATACCCCCATGAAGAAGGTCACCGAACCGGACGACGTCGCCCGCGCCATCCTGGCCTGCGTCACCCATCTGCGCTCATCGACCGGGACCCAGATCGTGGTCGACGGCGGCCGGCACCTGGTGTGATATTCGCCCATGGCTGATCCGACCATCCTCACCTGCGCCGTCACCGGTAACATCACCACCATCCAGCAGCATCCGGGCCTGCCCTGCACGCCGGAGCAGATCGCCGATGCCTGTATCGGCGCGGCGCGCGCCGGCGCGGCGATCGTGCATGTGCATGTGCGCCATGCCGACGGACGGCCGAGCATGGAGATTGAGCATTATCGCGAGACCGTCGCGCGCATCCGCGCGAGCGACACGGATCTCGTGATCAACCTCACCACCGGACCGGGCGGCCGCTACATCCCGAGCGAGGACGATCCGCAGATCGCGGCGCCGGGCTCGATGCTGTTGCATCCGCTCAAACGCTGCGAACACATCGCGGCGCTGCGGCCGGAAATTTGCAGCCTCGATCTGAATACGATGTTCTTCGGCTCCTCGGTGGTGATCAACACCCCGTCGAATGCGCGCAAGATGGCGGCGGTGATCCGCGAAGCCGGCACGCTGCCAGAACTCGAAGTGTTCGATTCCGGCGATATTCATCTGGCGCATGACATGCTCAAGGACGGCAGCATTCCGAACCATTCGCTGTTCCAGATCGTGCTCGGCGTGAAATACGGCTTCAACGCGTCGCCCGAGACGCTCGCCTATGCGAAGTCACTGCTGCCGCGTCATTCCGCCTGGGCGTCGTTCGGCATCGGCCGTCATGCATTCCCGATGGTGGCGCAAGCCTATCTGCTCGGCGGCCATATCCGCACCGGGCTGGAAGATACCGTCTTCATCGAGAAGGGCGTGCTCGCGCCGGACAATGCCGCGCTTTGCGCCAAGGCCGCGCGCATCGTACAGGAACTCGGCGGCCGGCTTGCAACGCCGGGCGAAGCGCGCGAGATGCTCGGCGTCAAGAAGATGAATCCGCGATGATGGTGTTGCGACAGCGGCCGCGGTGTCTCAATGGCATCTTTTGATTACATCATTATCGGCGCCGGTTCGGCCGGCTGTGTGCTCGCCAATCGCCTGTCCGAGGACAAGGACGTGCGCGTCCTGCTGCTCGAAGCCGGACGGCGCGACACCCATCCCTGGCTGCGTATGCCGCTCGCCTTCGTGAAGATGGCGCATAATGACCGCTACACGTGGCAGTTCGAGACCGAGCCCGAGCCGTATATGAACAACCGGCGCATACCGCTGCGCCGCGGCAAGACGCTCGGTGGCACCTCGTCGATCAATGGCATGATCTTCGCGCGCGGACATCCGCGCGATCTGGATCTGCTGCGCCAGCAAGGCCTGACGGGCTGGAGCTACGCGGACTGCCTGCCCTATTTCAAGCGGCTGGAAGATTCGCCGCGCGGCGTGACGAAATATCACGGCACCGGCGGTCCGATCCGCATCACGCAGATGAACCATGCGACCATGGCTTACGAGCCGATGGAAGCGGCGGCCAAGGCTTACGGCCTGCCGGTGCGCGACGACTACAACGGCGCGGACACCGAAGGCATCAGCCGGATGGAGACCTTCATCGGCGACGGCCTGCGTCAGAGCAGCGCGAGCGCCTATCTCTACCCGGCAATGGCGCGCCCGAACCTCACGATCGAGACCGGCGCCTTCACAACGCGCATCCTGATCGAGAACAAGCGTGCGGTCGGCGTCACCTTTGCGCAGGATGGCAAGCTGCACGAAGCGCGCGCCGAGCGCGAGGTGATCCTCTCGGGCGGCGCGTATCACTCGCCGCAGACGCTGATGGTGTCCGGCATCGGACCGGCGGATCATCTCAAATCGGTCGGCATCATGCCACTGCATGATTTGCCCGGCGTCGGCGAAAACCTCGCCGAACACCCCAATATGATGAACAATTACAAATCGCGCAGCAGCAACACCTTCCTGCACGAATTGCGTTTCGACCGCGCGACGCTGTCGGTGCTGCGCTGGCACCTGTTCCGCACCGGCGCTTTCGCGACCAACGGCGCGGCGGGAATGCTGTTCATCCGCAGCAAACCGGAACTGGAACGGCCGGACGTGCAGATGGTGGTGTCGTCGCTGGAGAGCACGGCGATGCTTTGGTTCCCCGGCATCCGGCCCGCGGTGCATCGCTATTCAGCGCGCGTCGGCACGCTTTATCCGCGCTCGCGCGGCTGGGTGAAGCTGCGCTCGTCCGATCCAGCTGACAAGCCGCGCATCCAGTTCAACATGTTCAAGGAGCGCGAGGACGTCGATGACATGATCCGCGCGATCCGGATCAGTCGCGAGATCTTCCACAGCGAGCCGATGGCGAGCCTGATCGGCGAGGAACTGACGCCGGGCGATCACCTCAAGACCGATGCCGAGCTCGAAGGCGCGATCCGCCAACTCGGGCATAACCGGCAGCATCCGCTCGGCACCTGCAAGATGGGGATCGGGCCGGACGCCGTGGTCGACGCAGAGCTGAAGGTGCGCGGCATCGATGGCCTGCGCGTGATCGACGCCTCGGTGATGCCGGACGAGCCCGGTGGCAATACCAACATCCCGACCATCATGATCGCGGAGAAGGCGTCCGACCTGATCCGCGGGCGCTCGCTGCCGCCAGCCGAGGTCTGAAATCGCGCGGCTGCCATCCCATGCCCGCCGCTTGTCTTCGGTGGGCAGGCAGGATTGAATGACTCTTAAGAATACTTCTCTGGGAGGATTGAATGGCGCTCATCGATCACGAGCGGCGGGTGGCGCAACCGGCGCCGACGCGGCGATACTATGTCGATCTCGCGGCCACCAAGCCCGGCACACCGGGCGGCAAGTTCCTGCGGCAATTCTGGATGCCGGTATTCGACGGCGATGCCCTGCCGGTCGGGCAGGCGAAGCCGATCCGCATCATGGGCGAGAATTTCGCGATCTATCGCGGCCAGTCCGGAGCGCCGCAAGTGATCGCCTATCGTTGCCCGCATCGTGGCGCGCAGATGCATCTCGGCTGGATCGAGGGCGACGAGATCCGCTGCGTCTATCACGGCTGGAAATACGATGGCACCGGCCAATGCACCGAGATGCCGGCCGAGGAACCTGGATACGAGAAGAAAGTCAGGATCGCGACCTATCCGACGCGCGAGCATATGGGGCTGATCTTCGCCTATTTCGGCAAAGGCGAGCCCCCCTCGTTTCCGCCCTTCCCCGAGCCCGACGCCGAAGGCGTGATCGAACTGCGGCCGGCGATCAACGTGCCGTGCAACTACCTTCAATGCTTCGAGAACAGCATGGACGAAGTGCATGTCGCCTTCACCCATGCGCCGGGCGGCTCGCATTCCAAGATCGCCCAGGACCTGCCGATCATCTCCGCGGATGAAACCGACTGGGGCATGATCCGCTATGGCCGCCGCAAGGACGGCCAGGTTCGCCACACACTGCATTACGCGCCGAATATCGTGCGCGTCGTTGTGCCGCCGTTGGCGGGGATGGATGGCGTCGGCGGCTGGCCGGAAATCTTCCTGTGCTTCGTTCCGGTCGACGACGAGAACTGCATATGGTTCGCGACCAGCAAGGTCTATGTCACCGGCAAGGAAGCCGACGCCTATTGGGCCAAGCGCGCCGAATTCCAGAAGAAGGCGGCGCAGGCGCCGAAGGTCAAGGACGTGGTCGACGATCTCTGGGCCGGCAAGCTGGTCTATGACGACGTCAGGCACCCGTTGCTGGCACGCGTACAGGACATCGCGGTGCAGGCCGGCCAGGGCCGGATCGCCGACCGCGAGAACGAATTTCTCGGGCGGTCCGATGCCGGCATTGTCGCGTGGCGGCGCATTCTGGCCCGCGAGCTTCGCCTTTTCGCTGAGGGACGCCCGACCAAGAAATGGAAAACGCCGCCGGCGGATGTCGTTCCTGTGATGGGAGCGTGAGCGTGAGCGTGAGCGTGAGCGCGAACGCGAACGCTCAAGCGACATCAAAATAAAAACGAAGACCCGGGAGGAAATGATGAAGACGCTGCGAACGCTCGCGCTCTGCGTGACTGGCCTGCTCTGTCTCGCCGCCTCAATGGCATCGGCCCAAACTTGGCCGAACCGTCCGATCAAGCTCGTGATCGGTTTCCCGCCGGGGCCTGCCGATCTGGTGGGACGTCCGCTCGCCGCCAAGCTTCAGGAAGCGCTTGGCCAACCGGTCGTGATCGAGAATCGTCCGGGCGCGAACGGCGCCATCGCCACCGAGCAGGTGATGCGTTCGGAGCCGGACGGCTACACGATCCTGCTGGGCACATCCGGAACGCATGTCACCGCGGTGCATCTGGTGAAGAACCTTCCCTATGATCCGGTGAAGGACTTCATGCCGGTCGCCGCCGTGGTTGAGCCCGCGACCGCGCTGCTGGTGGCGAACTCGCTGCCGGTGAAATCGATCAAGGAACTGATCGAATACGGCAAGGCCAATCCCGGCAAGCTGACCTACGGCTCGTCCGGCGTCGGCTCGGTCTTCCATCTGGCAGGAGAGTTGTTCAAACAGACCACCGGCACCGAGATGGTGCATGTTGCCTATCGCGGCGCCGAAGCGCCGATGCAGGACGTCATTGCCGGGCATATTCCGATGACCTTCACAGCGGTCTCCACCGGCCGGCCGCATGCGCTGGCGGGCACGGCGCGGATGCTCGCGGTGCTGGAGCCGGAACGGTTTTCCGGATTGCCGGACGTGCCCTCGATGAGCGAGGCCGTCCCGGCGTTCAAAAAGCCGAAGACCTTCTTCGGGGTCTATGCGCCGCTCAAGACCCCGGCGCCGATCATCGAGCGTCTCAATGCAGAGGTGAACAAGGCGATCAACAGCCCGGACATCAAGGCGCTGTTCGAACAGAATGGCTACGCCATCCTGGGCGGACCGCCCGATCGTTTGCGCGAGATGATGGTCGACGGCATCGCGCGGTTCGGACAGGTGATCCAGAGCGCCGGGATCAAGCCGGAATAACAGGGACGCGTGGTACAGCTGGGTGGGCTCGAACCACCGACCTCCGGTTCCACAGACCGGCGCTCTAACCAACTGAGCTACAGCTGCACAAGGCTCAGCATCATGCGAGCGGGCGGAAACTAGGAGCAAGGTCCGCTTTTGGCAAGACCCGCGTCGCGGCATCGATAACGCCAGAAAACTTGGCAAAAACCCCGCAAAAACAAAGCCCGGGCTTGGCAGCCCGGGCTTCGTGACAACAGCGGCCGGAGGCCCCTGCTCGATCGATCGGCGCGTTACGCGACCTTCTTGAAGGCCTTGGTGACCTGATCCTTGATCGGCTCGGTGGTCTCGGTGGTGATCTTCTGCGCCAGCGTGGCGAGCTCCTTGCTCTGGGCGGCAAGCGCCTCGAACTGCTTGCGGGCATGGGCGGTGGAGAGCTCGATCGCATCCGACAGCGACTTCACCGTCATCAGTTCGGTCGCGAAATCGAACGCCGCGTCAGTGTTGGTGCGCGCGACCTCAACCAGCTTCACGCCGTAGTCGGAGGCGCCCTTGGCGGCCGTGGCGTAGGTGCCTTCGATCACGTCGGTCGCCTCTTCGGCGGCGGTCTTCATCTTCTCGTAATTGCCCTTCGCCTGCGCGACGCCCTTCTCGGCGATTTCGCGGAAGGCGGCCGGGACTTCGAATTTCGGCATCTCGAACTTGGGCATCTCGAACTTGGGCATCTCGAACGCGGCGCTCTCGAAGGCCGGAGCGGTCGGAGGGGCAGCTTTCAGCTTGGGCTTCGCCTGGGTGGCCTCGGACATGATTTCCTCGTCGGTTTGGGATCGGTTTTCCCGGACCGCTTTGGCCCGGCGTTCATCTCAGGACCGAACATAGCACGCGAATTGGTGCAGTGCAACATGAAAGCTGCAGCGCACAAAAATAGTTTTTGGCGACCTCCAGCTAACCCCGGAATGCCCCGAAAACCATCGCCGCCCCACCGGCCAGAACCAGAATATCCAGCAGCGCGGTGTGAATATGCACCGGCATGCGCGCGAGCGTGGCCCGCGCGACGAAGGCGCCGGGAATGGCCGCGATCCCGCTGACCAGCGCGAGAATCAGCACGGTCATGTCGACGACGCCGGCCAGGCCGAACACCACGATACGCACGGCGTCGAGCGTCATCGAAATCACGGCGTCGGTCGCGATGACCGCGGCGCCCTCGAGACCGGCCGCCAGCAGCATCGAGATCAGCACCACCCCTGCGCCTGGCGTACCGCCGTTGATCAGGCCCCAGCCGGCGGATGCCGCGATTAGGCAGCCGCCCTGCAGCCGGATGGCGCGCCGCTTCAGGGCGCGACGCAGCGGTACGCCGACGATCAGCGTCACACCGATAAGCAGCAGCGCGCCGCGTCCGCCAAGCTTCGTAAAAAGCCACGCGCCGAGCAGGCAGGTCGGCAGCGAAGCCGCCAGCACGATCCAGGAATGGCGCCATTCGATCACCCTGCGGAAAGCAGCGACGCGGCTGGCATTGGTGAACAATCCGGAGATCGCGACGATCGGCACCACCGGCTCGGCGCCGACGATCGGAACCAGCACCAACGGCATCAGCAGGCTCGAGCCGTAGCCGGCAATGCCGCTGATGCAGGAGGTGACGAAGGCGGCCGCGGCGACCAGCGCCAGCAGCGTCAGGGGCAGGCTCGCGAGCGCAGCGTCCAAGCCGCTCACCGCGACGCAGACATGAGGTCGGCCGGCGAGATCAGCACGCCGAAGCGTTCGCACCAGATCACGACGCTCGGATAATCCTTGAGGTTGACCCCGGCCGGAATCGCGTAACGTTGGCTGCCCTTGAACGCGCGCAAGCCGCCGAGATCGACAAACATCGCATCCTTCACTGCCGCCTCATCGCGGACGCTTGCTTTGGGCACCAGGTAGACGTGATAGGCCGGTCCCGGTCCAACTTCGAAATCGGGTTCGAGAAACACAGCGCGCTCCGACACGCTCACCCTGCCGCGCCCCCAATGGACCGGGTCCGACGGGTTGGCGTGGATGAAGGTGCCGGTCGCGGTAATGCTGGCGCGCTCGGTCTCGGGCAATTGCTCGAAAGCTGGCGGCGGCGGAAACACATACGGAAAAAAGAAGAAGCCGAGCGCGACACCGAACGCGGTGCCGAACATGCCGCCGCAGAAGAAGATCGCGATCCCGCGCCAGAAGCGTCGCATCGCGCTCGATCCTAATCCGCCGTCGGTAGCCGACGCATGGTGAACTCGATGCTGCCGTCGGGCAGCTCATGCCAGGCCTCGATCTCGGTCATGTAGGCGGCCTTCGGGAAGCGGCTGAACATCTCGCGCGCCTTTTCGCGCGCCGCGGCGCGCGGCAACGCAAATGTTTCGCGGCGGAACGAGTCGGATTGTCGCTTGCGGCCGGACAGGGCCTTGGCCGAACGGCTGGCAATGTCGGCGGGTTTACGCGTCGGCTGCATGTCACGCTCCAGCCCGCAATCTAGGGTCAGTCAGGCAGGAAGGCGAGTCGCTGCCTCGTCCGCCAGCCGCGCCAGATCCTCCGATCGCTGCGGAAAACCCGCCGCGATCCAGGCCTCCTCCGCGGCGCGCAAGGCAATCCCGAGCCGCGGCCCCTGCGCAACGCCGCGCCCGATCAGGTCCGCGGCCTTGATCGGGAATACCGGCACCTCCCAGCGCTCAGGCAACAGCGCCAAGGTCCGCCAGTTCGGATCGGCCGCGCCCGCGGACGAGCGCGCCCAGGCGAGCAACACGCGATCAACAAACCGTTCCGGCCCGACGCGATAGAGCAGCACCCGCGCCGCAATATTGTCGGCCGGATTGACGCGCCACCATCGGTCGGCCATCGACTGGATCCGCAACTGCTCGACATTGGAGAGCCGCAGCTTTTCGCCGAGCCGCGCCGCATCCTCGATCAGGAACGCGCCAAGCGCCGCGAGACGCCGAACCGGATCGGCGCTGACGCCGGCGGCATGCTCGACCTTCACGGTGTTTTCGAAGCTCGCCAGCAACGGCACGCCGCCGAGCAGCATCACGAGGATTCCGCATTCCGCCATCGCCACCAGCGCCGGCACCGCGTGCGTCGCGGCCAGCAGCTTGAGCATCTCGCTGCGGACGCGCTCGCGCGAGAGCCGGTCGAGCCCGACGCGCGATACGATGCAGGCATGCAGTCCGGCGGCGTCGATCGCGCCGGTGCCGTAGACCGCGTGGAACCGGAAGAAACGCAGGATGCGCAGATAGTCTTCGGCGATGCGCTGCATCGGATCGCCGATGAACCGCACCTGCCGCGCCGCGATGTCGGCAAGCCCGCCGACATAATCATGGACCCTGCCATCGCGCGTGGCGGAGAGCGCGTTGACGGTGAAATCACGCCGCTTCGCGTCCGCGTCCCAGTCGCGACC
>CANKHJ010000052.1 GCA_947481635.1 Bradyrhizobiaceae bacterium
AGCCGCTGAGCGACGACGAGCGCACCCGGCTTGGAGAAACCAGCCTCGACAGCGCGCCGCCGCATGTCCGGGGCGATTATCCCGAATGGCTCGACGCGCATTTTTCGCGTGCATTCGGCGAGGAGCGCGCGGAGGAGGGCGCTGCCCTGGCGGCGCGTGCGCCGCTCGACCTGCGCGCCAACACGCTCAAGGGCGACCGCGATGCCGCGGCGCTGTCATTGTCCGATCTGCATCCCGATTTGACGCGATGGTCGCCGCACGGACTGCGGCTGGTGCTCGCGCCGGATGCGCGCAGTCCCGCGGTCCATGCCGAGCCAGCCTACATCAAAGGACTGATCGAGGTGCAGGACGAAGGCTCGCAGCTCGCCGCGCTGTTCGCGGCGGCCAAACCGGGTGAGCAGGTGATCGATCTCTGCGCCGGGGCCGGCGGCAAGACGCTCGCGCTCGCCGCCGACATGGCCAACAAGGGCCAACTGATCGCGACCGACACCGACAAGCGCCGGCTGGCGCCGATCCATGACCGGCTCGATCGCGCCGGCGTGCGCAACGTCCAGGTCCGCACCCCGCGGCGTGAGGAGGACGTGCTCGCCGACATGGTCGGCAAGGCCGACCTGGTGGTGATCGATGCGCCCTGCACCGGCACCGGCGCATGGCGGCGCAATCCCGACGCCAAATGGCGCATGCGCCCGGGCGCGCTGGAGCAGCGCCAGAAGGATCAGACCGAGGCGCTCGACCATGCCGCCAGATTGGTCCGGCCGGGCGGGCGGATCGCCTACATCACCTGTTCGGTGCTGCCGGACGAGAACGGGGACCAGGTCCGCGCCTTCACCGGGCGTCATCCCGGCTTTACCGTGGCCCCGGCGGCCGACGTCGTTGCGCCGCTCGGCAAGCGCGGCTTCATGTTCCAGCGCGCGGCGATGCTGGGGGACGAGGGCGTGCTGATGACCCCGCGCCGGACCGATACCGACGGCTTTTTCGTCAGCCTGATCCGTAGGCTTGTTGTTTGAGCATGATCTTTTTCGGAAAACCGGCTTCCACCCCCGATCACGTCGAGGGCAAGCTTTTCCGGATCATGCTCTCTGACTTATCCCCAGCGCTTGAGCGCGCTGACACGCTGGTTTAGAACCTCCTATGACCCCCCACGACAAGATTCTCATCGTCGATTTCGGCTCCCAGGTGACGCAGCTGATCGCGCGCCGCGTCCGGGAGGAGAAGGTCTATTCCGAGATCGTGCCGTTCAACCGCGCCGAGGAAGCCTTCGCAGCGATGAAGCCGAAGGCGGTGATCCTCTCCGGCGGTCCCGCCTCGGTGCATGAGCCGGGCGCGCCGCTCGCGCCGATGTCGATCTATCAGGCCGGCGTGCCGGTGCTCGGCATCTGCTATGGCGAGCAGGCGATGGCGCATCAGCTCGGTGGTAAGGTCGAGGGTGGGCATCATCGCGAATTCGGCCGCGCCGAACTCGAGGTCACCGATACCTCGCCGCTATTCGAGGGCGTATGGGAAAAGGGCGGCCGCTATCCGGTGTGGATGAGCCACGGCGACCGTGTCACGCAGCTTCCACCCGGCTTCCGTGTGCTCGGCACCTCGCCGAATGCACCGGTCGCGATGATCGGCGACGACGCGCGCAAATTCTACGCGACGCAGTTTCATCTCGAAGTGATGCACACGCCACAAGGCGCGGCGATCATTCGCAACTTCGTGCGCAACATCGCCGGCGCCAAGGGCGACTGGACCATGGGCGCCTTCAAGGACGAGGCAATCCAGCGCATCCGCGCGCAGGTCGGCAAGGGGCGCGTGATCTGCGGCCTCTCCGGCGGCGTCGATTCATCGGTGGTCGCGGTGCTGATCCATGAGGCGATCGGCGAGCAGCTCACCTGCGTGTTTGTCGACCATGGCCTGCTGCGCCTCGGCGAGGCCGAGCAGGTGGTGACGCTGTTCCGCGATCACTACAACATCCCGCTGGTGCATGTGGACGCCGAAGACATGTTCGTCGGTGCGCTGGAAGGCACCAGCGATCCTGAGACCAAGCGCAAGACCATCGGCCGCCTGTTCATCGAGGTGTTCGAGCAGGAGGCGAAGAAGATCGGTGGCGCGGAGTTCCTGGCGCAAGGCACGCTCTATCCCGACGTGATCGAGAGCGTGTCCTTCACCGGTGGACCGTCGGTGACGATCAAGTCGCACCACAATGTCGGCGGTCTGCCGGCGCGCATGAACATGAAGCTGGTGGAGCCGCTGCGCGAATTGTTCAAGGACGAAGTGCGCGCGCTCGGCCGCGAGCTCGGCCTGCCGGATGCGTTCGTCGGCCGCCATCCTTTCCCTGGTCCGGGCCTGGCGATCCGCGTGCCCGGCGAGATCACCCGCGAAAAACTCGACATCCTGCGCCAGGCCGACGCGGTCTATATCGACGCGATCCGCAAGGCCGGCCTCTACGACGAGATCTGGCAGGCCTTCGCCGTGCTGCTGCCGGTGCGCAGCGTCGGCGTGATGGGCGACTTCCGCACCTATGACTATGTTGTCGGCCTGCGCGCCGTCACCTCGACCGACGGCATGACCGCCGATTTCTATCCGTTCGAGATGAGCTTCATCGGCCATGTCGCGACGCGCATCATCAACGAGGTCAAAGGCGTCAACCGCGTGGTATACGACGTGACCAGCAAGCCGCCGGGAACGATCGAGTGGGAGTAAGGGTACAATCGGTGGCACTAGCGTCGTTCGTTTTTCAAGTTGGCCAGCGTCTGATTCGCGCCGGGCTTTCCCATGAACTTGCACTGGAGCGTCGATTATCCGCCCGATCAACCTCAGAATGAGCATGAGGTCGATGAGAATACCTTGCCACGATAGGTCGTGACAGCCGGCGGCGATTTCGATCGCCTAATCACAGGAGAGAGTAATGCCGCCGGTAGCTTTTCGACCTCACCAGCCGCATGACTCTCACCGCGGATTCTAGATATCGATCCGTCGCTGAATGCGAGACGTGTCCCGGATGTCAGGCCTTCCGCCGTGAGCTACAAGAACAAGACGTCAGCCGTTGAGCGCCGTATTCGCCGCATCGCGGTGCGTCACGGGTTGCACATCCTCAAACCGCAGAAGCCTGACCCCAGGGTGGCCCAGCACGGCGGCTATATGCTGCGCGACGTGGAGACCGCCAAGATCGTCTTTGGTGACCAGCCCTATCCCTTCGCCGCCGACCTCGAGGAGATCGAGGCGTATATCGAGAAGCTTTGACCGCGACTTCGATCCGTTCGACATGAAATTCATCGGGCACGTTGCGACCCGCATCATCAACGAGGTGAAGGGCGTCAACCGCGTGGTGTATGACGTGACCAGCAAGCCGCCGGGAACAATCGAGTGGGAGTAGGGATTAGCGTAGTCTGGCGTAGATTATCGTAGAAAAAGCAATGCCTTATGATCTCTTTCGTAGACTATCGGCCTTGTATCTCTGTGGACCACGCGCTTCGGAACGTGGTTGGATTTAAATGGCCTATTGCCCGGTTTGCTTCCAAGGCGTCCTGGCCCAGCGAAGAGATTTGACGGTCGTTTTGATGGCATGTTTGATCTCCGGCTTCGGAGGTTGAATAGACGCCGTCGCATCGTGCGAGCAATGCCAGCGAGTGTCGCGTTCAATCCGGTCGGCGTTACCCTGCTGTCGCGCCCGGACTTCCCGCTTGTGATTGTCCCGATAGCAGCGAAAAACTGGTAAAGCTGGCCTAGATGGACATTGCTTCGATAATCGGACTCGCTGGCTTCATCGCCGCCTGTTTCCTGGCGGCGCTCATGGGCGCTTTGTTTCGTCCCGGCGAATGGTACGAGCGACTGAAGCAGCCGTCTTGGCAGCCGCCGAACCGGCTTTTCGCCCCGGTGTGGACCGTCCTCTATCTGATGATTGCGGTTGCCGGGTGGCTGATCTGGCGAAGAGCCGGCTTCGCGGGCGCCGGCTTGCCCTTGGCGGTGTATGCCTTGCAGCTCATTCTCAACGCTGCGTGGTCGCCGCTCTTCTTCGGCCTGCACCGCCCCGACCTCGGCCTCGTCGATATCGTTCTGGTCTGGATGTCCATCATCGCGACCATCGTGCTCTTTTATCCGATCCACGTGGTCGCCGCGTTGCTGCTCGTGCCCTACCTTGCGTGGGTTAGCTTCGCCACCGCGCTGAATTTTGCCGTGTGGCGTCTGAATTCGGTGGCGTCGCCGCCAGCATAACCGGGTGTCGACGATATCGCGCCATTCGCCACCTCGCCGACTGCCAGACCGTCACCTGAACCCGGTGCCCGGTGCGCCCTTGAAAGGGCCGGCGGGCGGTCAAAAGTCGATCTGGTGGAGATGTTTTCTGCGGTGTTGGGTACTCGTCGGCTACGAGTGACTATGTAGATTGGCCGGCCCGCGGGAGGGCTATCAGCGCGGTCTTCGGAGTTGAAGCGATGCGCTGGTTCTATATCAGGGATAAAGAGGAGCTAGGCGCTCTGCCGCGCCTGACCGGAGAGACACGATGACGACCCAGCCGACCTATTTCATCCCGCACGGGGGTGGGCCCTGCTTCTTCATGGACGACCCGCGCGGCGCGTGGACCGGCATGGAGACCTTTCTGCGTGATCTGCCCAAGAACCTGCCCGAGCGCCCGAAGGCCATCATCGTGATCTCGGGGCACTGGGAGACCGATGGGTTCGCCTTCACCGGCGCCGCGGCCCCTGGCCTGATCTACGATTATTACGGCTTTCCCAAGCACACCTACGAACTGCGCTACGACGTTCCGGGGGCGCCTGGTCTGGCAGCCCGGGCTGCTGCGTTGTTGACGGCGCAGGGGATCGAAGCGCGGGTCGACCCAGCCCGCGGCCTCGATCACGGGGTGTTCGTGCCGTTTAAGGTCGCGTTCCCAGATGCCGACATCCCGCTGATCGAGATGTCGGTGGAGCGCAACTTCGACCCGGTGCTGCACATGGCGGCCGGTCGCGCGCTGGCGCAACTGCGCAATGAAGGGGTTCTGATCGTCGGCTCCGGCATGAGCTTCCACAACATGCGGGCTTACGGCGATCCGCGATCGACTCCCGGCTCGGAGGCGTTCGATGCGTGGCTCAGCGACAGTATGGTGCTTGACGG
The DNA here is from genome assembly GCA_947481635.1 of Bradyrhizobiaceae bacterium. Classification (GTDB taxonomy): domain Bacteria; phylum Pseudomonadota; class Alphaproteobacteria; order Rhizobiales; family Xanthobacteraceae; genus CANKHJ01. Next base: position 5,092 of record CANKHJ010000052.1, read on the forward strand.
TTCGAAGCGCGCCGCGCGGTTGGCCCATTGGGCCGAGGCGCCGGCCGCCCGCTTCGCCCATCCCCCGGCCCAGGAGGAGCATCTGTTGCCGCTGATGGTGGCAGCCGGTACAGCCGAGGGGCCGGGCGAGCGAGTCTATTCCGGGCAGGTCCTCGCGACCGCCATTTCCGGTTTCCGTTTCAACTGATCCGTATCACTCTCGCCCGAGGGCGTGATGACGTCGGATTGGGCGAGCAACTGAAGACTTCATGCAAATCCGGCGTGAACGGCCGCTGCGCTGCTATGCGGATTTTCGCGCGACGATGCGGCGGATGATCTTGCCCGAGGACAGGCTGTCGACCTGCTCATCAAGCAGGATCCGGGCGCCGGCGAGCGCCGCGAGCACCACGCCTGGATCGAAGGCTGCATACAGCCGGCCATGGTCGTCACGACGATCGGTCCGTTCGGTGACGCGCCAGCTCAGGTAGAGCGAGCCACCGGGCCTGAGGATCGCGAGCATTCTCGTCACAGCAGCCGCAATCGTTCCTGGCGGCAGGTGCATGATGACCGTCTCGCAAAGGACATTGGTGAAGCTGCCGTCGGTCACGCCCTGAAGATTCGGCAAGGTCGCGTGTACGAACCGAATGCCCGGATGCCGGCGACGGGCTTCGTCGAGCAATCCTTCCGAAGCATCGAAGCCGATTGCGGGATATCCGTTGGCGTTCAGCCATGCGGTATCCCGGCCGCTGCCGCAGCCGATGTCTGCTGTTGGACCGGGCGTGAGGAAGCGGCGCACCGTATCGTGAAGGTCGGTCGGTGCCGGCTGCGTTTCCCATTCCTCGGCAAACCGTGCCGCGTCGGCGTCATAGGCCGCGATGGTGGCTGTGTCGGTTGTCATGTCGTTGTCACCCGAAATGGATGAGGTGGGGAAAGGTCGGCTGGCACGAAGTGGAAGTGACTGATCGTTTCCCGCATTGTTGTCGTCGAATGCACGCGAGGTTACCTGTCGGTATTGCTCTTCAAAGATGCGGCGATATCGGCAATAGACCGAAACAGCATCAACGGATCGTCCTTTGAAGCGATGAAGCCGTATCGCTTCCAAAACGTGGCAGCTTCTATGTCTACGGCGTTGACGATCAGCGCACGGCCGCCAACGAGTTCTGCAGCCACGACGCAGCGCTGCAGCGCGTGTTTGAGCAGGCCGGAGCCAATGCCTCTGCCAGTCCAATTTTGATCCGTCGCAAGCTGGCCCAGGAGCAAGCACGGAACGGGATCGGGCGGTTGGCCCGTTCGGATCGAGCGTGGCATCGTAGACGGCACGATGGCGGTCGGGGCGAGGCCATAGTAACCGACAACGCGATGAGCCTCGTGGACGACAAGGACCGCCGTAAACCCTTTCTCCTGGTTGGAAAGCGCCCGTGTTTTGAGCCACCGATCCAGCGATGGTTTGCCGCAGGAGAAGTCCGCGAGATCGTGTGCGGCTGTCAACGGCTCGGGGCCGGAGATCGCCAAACCTCAGCTCCTGGATTTTGAATCGGCAGCTTCCCAAGGTGCTACGCGCCGGAAGAGTTCGACCAGTTCGGGGATCGGAGCGGCCGGTCCCGACAAGGCTGTCATGAAGGCCTTAAAGCCGGCGGGGCTCATGCGAATGGGCATGGTCTCCATCAGTACGTCCTCGGCCGCGCGCACGGCCGCGTCACGCACAAAGTCGGTACGCGAACGTCCGCGCAACGTGGCGGCGCGATCAATAATGGCGATGTCAGCCTCAGGCAGCCGCATCGAGAGCGGATATTCCTTGCGCTTCATTGCTCGGGACATGGCAATCTCCTCAAGGCATTAAATAGCAAGCTGTAGCGCATTTTGCAATACAGCGCTTTTCGACGATTGGCTTGCGTCCGAGATGCTCGGACCGGAAACACGCGCCGCCTAGAACGTGAGCTTGACCGAACTCGCGCTGCGCTTGGCCTCGCCGTGGAAGACGGCCTCGATGTTGTTGCCATCCGGATCGAGGAGAAATGCCGCGTAATATCCCGGATGATAGGGGCGCTCGCCCGGTGCCCCGTTATCCTTGTCGCCATTCGCAAGTCCGGCCTTGTGAAAAGCTGCCACCATGGCGCGGTCCCGGCATTGAAAGGCCAGATGATTACGCACCGTTGCTTGTCCTTGCGCGGCCGGGCTATCGGCCGTCGACACGACGAATTCATCGGCCCAGAAGAAATCCGCCGGGCCATCGTTGATCGGAATGTTGAGCACCTGGAAGATTGCTTCATAAAAGCGCCGGCTGGCGGCCAGCTCTTTGACCACGAGCTGGATATGATCGATCAAGCGGCCGCGGTGCAGTTCCATATTGGCGTCCTCATGCGATATCAATGTTGAACGTGGATCCCGGCATCGTGTTCCGGGCGATCCCGCGGGGGCGATCAATGACCAAGGTATTGATCTTCGGCGCGACCGGCATGGTCGGGCAGGGCGCACTGCGCGAGTGTCTGCTCGACCCTGGCGTCGAGCAGGTGGTGTGTGTTGGCCGTGCGCATTCCGGAGGTGCCGATCCCAAGCTGCGCGACATCGTGTTGAGCGATCTGTTCGCGGTGGGAGAACGCGAAGCCGAATTGACCGGTTTCGATGCGTGCTTCTTCTGCCTCGGCGTTTCGGTGGTCGGCCTGGCGGAGGCCGACTATACCCGCGTCACCTATCAACTGCCGGTGACGGTCGCTGAAGTGCTGGCGCGGCTCAATCCGGGCATGACCTTCGTTCATGTGTCCGCGCAGGGCGCGGACGAGCGCAGCCGCTTCATGTGGGCGCGGGTCAAAGGCCGCACAGAACGCGCGCTGGGTGCGCTGCCTTTCAAAGCCACTTACATCTTGCGGCCGGGGTTCATCCAGCCGCTGCACGGCATCAAATCCAAGACCGGCTGGTACAACGTGCTCTATGCGCTGACCGCACCATTGGCATCGGCATTGGCGACATTTTTTCCGGCGGCGGCAACCACAACGGAAAAGATCGGCCGGGCGATGATCGCTGTCACCCGCGATGGCTATTCGAAAAAAATACTCGAGAGCGCGGATGTCAATCTGGTGGCCATCGATCGCGGAATGGCCTGAACCCCTAGTAGCTCAGCTTCGGATACCAGTCGGTTCCTCGTCCGTCCGGCGTCAGGTCGAGGATCGACCAAAGCGACGCGATGTCGGGCGCATCGCGCGGATCCTGGCCCGGGTCGGCCATATCGCGCGTCATCTCGCTCGCCCAGAACAAGCGCACCTTGTCGCCGTCGCGTTTGAATACGACCAGGGCGGGATATTCAGAGCCATCCTTGAGAAGGATTCCGAGATCGGTGGCGTAGTCGTCCCCGACAGTCTGGACAAAGTCGAGGTTTTTCCACCCACGCTCCGCCGCGAACGCGAATTGCCGCTCGACCGGGGAACGGCCGAGGATCTTGAGTGCAACGCGCTGCTTGATGTCCGCAGCGTTGCCGTTCACAGCGCCGAGCCAATTGGTGCACATCGGGCATGGGCGCTCACGCCGTGGACCGTACATCCAGAAATACGTCACCAGCGCATTGTGGTCGCCGAACAGGTCAATCAGGCCGACGTCGCTTTCGTTCTCACCCTTGAATCGGTAGTTCTTCTCAATCACCGGGCCCGGCGGCAAGGCGCGCCGTTGTTCGGTCAGGCGAGACATGTGCCGGCGGAACTCGATCTCTTCGATAAGAAGAGCCTGCCGTGCGTCGTGATATCCCGTGCTTTCACCGGGGAAGGGGATGTGGGCCTTTTTTGCAAGCTCGCGGGCGGAGGTAAGACTGTCGGTCGTCATGTTGAACTCCTGGGTCCAACACTAACGTTTTCCGCGGATGAATGGTTCAGCCGGGCCCGTTCGCGCGCAATCCGTCAGATGATGCCGAAAAAGCGGCGCTGTATCCCCGATATTTCCATGTGGGGCACGCGGAAACGGTGCGGGCGATCCTGGTGCAGTTCCGCTAAGCTGCGCGAGACCTATGCGAATGGAGAGAGCCTTGTCCGTCACGATCTACGGCATCAAAAACTGCGACACGATGAAGAAAGCGCGCACGTGGCTCGACACCAAAGGTGTCGCTCATTCATTCCACGATTACAAAGCCGTGGGCATCGACAAGAAGACTCTCGAAGGCTGGAGCAAGGTCGTCGGTTGGGAGACGCTGCTCAACAAGGCCGGCACCACGTTCCGTAAGCTGCCCGACGCTGACAAGGATGGCCTCACCGAGAAGAAGGCGATCGCGCTGATGCTGGCGCAGCCGTCGATGATCAAGCGGCCGGTGCTCGATGTGAAGGGCCGCCTGCTGGTCGGCTTCAAGCCGGCGGATTACGAAAAAGCTCTTGGCTAGGGCTTGCTGACTCTCGTCATCCACGCGGCGGCCGCGGCCAGCAATTCGGCGAGCACCTCCGCATCCTTGCGCCCGGTCTTGGCCGGGACGTGGAAGGAATGATCGGCGCTTTCGGCGAGCGTCAACGTCGCACGCGTGCCCAGTCCGGCGACCACCGGCCGCAGCAGGTCCATCTCCGCCAGGGCATCGTTGGTTCCTTGCAGGAACAGCATCGGCACCGCGACATCGGCCAGATGCGCCGCACGCGTATCCGCAGGCTTGCCGGCCGGATGCAGCGGAAACGCGAAGAATACCAGGCCGCGTATCCCGGGCAGTGGCGCGATCGCTTGCGCCTGCGAGGTCATGCGTCCGCCGAAGGATCGGCCGCCCGCGAAGAGCGGCAGCTTGCTGGCGCGCCGTGCCGCCTCGGCGACCGCGGCGCGCACGGCGGCATGGGCGACAGGCGGAGAGTCGGGACGTTTCGACCCGCGCTCCATATATGGAAACTGATAGCGCAGCGTGGCGATGCCGCGTTCGGCAAAGCCTTCCGCGGTCGCGGTCATGGATTTGTGCGCCATGCCGGCGCCGGCGCCATGGGCGAGCACGAGGCACGCCAGCGGCTTGGCCGGCGCCAGCCACAAGCCAGAAATTTCGGGGCTTCCGGGGATGGGGATCGTGACGTTTTGAGCGTCTGTCATCCCGGCATTCTACAGGAGGAAATTTCGCGCGACGAAATCGTTCTGAAACAAAACGTCCTTACAGCGCGTTTCGGCCCGCCCGGGTCAGCAAGGGGAAACAACAGATGATGTCCATCCGTCTCATCAAGATCGCTGTGATCTACCTCGCGATCGGTATGTCGCTCGGCCTCTATATGGGCAGCGTGCAGGATTTTCTGTTCCGCTCGGTGCATGCCCATATCAACCTGCTCGGCTGGGCCTCGATCGCGCTGGCGGCGCTGGTGTTTCATATGTTCCCCGAACTCGTGCGCACGCGCCTCGCGACCATCTGGTTCTGGGGCTACAACATCGCGACGCCGATCAGCCTCGTCTTGCTCGCGTTTGAGGTCAGCGGCCGCGCCTGGGCCGGCCCGTTGCTCGGCATCAGCATGACCGTGGTATGGGCGATGGGATTGGTGTTCGCCGCCAACGTCCTGATCAACCTGCGCGGATCGCAGGCCGTTCCGGCCAGATGAGACGCGGGTGTCGCGCGGCTATTGCGTGCCTTCCAGCCCCAGCTTGCGCACCAGCGATCCCCATTTCTCGCGCTCCGAAGCAAGATAGCTGACGATCCCCTCGACCGGCGGCGAGGCGATCGGCAGCAGGCCGAGATCGGCGATCTTCTTCTGCATGTCGGGCGCGGTGGTGATGCGCTGCATGTCGGCATGGAGCCGTGCGACGATCTCCTTCGGCGTCGCCGCCGGCGCGAACAACACGTGCCACGACACCGCCTCGAAGTCCGGCGCCTTGGCCGCCACGGAGAAAGGCGGGACGCCGGGCAGCACCGCCAGCGGCTCCGACGACGACACGGCGATGGCGCGCAGCTTGCCGTCGCGGATCAGCGGCAACGAGGCGCCGACCTCGGCAAAGCCGAGCTGCACATGGCCGGCCGCGATGTCGGTGATCGACTGCGGCGTGTTGCGATAGGGCACGTGGGTGATGTCGAGGCCGAAGCGCTGCTTCATGAATTCGGCCGAGAGATGCTGCGCGACGCCGGCGCCGGGAGAAGAATAGCTCAGCGGCGTCGTCCGCTCCTTGGCGTATTTGATCAGGTCTTCGACGCTCTTCACCGGCAGGTCCGGGTTGACCACCAGCACGAAGGGCGACTTCACGTAGAAAGAGATCGGCACGAAATCCTTGACCGGATCATAGTTGATCTTCTTGTACAGCACCGGATTGATCGCCATCGCCGAACTGGTCGAAACCAGCAGCGTATGTCCGTCCGGCGGCGCCACCGCGACTGCCGCCGTGCCGAGCATCAGTGCCGCGCCCGGCCGATTGTCGACGATCACCGGCTTGCCGAGCGCGGGTGCGAGTTGTTCGCCAAAGAGCCGGACGATCGAATCCATTCCGCTGCCCGCGGCGAGCGGTACCACGATCGTCACCGGGCCACTCGGATAACTCTGCGCGTGAGCCGGGCCGGCCAACGCCAACAAGGCGAGGCAGGCGAACGGGACGGCGCGGCGCATCGGCGCGGCTGCAACACTCATGGCAATCCTCCCTTGGGCGGCCGCGCTGTTATTTGGCGATCAGCCGTGCGGTCCGGTTGGCGATGCTAGCACCAAGCCGAGCATTTGCGCTCGGCCCCCAAGGGTCGGCGATCGCCTTTAAAATGGGGAAATAGTCCTGATAATGGCAGGCCCTGTGCCATGAGCGGGCCGATCCGGCGGGCTGATCGCGTCTTCACTTGATCCCGTCGCCATTGCCTGCCACATGCGCCGGATGAACATTCCGTTGAGTCCCGCCACCATCGCGCAGTCGCCGCTCGGCGCCGAGGTCGAGCGCCGGCGCACCTTTGCGATCATCTCGCATCCCGACGCCGGCAAGACCACGCTGACCGAGAAGCTGCTGCTGTTCGGCGGCGCGATCAATCTGGCCGGGCAGGTCAAGGCGAAGCGCGACCGCCGCTCGACGCGGTCGGACTGGATGTCGATCGAACGCGAGCGCGGCATTTCGGTGGTCACCTCGGTGATGACCTTCGAATACCAGGGCCTGGTGTTCAACCTGCTCGACACGCCCGGCCACGAGGACTTTTCCGAGGATACCTATCGCACGCTCACCGCGGTGGATTCCGCGGTGATGGTGATCGACGCGGCCAAGGGCATCGAAGCGCGCACGCGCAAGCTGTTCGAGGTGTGCCGGCTGCGCGACATCCCGATCGTGACCTTCATCAACAAGATGGACCGCGAGAGCCGCGATCCCTTCGCCCTGCTCGACGAGATCGAAAAGACGCTGGCGCTCGATACCGCGCCGATGACCTGGCCGATCGGGCAAGGGCGCGACTTCATCGGCACGATGGATTTCATCTCCGGGAAGGTGCGGCTGATGGAGGGCGACGGGTCCACCGCCGCGCCGGCGCGCCAGGTCGACGTCAGCGAGATCAGCGCGGTCAATCCGCTGCTCGACGCGCGCGCCACCGCCGAAGAGCTCGCGCTGGTCAAGGAAGCCTGCAACCCGTTCGATCTCGCGGCGTTCCGCGAAGGCCATCTCACGCCGGTCTTCTTCGGTTCGGCGCTGAAGAATTTCGCCGTGGTCGACCTGCTCGAAGCGCTCGGCACCTATGCGCCGCCGCCGCGCGCGCAGGCGGCCGATACCCGCCGCGTCGACGCGCATGAGAATACGATGAGCGCCTTCGTGTTCAAGATCCAGGCCAATATGGACCCGAACCACCGCGACCGCATCGCGTTCGCGCGGCTCTGCTCGGGCAAGTTGACGCGCGGCATGAAGGCGAAGCTGATCCGCACCGGCAAGCCGATGACGCTCGCCGCGCCGCATTTCTTCTTCGCGCAGGATCGCGCCATCGCCGACGAGGCCTATGCCGGCGACGTGGTCGGTATTCCGAACCATGGCACGTTGCGTATCGGCGACACGCTGACCGAAGGCGAGCAGCTGACCTTCATGGGTGTGCCGAGTTTCGCGCCGGAAATCCTGCGCCGCGTGCGCCTGCCGGACGCGATGAAGGCGAAGAAGCTCAAGCAGGCCTTGCAGCAGATGGCGGAGGAGGGCGTGGTGCAGGTGTTCCGCCCGCGCGACGGTTCGCCGGCCATGGTCGGCGTGGTCGGACCGCTGCAGCTCGACGTGTTGAAGGACCGGCTGGCCAGCGAATACGGACTGGAGGTCGGCTTCGATGTCGCCGAATTCCAACTCGCGCGCTGGATCGCAGCGGAAGACCGCAAGGTGTTCGATACGTTTGTTGCCGCCAACGGCTCCGGCATCGCGGAAGACCTCGACGGCGATCTCGTGTTCCTGGCGCGCAACCAGTTCTATCTGGACTACGCGCGCCAGAATGCGCCGGGGATCGAATTCACCGACGTGAAAGACGTGAAGAAGACGGCGAGTTAGGCTTCAACCACAGTGTGCCCTCGCGCAGGCGGGGGCCCATACGCCGTGCAGAATCAATCAAGGCAACGTCGTTCAGACTTCTATTGAAGTCCGCGGCGTATGGGTCCCCGCCTTCGCGGGGACACCAAGAACCTAATTGATCTTGATCTGCGCCGCGTCGATCACCGGTTTCCACATCCCGATCTCGGCGCGGATGCGGGCGCGGAATTCCGCCGGGGAATTGCCGACCGGCTCCATGATCACGGCGGCGAGCTTTTCCTTCACCGCCGGCTGGTTGATCGCCTCGATGGTCTCGCGGTTGAGCTTCGCGATGATCGCGTCAGGCGTTCCCGCCGGTGCGATCAATCCCATCCAGGCGTCGGCCTCGACGTCGATGCCGGATTCTTTCAGTGTCGGAATCTTCGGCATGATCGAGGAGCGCTTGGCAGTCGTCACGGCGAGGATCTTGAGCTTGCCGGCGTCCGCCGACGGGAGCACCGAGGCTGCCGGCAGGATCGACATATGCACGTCGCCGCGGATCAGCGAGGTCGTCGCCTCGGGCGAACTGGCATAGGGAATGTGGACGAGCTTCACGCCGGCCTTGGCCTGGATCGACTCCATCGAGAGGTGCGACACCGAGCCGTTGCCGATCGAGCCGTAATTGTACTTGCCGGGGTTTTTCTTGATCAGCTCGATAAGCTCCGCGACGGTGTTGACGCCGAGATCGGCCGGCACCGCGAGCGCGCTCGGCTGGGTGATGAGCTGCGTCACGGGTGCGAGGTCTTTCTCGGGATCATAAGGCAGCTTCGAGAAGAGCAGCGTGTTGATCGCGAGCGGGCCGCCGATGCTGACGCCGATGGTGTAACCATCCGGATCAGCCTTGGCGACCGCATCGGTACCGGTGTTGCCGCTGGCGCCCGGCTTGTTCTCGATGACGAAGGTCTGCCCGAGCTTGGTCTGAAGGCGCTCGGCGAGGAGGCGCGCGACAATATCCGGCGTCGAGCCGGGGCCGAACGGCACCATGATCCGCACCGTCTTGGTGGGCCATTCCTGCGCCGTGGCTGGTGCCGGCGCCAAAGCCAATCCGGCCAGCGCCAGGCCCGTCAACGCCCAAGTCTTCAGGGCCCAAGTCATCTTCCGCATGTGATCCTCCCGTTGCGATTTCGCGCGACCTTGCCTCAGTTCACGCGATGCCGTCTACTGGTGTCGTTCGGTTCCGGGAGCGCGATTTGGGCCTGTTCATTCTCGCATTGGGCCTCGCCGTTTTCATCGGCGTCCATCTGGTCACGACGCGGCGTAAGTTCCGCGCTGGCATCATCGCGCGGATCGGCGAGGGGCCTTACAAGGGGCTCTATTCGCTCGGCTCGCTGCTCGGCCTGGTGTTGATCATCTACGGCTTCGGGATCTACCGCGCGACGGGGTGGATCAACGTCTGGTATCCTCCGGTCTGGACGCGGCATGTCGCGGCGCCGCTGGTGTGGATCGCGATCATCTGCATCGTCGCGACCTATATCCGCGGCGATATCGCGCGCAAGCTCAAGCATCCGATGCTGGTCGGGATCAAGCTCTGGGCGGTGGCGCATCTCATCGCCAATGGCGATCTCGGCTCGATGCTGCTGTTCGGCGCGATTCTCGCCTGGGCGGTGTATGATCGAATCTCGTTCAAGTATCGCAGCGATCCAGGTCACCCGCCGATCCCGACGCGCGGGCGCACCAACGACGTCATCGCGGTGGCGGTCGGTACAGTGTTGTTTCTCGTGCTCGGGTTCTACTTCCACCCTTACGTGGTCGGCGTGCCGGTGTTCTAGTTGCGGATTGCTCCGATGGCGTCCGCGGCGGAAGCAATTGCGCCCTGCGCATCCGAGCAGAGGCCAGCGAGCGGCACGGCAATCATCAGATTCTCGACAAGATCGAAGTCCTCAACCGACATGCCGTCGTCGTCCCGGTATTTGCCAGCCACATCGCGCGAGCGAATCCGATCGATCATCGGGCCCGGAGCGCCGTAGCCGAACACCGGCTTGCCCTTCGCGACCGCGTATCCAATCTCGAACGCAGTCCCGACATCCATGTGCGGTCCACGGAACGGCGCGAGGTCGGCAATCACGGCGTCCGCGCGGTCGATCATCGCGCAATTGGCGCGATAAATTTGGGTCGCGATATCGATGCGGGTTGCGGCGCGGCTCACGTCATTGTCGAGCGGCCAGAGCCCGACAATCCCGCGATCGGCGCAGAACCGCTTGAGCGCGGCGCCATGGTCGGTGGCATCGGGACGGAAGACACCTGGGCCGGCGAGATAGATGCTGAGCGGCATGGTCCATTTCCCCTTCGGTCGCGGCGGACTATCAGCGATTGTTTCACGTTTCATCGCGTTCGGTGGGCCAACCCGGCGCCGTCATGCGCGGGAGTCCAGGGCCTGGCCTGCCGCCAGACGGTTGACGGCCATGCCGTGCTCGCCTTGATTTCCGGCCGTGACGCCGTAGGTTGCGAGCCGCCGGGCTCGCGGACGTCGCGACCTAATCGTTCCGTGAGGATGAGTTCTGATGTCGATCCAGGACGAGATCAAGCGTCTCACCGCGCCCGATATCCGCGCCCGCAAGGGCCGCGAGCCGATCGTCTGCCTGACGTCGTATCACGCACATACCGCGCGGCTGGTCGACAAGTATTGCGATGTGATCCTGGTCGGTGACTCGCTCGGCATGGTGATGCACGGGTTCGAGTCGACCATTCCCGTCACGCTCGACATGATGATCCTGCAAGGCCACGCCGTGATGCGCGGATCGAAGCGCGCGCTGGTGGTCATCGACATGCCGTTCGGCTCCTACGAAGCATCGAAGGAACAGGCCTTCCTGTCGGCGGCGCGCGTGCTCAAGGAAACCGGCTGCGGCGCGATCAAGGTCGAGGGCGGGCGGCGCATGGCCGAGACCATCGCCTTCCTCACGGCGCGCGGTGTCCCGGTGATGGGCCACGTCGGACTGACGCCGCAGGCGATCAACACCATCGGATCGTTCCGCGCTCAGGGCCGCGAGGAGGCCGATTGGGGGCCGATCGAGGAGGACGCCAAGGCGGTCGCCGAGGCTGGCGCCTTCGCCATGGTCATCGAGGCGGTGGCCGAACCGCTCGGCCGGCGCATCACGGGTCAGGTCGCGATCCCGACCATCGGCATCGGGGCGAGCCCGGCCTGCGATGGCCAGATCCTGGTCCTGGAGGACATGCTCGGGCTGTCGCCGCGGGTGCCCAAATTCGTCAAGCGCTACTCGGACCTCGGGCCGTCGATTGAAAAGGCGGTCAAGGACTATGCCGACGACGTCCGCGCGCGCGGTTTTCCGGGTCCGGAGCACGTCTATGGGATGAAGGGGAAAGCCCGCTGACCGGCGCCGAGAACCGCCGTTAACGATTGTCGCACCTGCATTTTTGCCTTGTCGCGGCCACATCGGTAGGGTACCGGCGTGAACCTTGAGCGGGTGGGCGGGGAGTTTACGTGTCCGACATTTTCCGGGAAGTCGATGAGGAAGTCAGGCGTGAGCAGTTCCAGAAAATCTGGGATCGCTACGGCCTCTACATCATCGCCGGTCTGATCCTTTTCGTCGCCGCGATTGCCGGTTGGCGAACCTATGACTGGTACGAGAATAAGGCTGCCGCCGAGGCCGGGGCGGCGTTCGAGGCTGCCGCCACGCTGAGCCAGGAAGGCAAGTCCACCGAGGCACAGGCCGCCTTCGCCAAGATCGCCACCGAGGGGACCTCCGGCTATCGCGCCATTGCGCGGATGCGCGAGGCGACCGAACTCGGCCAGCGCGATGCCGCGGCTGCGGTCGCGGCCTTCGACAAGCTTGCCGCGGACACCAGCCTCGGTCCCGTTCTGCAGGATCTCGCCGGGCTGCGTGCAGCGGCCTTGCTGGTCGACACAGCGTCTTTTGCGGACATCACCAAGCGGCTCGACCCGCTGACCGGCAGCGGCCGGACCTTCCGCCATAGCGCACGCGAAATGCTGGTGCTGTCGGCCTGGCGCGCGGGCGACATGGTCGCGGCGAAGCGCTGGTACGACACGATCCAGGTCGATCCGGAAACGCCGCAAGCGTTGCGCGGCCGGGTCGACGTGCTGATGGCGCTTGTCAACGCCGACAGCAAGAGCTGAGGAGACGGATGATGCGCCGCTTTGCGCTGCTGATCGTGGTGGCTACGCTGGGCGCGACGTCGCTGACCGGCTGCTCCAGCTTCGATCCTTCGGATCTCACGGACTGGTTCAATACCAAGAAGCCGCTGCCGGGCGACCGGCGCGCGATATTCCCGGAAGGCGTTCCGGGCGTGTCGCAAGGCGTGCCCGCCAATCTGGTCAAAGGCGCGCAGCCGGAAGTCGCCACCGCGCCGACGGGGCAAGCCGAGCCGGAGAAAGAAGCCGAGCCGCCGGCGCCCGCCAAAGCCAAAGCAGCACCGCGTCCACGCCAGCAGGCCGCGCGTCCGGTTCAACCGGCAGCTCCGGCGCAACCGCGCGCGCAACAGCCGCAACAACAACAGCAACCTCAACCGCAGGCCCAGCAAGCCCCCGGTCAGAATAATTGGCCGGCGCCCCCGGCCTCGGGCAGCTTTTCGCGCTAGAGCCTTTCCGGCTTTGATGGAATCAAAGCCGGGGCTCTAGCTTCTTGTTTTGACGCGTTTTCTTCACGCGAACCGGCGTCCACTTCGCTCGAAAACGCTATAGGGCTTGCAGGCCGCAGATCGGCCAGCCAATTGTCTCTTGATGGATTGCCGGCAAGTTCCGGCGACGACGGCCATTCATGAACTTCACCATTGCCATTGTCGGACGGCCGAATGTCGGCAAGTCCACGCTGTTCAACCGGCTGGTCGGCCGGCGGTTGGCGCTGGTCGACGACCTGCCGGGCGTCACGCGCGATCGCCGCGAGGGCGACGGCAAGCTCGGCGATCTCGCCTTCACGCTGATCGATACCGCGGGTCTTGAAGACGCCGGGCCGGAAAGCCTGTCGGGCCGGATGCGGGTGCAGACCGAACTCGCGATTGCCGACGCCGATGTAATCCTGTTCGTGGTCGATGCGCGCGCCGGCACGCTGCCGGTCGACAAGGCGTTTGCGGCGTTGGTGCATCGCTCGGGCAAGCCCTCGATCCTGGTGGCGAACAAGAGCGAGGGCAAAGCCGGTACCGCCGGGGCGACCGAAGCCTATGAACTCGGTCTCGGCCAGCCGATCCCGATCTCCGCCGAACACGGCGAAGGATTGTCGGACCTCTACGACGCGATCCGCGAAGCGTTGCCGGCCATCACTGCGGAGCCGCATGAAGACGACACCGAACTGCTTCCCGAAGCCGACCGGCCAATCCGCGTCGCGGTGGTCGGCCGGCCGAATGCCGGCAAGTCGACGCTGATCAACCGGCTGCTCGGCGAAGAGCGCCTGCTCACCAGTCCGGAAGCCGGCACCACGCGCGATTCCATCGCGGTCGATGTGAACTGGCACGGCCGCGACTTCCGCATCCACGATACCGCGGGATTGCGGCGGCGCTCGCGCATCGAAGAGAAGCTCGAGAAGCTTTCGGTCGCCGATGCGTTGAACGCGATCCGCTTTGCCGAAGTGGTCGTGCTACTGATGGACGTGACCAAGCCGTTCGAGGAGCAGGACCTGCGCATCGCGGATCTGGTCGAGCGGGAAGGGCGCGCACTCGTCATCGGCATGAATAAGTGGGACCTGACCGAAGGCAGCGCGAACAAGCTGCGTGAGGAAGCCGACCATTGGCTGCCGCAGGTGAAGGGCGCCCCGATCGTCGCAGTCGCTGGGATTTCCGGCGAGGGACTCGATCGGCTGATGAAGGCGATCGTCGAGGCGCATGCGGTGTGGAACAAGCACGTCGCGACCAATCCGCTTAATCGCTGGCTGGAAGGCGCGATCTCGGCGCATCCGCCGCCGGCGGTCTCGGGCCGCCGCATCAGCCTCAATTACATGACTCAGCCGAAGACACGCCCGCCGACCTTCGCGCTGTTCTGCACCCGAGCCGATGCGATCCCCGATGCGTATAAGCGCTATCTCGTGAACGGGATGCGCGAGGCCTTCGACTTGCCGGGTACGCCAATCCGCCTGCTGTTGCGGGAAAAGAATAACCCTTACGCAGGCAAGAAGACGCCGCAGAGATGACGTCGGACGCGATACTGCCGCCGCGCCATGCGGCTTTCGCCTTCGTCATGGTCACGGTGTTCCTCGACATGCTGGCGATCGGCATCATCATGCCGGTGCTGCCGCGGCTGGTGGTCGATTTCGCCGGCGGCGACATTGTCGGCGGCGCGGTCTGGCTCGGCGTGTTTGGGACCGCCTGGGCGCTGATGCAGTTCATCTTCTCGCCGGTGCAGGGCTCGCTGTCCGATCGGTTCGGCCGCCGTCCGTTGATCATCGGCTCGAATATCGGGCTCGGCCTCGACTATATCCTGATGGCGCTGGCGCCGAACCTGTGGTGGCTGTTCATCGGGCGGCTGATATCGGGGATCACCGCCGCGAGTTTCTCCACCGCCTTTGCTTACGTGGCGGACGTGACGACCCCGGATCAGCGCGCCAAGAAGATGGGCCTGCTCGGCGTCGCCTTCGGCTCCGGCTTTGTCATCGGCCCGGTATTGGGCGGACTGACCGGCGCCGTCGATCCGCGCTTGCCGTTCTGGATCGCGGCGGGGCTCAGCCTCACCAATGCGGTCTATGGATTCTTCGTGCTGCCGGAATCGCTGCCAAGCGAGCGGCGCTCCCCTTTCGTGTGGCGGCGCGCCAATCCGCTCGGATCGCTGACGCTGGTGCGCCGCTCACGCAGCCTGTTTGGGCTGACGCTGGTCAATTTCCTTGGTCAGGTCTCGCATTGCGTTCTGCCGGCGGTGTCGGTGCTTTACCTCGGATACCGCTATGGCTGGGACGAGCGCTTGATCGGACTCGCGATCGGGTCGGTCGGTGTCGGCCACATGATCGTCCAGGGCACGTTGATCGGCCCGATGGTGAAGCATTTCGGTGAACGCGGCACGCTGATGATCGGTCTCGCCTTCGGCGTTGCCGGATTCGTGGTGATGGGACTGGCCGAAAGCGGGTTCGTGTTCTGGTTGTCGATTCCGCTGATGTCAGTGTGGGGAATATCCAATGCCGCTTCGCAGGCCTTGATGACGCGCCAGGTCGGACCGGACGAACAGGGCCAGCTTCAAGGCGCCAACATGAGCGCGGCGGGGATCGCCAACATGATCGGGCCGCTGGCCTTCGCGCAGACCTTCGCATTGTCGATCGGGCTGCTGGCAGGCCTGCGCTTGCCGGGGCTTGCCTTCCTGGTGGCCGCCGCGATGCTTGCGGCAAGCGCGATCATCGCCTGGCGCACGACCCAGCCGGCGATCAGACCGGCCGCTGAAAGCTGAGCAGCTTGCGCTGATTGTGGTCGTAGAGCTTGCCGGTCTCGTTGAAGCCCGGCATGCACATGTCGGCCAGCGTCACCGCCACGTCTGCGGGCTGGTGCAGGATCGCGGGATCGACTCCGGGAAAAGCCTTGAACTGCATCTGGGTATGGGTGCGGCCCGGCGTGTAGAGATTGACCCGCACCGGTGTCGCCGCCATCTCGTCGGCATAGCTTCGCCCCATTGCGTCGAGCGCGGCCTTGGACAGTGCGTAGAGCGCGCCATAGGCGCGCGGATTGCTGGCGGCGCCCGAGGTCACCAGCACCACGCGTCCTGCATCCGAAGCGAGCAGCAGCGGCTCGAAGAAACGCAGCAGGTGCCAGTTCGCGGTCACGTTGACGGCGATCAGGTCGTCCCATTCCTTTGGCTCGATGTGGCTGAGCGGGGTCGAGACGTTGAGCTGCGCCGCATTGCCGACCAGGATGTCGAGCCGCCCGTAGCGATCGCGCAGCGCATCGGCCAGCCGCGCGATGCCGGGCGTGTCCTTCATGTCGAGCGGGACCAAAGTCGCGGAGCCGCCGGCTGCCTTGATCGCGTCATCGAGTTCTTCGAGGCCGCCTGAGGTGCGCGCGGTCGCAACGATATGCGCGCCGCGCCGCGCCAGTTCGATCGCGGCGGCATAGCCGATGCCGCGCGAAGCGCCGGTCACCAGGGCGATACGGTTCGAGAGGAGTTTATCCATGGGCGCAGCATTGGATCTTGTGTTGGGATTTTCTCTTTGTCATGCCCGCGAAGGCTGGCGTCCAGTACCCGTGTCCTGTCGATAGGGCACGGAGTACTGGGTCCCCGCTTTCGCGGGGACGACAGCTAGCTCGCTTCGGCCAACAGCGACAATTGCCGCGGCGGCGTAGTGGCGGCGCTCTGATCGGTGAGGGCGGTTGGGTATTCGCCGGTGAAGCAATGGTCGGTGAATTGCGGACGCACCGGATCGCGCTTCTCGTAGCCCATCGCGCGATAAAGGCCATCGACCGAAAGGAAGGCAAGCGAATCCGCGCCGATGAATTTGCGCATGCCCTCGACGTCATGGGTTGCCGCGAGCAGCTTGTCGCGCTCGGGCGTGTCGATCCCGTAATAATCGGAATGGGTGATCGGCGGGCTCGCGATGCGCATATGCACTTCGCGCGCGCCGGCATCGCGCATCATCTGCACGATCTTGATCGAGGTCGTGCCGCGCACCAGCGAGTCGTCGATCAGGATGATGCGCTTGCCGCGCACCACCGCGCGATTGGCATTGTGCTTGAGACGCACGCCGGATTCACGGATCGCCTGGGTCGGCTGGATGAAGGTGCGGCCGACATAATGATTGCGGATGATCCCCATCTCGTAGGGGATTCCGGAGGTCTGGGAATAGCCGATCGAGGCCGGCACGCCGGAATCGGGCACCGGGATCACGACATCCGCATCGATCGGGTTTTCAATCGCAAGCTGGGTGCCGAGCCGCTTGCGCACTTCGTAGACGCTGTGTCCGCCGACGAAGGAATCCGGACGCGAGAAATAGATGTATTCGAACACGCAGGGCCGCGCCGGCACCGGCGGGAACGGCTTATGCGTATGGGCGCCCTCTTCGTCGAACACGACGACTTCGCCATTCTCGATGTCGCGCACATATTGCGCGCCGATGATGTCGAGCGCGCAGGTCTCCGAAGTCAGGATAGGGCAGCCGTCGAGCGTGCCGAGCACCAGCGGGCGGATGCCGAGCGGGTCACGCGCGCCGACCAGCTTCTTGTTGGTCAGCCCGACAAAGGCATAGGCGCCTTCGAGCGAGCGCAGCCCGTCGATGAAGCGGTCGACGAAACGCGGCTTCTTCGAGCGCGCCACCAGATGGATGATCACTTCGGTATCGGTGGTCGAGTGCATGATCGCGCCGTCATGCACAAGCTCGCGCCGCAGCGCGAGGCCGTTGGTCAGGTTGCCGTTATGGCCGATCGCGAAGCCGCCCGGCTCAAGTTCGGCGAATAACGGCTGCACGTTGCGCAGGATGGTTTCGCCGGTGGTGGAATAGCGCACATGCCCGACCGCGGAATTGCCGGGAAGCTGATCGATCACGTGCCGCTTGGAAAAGGTGTCGCCGACCAGGCCGAGGCGGCGCTCCGAATGGAACCGCTTGCCGTCGAAGCTGACGATGCCGGCGGCCTCCTGGCCGCGATGCTGCAAGGCATGCAGTCCGAGTGCGGTGATGGCGGCGGCATCCGGGTGTCCGTAGATGCCGAACACGCCGCATTCCTCGCGCAGGCGATCGGCATCCGGATCGAAGATCTCGCCGCTGTCACTCGGGTGCATCTGGCCTCCGTCTAACGCTTCGCGCTGGTCGCCGCTTTGCTTTCGATCAGGTCGCGCATCCCGACCCGTTCGTTCCGTCCGTAGCCGTCCGCAGGGGCCGCCGCGCCCTTGCTCGGCGGCCGCACGTCGGGGGGAGCATCCGCCGGCTCTCCGTCGTCGCGCGGCTTCTTCAACCGCTTCAAGATGGTGCTATCCGGGTCGTCCGGCAACATCGACATCAGCCAATCGCCGGTACTTTGTAGCACGACGCGTGATTTTGCATCGCGCACCCAGGTCGGCTGGCTGCGTTCGGGAACCAGCCATGCGAAAAACAGGAATGCGACCACAACGATCACCAATCCGCGACCAAGCCCGAACAGGAAGCCCAAGGTGCGGTCCAGCGCCCCGACCCGGCTGTCGAGCACCATGTCCGAGACCCGCACGGTGATGACCGACACCACCAGCAGCGTGAGCATGAACACGCCGCCGATCACGATCAGGTTCGCGACGATATCGTTGTTGAAGTAGGTCTTCGCGAACGGAACCAGCCGCGTATAGGAATAGAGCGTCACCAGGGCGGCGATCACCCAGGCGGCGATCGAAAGCACCTCGCGCATGAAGCCGCGGATCATGGCCAGCAGTCCGGACATGATCATCACGACCAGCAAACCCAGGTCGAGCCACGGGATCGACATCGTCAGAATTCTCCGCGCCGTCGAATCGGCGAACAACTCCGCATCACCCTGAGCCAGGCCGGGGGCAACCGGCAAGAGCCCGTGAAAACACACCACAACTCGTTCATTTTACAACGAGATTTTGGCCGTCGGGAGGCGCTGATCGGCGGCTTATAGCATGACGTTGGATCGCTTAAGCAAGCCTGAGCAGGCCGTCGGCGTCGGCGTCACTCAGCGGCGGGCTTGCGGCTTTTCTTATCGCCACGTTGGGCGATATCGGCCACCAATGTGGCGAGATTGTCGACACTGGTCAGCGTCAGTCCCTGATCGGTCTCGCCGCGGGCGGATTCGGCAGCGTAGGCACGGGCGAAACCGAGCTTCGCCGCCTCCTTGAGCCGCGCCGGCGCCTGGGCGACCGGGCGCACCGCGCCGGACAGCGATACCTCGCCGAAGAACACCGCGTCCGAGGGCAGGGCGGCATTGGCCAGTGAGGACACCAGTGC
>CANKHJ010000053.1 GCA_947481635.1 Bradyrhizobiaceae bacterium
GGTTCGGCTCTGGCGGTCGGGGCAGCCGACGTCAACAGAACTACGACGCCCGCAGCAAAGGCGGCTGCGGAGATGATCATGCAAGTCTTTGCGGTGATGGATTTGAACATATAGCCCCCCGGACGCTGATGCATCCACGGCGACAACACTCAATCAGGACAAAAGTTCATTATTCAAAGCGCACCGACAAATAATGATAAGTATTTCCCGACGATCTTCGCTGATAACACTCAATATTCGCTCTCGAAATAACCAAAATCATCACGGCATACGGCCAGTATTCGCCATCAATTTTCTTATCAATACGAATGTTTAGGAACTTTTTCCAACAGACCGACTTGTCCCCATGCACGAGGGGATCAAGTCCATGAACTTTCACATGTCCGCACTGAAATCGGCCGGCGCACTGACCGCAAGCGCGGTCCTCTGGATCGGCGCGGCGGTCGCAGCCCCCCTTCCCGGCTCCTACCCCAGCAATTCCGCGGCGCTGTTTGACTCCGTGATGCGCGATGACGCCCAGGCGAATGATATCGACGCCGGCACTGACCTCGCACCCGAGATGCAGCGCCAGGTGATCGCTTATCCGACCAGGGCGGCGGCGGGCACGATTATCATCGATACCGCGCAAACCCACCTCTACTTTGTCCTCGGCGACGGCAAGGCGATCCGCTACGGCATCGGCGTCGGACGCGATGGCTTCAACTGGTCCGGCGCGCAATCCGTGACGCGCAAAGCCGAGTGGCCGGATTGGACGCCGCCGGAGGAGATGATTGCGCGCCAGCCCTATCTAGCGCGCTGGATGGCCGGCGGCGAAGGCAATCCGCTCGGCGCGCGCGCGATCTATCTCGGCAGCACGGTCTATCGCATCCACGGCACCAACATGCCGGAGACGATTGGCCAGAAGGTATCGAGCGGCTGCATCCGGATGCTGAACGCGGATGTGATCGATCTCTACAGCCGCGTGTCGGTCGGAACCAAAGTGGTCGTCCTTCCCAACCTCACCGCGACTGCCGCGCCCGCGATACGGACTGGCATCGCGTCACCGCGCAACGGCGATCTACGCGTGTCCAGCATCTACTAGCCGTACTCAGCTTTAACCCAGGAGGTTTTCATGCGCTCGATGTTCAAGACCGGACTCTTAGTATTGGCGCTCGCCACCATGCCCATCGTCGCCGTCCAGGCGGGAACTCTTGAGGGCGTTGCCATTGGCGCAGGCTCGGGCGCCATCGTTGCTGGACCGCCTGGTGCAATCGTCGGCGGCGTGATCGGCGCGGTGGTAGGCGGACCGAACCTCGTGAAGCAGCGGCGCGCTCGCACCTGCTGGATCAATGGCCGCGGCAATCGCGTCTGTGGGCGTCGCTAAGCCGCACGACCGTCTTCCGGAGCGGCCTCGCCGCTCCGGACCTTAACCCGTCACAATCCCCAGTAACGGCCGGTGCCGCCGACCACGATCGTGATCACGCCGAGCATCAGATTGATGCCGACGATGATGCGGATCTGGTTGAGGCGCTTCGCGGCTTCGGGAAACGCATTCCGATCGACCGCCTCGCGAAACCGCTTCCACGGCGCGAACACGAGATGCAGATAGAGCAGCATCATGAGCAGGCCCAGGCCGGTCATGATGTGAATGAAGAGCGGTAGGCCTTTGAAGCCGCCGAATACCAGGAAGATCATTCCAAAGCCGCTGACCAGCAGCGCGACGATGCTGACGCCGACCCAAGGCAGGAAGCGGGCAAAGACCCGCCGCCACAGTGGCAACCGCGCCGGAGGCTCGAGCCCAACAGCGGCCGGCCGCAGCATCGTATAAGCGAAGGCCATGCCGCCGACCCAGAACACGACGGCGAGCAGGTGCATCGCGAGCAGCAACAGGATGGCAAAGCTGGTCACGGGATCAATCCGTACTGACGGCGATATCGGGGGCGTCGGGATGCTTCATGCCGACGATGTGGTAGCCGGCATCCACATGCACGATCTCGCCGGTCACGCCGCGCGAGAGATCCGACAACAGGTACACCGCGGTGTCGCCGACTTCGTCGGTCGTGACCGTGCGCCGCATCGGTGAGTTCAATTCGTTCCACTTCAGGATATAGCGGAAGTCGCCGATGCCCGACGCCGCGAGCGTCTTGATCGGGCCGGCCGAGATCGCGTTGACGCGAATATTCCTGCCGCCGAAATCCGCCGCAAGATAGCGCACCGACGCCTCAAGCGCCGCCTTGGCGACGCCCATCACGTTGTAATGCGGCATCCATTTCTCGGCGCCGTAATAGGTGAGCGTCAGCAGCGATCCGCCCTGGTTCATCATCTTCTCGGCGCGCTGCGCGATCGCCGTGAAGGAATAGCAGCTGATCAGCATGGTCTTGCTGAAATTGTCCGCGGTGGTGTCGGCGTAGCGGCCGTCGAGTTCGGCCTTGTCGGAGAAGGCGATGCAATGGACGACGAAATCGAGCGAGCCCCAGGCGGAGCGAACAGTCTCAAACACCGCGTCGATGCTGGCCGCGTCGGTGACGTCGCAATGGCCCGCCACCAGACCACCGAGTTCGGCCGCCAGCGGCTCGACCCGCTTCTTGAGTGCGTCGCCCTGATAGGTGAAGGCGAGTTCGGCACCATGCGCGTGACAGGACTTGGCGATGCCCCAGGCCACCGACCTGTTATTGGCGACCCCCATGATCAGGCCGCGTTTGCCGCGCATCAGTCCGGAGGCGTCCACCATATGGTCTCCACTGCACCGGATCCCGTCCGGCGCCATGATGCAAGCTTCTGACACAGGGTGCCGGGGCCAGCAAGCCGCGGCGGCACCGGGCTTTTGCGGGCGCTTTTGGGGGGAATATCTCCGGCCGATGAGGTGTTTGTCAGGCGAGTCCGAAGAGCGGATAGGTGCATTGGAGCCTGGTTGAGATGGCTATAAGGTAATGTAAGACAAGTCGGCCTTGGGGGGCGATCGTGGCAGCGTTTCGGCACAGCATCCAGGAGCAGATCCCCGCGCTGCGGCGCTATGCGCGGGCGCTCACGCGCGACGCCGAACTGGCCGACGATCTGGTGCAGGATACCCTGGTGCGGGCGTTGCGTTCGGAGCACCTGTTCCACGGCGGCGAGCTGCGGAGCTGGCTCTACACCATCCTGACCAACCTGAACCGCAACCGGCTGCGTTCGCTGGCGCGCCGGCCGACGCTGATGGCGATCGACGACAATGATGCGCCGGATGCGGCCGGTCCCGAGGCTGGCGCCCGCGATATCGAGCGTGCGCTCGACTCGCTGGTGGACGATCAACGCACCGCGCTGCTGCTGGTGGTGCTGGAGGGCATGAGTTACCGCGAGGTCGCCGAAGTGCAGGGCGTTCCGATCGGTACGGTGATGTCGCGGCTCGCGCGCGCGCGGGCGCATATCAAAGGTTATCTCGAGGGGCAGCGCCCGGTGCTGCGCCGCGTGAAATGACTTCGGAGCGATAGCAATGGCCGCCCCCGATTCACCCGTGACCCAGGACGAGTTGCACGCGCTCGTCGATGGCGAACTGCCGGCCGACCGCCTCACCGCGGTCTCGGCCTGGCTGGCAACACATCCGGACGATGCCGCGCTGGTCGCCCAGTGGCGCGGCCAGGCCGAGGCGGTGCGCGCGCGTTACGGCGCGGTGGCGGATGAGCCGGTGCCGGCGCGATTCAACGTCGATCGCCTGGCGGCGAACGGAACGCAGCGCCCATGGCGCAGTATCGCCGCGGCCGTCGCTCTCGCCTTGCTGGCCGGCGGCGTCGGCGGCTGGGTTGCGCATTCGACGTCGGAAGCATCGGCAAACCCGGCCGACGTCTTCACCAGCGAGGCGCTCGGCGCGCATCAGCTCTACATCGCGGAGATGCGGCATCCGATCGAGGTGCGCGCCCACGAGCAGCATCTGCTGCCATGGCTCTCACGGCGCGTCGGCACGACGCTGCAAGCGCCGGACCTGAGCACCTTCGATCTGAAGCTGCTTGGCGGCCGCCTGCTGCCCGGCGCGACCGGCCCGGCAGCCTTGATGATGTATGAGGGCGCGAATGGCGAGCGCTACACGATCTATTGCGCGCGTCGGACAGCGGCGCGGGCCGCGCTGAGCTACAGCGCCACCAATGACACCGCCGCGGTGCGCTGGATGGACAGCGAGTTCGGCTATGCGGTGAGCGGTCCGGCCAACCGCGAGCGGCTGCTCGGGATCGCGGAAGCGGTCTATGATCAACTCGCCCGCCCCCGCACCGACGCACAACAGCTGATCTCGAAGCGCGGGTCTTAGAGCAATCTCCGCTCATCCCTGCGGAAGCGGGATCCAGTGAGTAACGCGCAAAGAATCTTAGTGGGTTGAGAACTGGATTCCCGCTTCCGCGGGAATGAGCTGCACCACCTGGGCTACAAGCTCCAGATGTCTGCCAGATCAACCTCAGCCCAAATCCTTGCGCGGATCGTACGTATGCCCGTCGGCCCATTTGCGCATCAGGGCCTGAAGCTCGGCATCGCTGCGCTCGGGCAGCACCAGGCGCACGGTGGCGAGCAGGTCGCCGGTATGGCCGGCGCCATCGGGCAAGCCCTTGCCTTTGAGCCGGAAGGTGCGGCCGCCATTGGTCCCGGCCGGCAACGCAAGCTCGACCGCGCCGTCGAGCGTCGGCACTCGCACCTTGCCGCCAAGCACCGCTTCGTAAAGCGTCACCGGCAGGTCGAGCCGCAGGTCGCGCCCATCCACCTCGAAATATGGATGCTTGGCGATATGCACCGTGATCAGCGCATCGCCGGCAAAGCCGGGGCCGGTCAAGCCTTGGCCCTTGAGGCGGATCTGCTTGCCATCGCCGAGCCCGGCCGGAATCTTGACGTCCATTTCCTTGCCGGTCGGCAGCCGCACCCGCTTGGTCGCGCCGTGTGCGACATCGGCCAGCGAGACCGTGATGGCGACATTGACATCGCCGCCTGATGAAGCGGCGGGATCCTCGGTGTCGAACTGGAACGGCTGGCGCGGGCGGCGGGCGCCACCGCGCGGCGTTCCGCCGAACACGTCCTTCAGGATGTCCTCGAAACCGCCGAAACCACTCGGTCCGGCGGATTGACGGGCGCCATCCTGGCTCCAGTTGAAGTTGCTGAAGCCTTCGCGCCCCTGCCCGGCCCGGCCGCCACCCGCGCCAAAACCTTCAAAGCCCTGGAAGCGCGGTTTGCCCTCGGCATCGATTTCGCCGCGGTCGAATGCCTTGCGCTTGTCCTCGTCGCCGACGATCTCATAGGCGGCATTGATCTCGGCGAACCGGGTCGCGGCCTTTGGATCGGTCTTGTTGGCGTCGGGGTGGAGTTTTTTGGCAAGCTTGCGGAAGCCGGCCTTGATCTCGGCCGCGCTCGCAGTCTTCTGCACCCCCAGCACGTCATAGGGGTCACGCATCCCGGTCCGCTCCGTGGTTCGAATCTAAAAGTCCCGACAATCCCCTAGCCCGGTGGCCCGGGCCCGTCCGATAAAATGTGGGAATTCAGGGCGCGGACTTCAATCCTCCGCGCCACGGTCACGAGCGGCGCCAGGGCTTGAGCGTGCGCACTTCCCACTTGCCCTGGTGCACCCGGCACGCCTCGCCCTGCATCCAGGACGAGTTGCCGTTCTGAACGTAGCTCGCCAGGAAGTCGTGGCAGGTGAGGCCGGCATCGCTATAGGCGGTCGAGATCGGAGTCACGGTGCCACGCGCGCCGGTGCGGGGATTTTCCCAAGGCTGGCTGGCGTCCTTGCCGCCGCGCGTCAGGACATCGGTCGCGGCCGCCTTGGCATAGGCCAGGTCGAGATCCGGCGGCAGCGTGGTCGTGGGCAACGCATCGGCCTGCTTGATTGAGCCGGTGTGCTCGGCGGCGGTCTTTTCGGTGTCTTTCTTCGGGAACAGCGCGTCGAGCTGCCAGGAGAAGCTGCAGCCTCCGGCCGCGAGCGCCAGCGTCGCGGCCATGATCACGCCTGAGAGGCGAGATAGGCCAGCCGCCACGCTTCCTCTATAACGAGGAAAGCAGGCCAAACGCCTCGTCAACGCTTTGACCACGGAAGCACGATCCTCGAATGTCCGACACCATGCCGATAGAACACAGCAAATGGTTAACGACCGGTGATTTCACCGAGGCGGACGAGCCATTTAGGCTATTCTCAGCGTGGTTTGAGGAAGCGGTTACCGGCGAGCCATCCGATCCGACCGCGATGGCGCTCGCCACCGTCGGGGTCGACGGGATGCCTAACGTCCGCATGGTGCTGCTCAAGGGCGTCGATCACGGCGGCTTCGTGTTCTACACCAACCTCGACAGCCAGAAGGGCCGCGAGCTCGCCGGTCACCCGCAGGCCGCCTTGTCGTTCCATTGGAAATCGCTGCGCCGCCAGGTGCGCATCCGCGGCGTGGTGGAGCGCGTCACCGACGCCGAGGCCGATGCCTATTTCGCCACCCGCCCGCGCGGCGCGCAGATCGGCGCCTGGGCCAGCAAGCAATCCGCGCCGCTGGAAAGCCGGCTCGCCTTCGAGAAGGCCGTGGCCGTTGAAACCGCGAAGCGCGGCCTCGGCACCGTGCCGCGCCCGCCGCGCTGGTCGGGCTTTCGCGTTGTGCCAAGCGTGATGGAGTTCTGGCACGACCGTCCGTTCCGGCTGCATGACCGCGTCGAATTCCGCCGCGCCGCGCCGGACCAGTCATGGGCGAAGACCAGACTCTATCCGTGACGCTTCTGCGTCGTGACGCTCCCATGACAGTGGCAATGATTGAGAGCAGTTCCAATCTATGGAGTCTGGCGCGGGTGCGCGCGTGACCGTAGGATCAGGCATGCCCAATTCCCAAAACAACAACCCGCCCCGGCGCACGCTGCTGCTCACCGGCGCGAGCCGCGGCATCGGCCACGCCACGGTGAAGCGCTTCTCCGCCGCCGGCTGGCGCGTGATCACCTGCTCGCGTCACGCCTTCCCCGAAAACTGTCCATGGGAGATGGGGCCGGAGGATCACATCCAACTCGATCTTGCCGACGCCGCCAACACCGAAGCCGCGATCGCCGAGATCAAGACCAGGCTTCCCGACGGCGAGTTGCATGCGCTGGTCAACAATGCGGCAATCTCGCCCAAAGCGGAGGGCGGCGCGCGGCTGTCCTCGATCGAGACCAATCTCGCGACCTGGCAGCATGTCTTCGCGGTGAACTTCTTTGCGCCGATCATGCTGGCGCGCGGCCTGATCGACGAACTGAAAGCCGCCAAGGGTTCGGTGGTGAATGTCACTTCGATCGCCGGCTCGCGCGTGCATCCCTTCGCCGGCACCGCCTATTCGACCTCCAAGGCCGCACTCGCCGCGCTGACCCGAGAGATGGCGGCGGATTTCGGCAAGGTCGGCGTGCGCGTCAACGCGATCGCACCCGGCGAGATCGACACCGTGATGCTCTCGCCCGGCACCGACAAGATCGTCGAAGCAATTCCGATGCATCGGCTCGGCACCACCGACGAGGTGGCGAAGATCATCTACGTGCTGTGCACCGAGACGTCGTCGTATGTGAATGGCGCGGAAATCCACATCAACGGCGGCCAGCACGTTTAGGCCCGCATCGGCATCCGCTTCAGCATCATCGTCAGCCCAAGCGCGACCATCGACACCACCAGCATCGTCACGAAGGCGAGATCGTAGCTGCCTCTTGCGTCGAACAGGATCGATCCGAGATAGGCGCCAAGTCCGCCGCCGACCTGATGAACCATCGTGATCAGTCCGGCGATGGCGCCGAGATTGCGCAGCCCAAAGGCATCGCGCACGAACAGGATGGTCAGCGGCGCGGTGACCATGAAGGTGAGGCCGAAGACGATCGTGAAGATCGCAATCGACACAGCCGACTGATCGAGCGCGATCAGGCCGAACGCGAAGATCCGTGCGACGAACGACCACGCCACCGGCGACCGCGGCCCCGCCCGGTCGGCCAGCATGCCGGCGCCGATCACGCCGATCAGCCCGGTCAATCCCATCGCCGCCAGCAGATTGCCGGCGA
This sequence comes from Bradyrhizobiaceae bacterium, assembly GCA_947481635.1. GTDB lineage: Bacteria > Pseudomonadota > Alphaproteobacteria > Rhizobiales > Xanthobacteraceae > CANKHJ01. The sequence continues at coordinate 7,969 of CANKHJ010000053.1, forward strand.
AGAAGACATCCATGCCGCGATCCTGCGCGAAGGCCGCGACATGCGTGGTGACGAAGAAATCGTCGATGCCGCACAGCAAAAACACCGCGAGCAGGATCCAGAACTGGCGGGTGCGCGCGGCGTCGCGCAAGCTCATTCCGGTCGCGGGCGCCATGCCTGTGGTGGAGTTGCCCTTGTCCGGGGGGATCAGCGGATAGAGCAGCGGTACCAGCACCACGAAGGCGACCGCGGCCCAGACATAGACCGAACGCCAGCCGATCAGCACCAGCACGCCGGCGAGGCCCGCGATGATGAAGAATTGTCCGGCGCTCATACCCGACACGGCAACGCCGTTGGCAAAGCCGGCGCGCCCTGGATAGACCCGGGTCACCATCACGCCGACCGGCGACACCGAGGACATGCCGGTGCCGACCGCAAAGATCACGCCGTAGAACAAGATCGCGTGCCACGGCACGGTGACGATCGCCATCAAGCCGATGCCGGCGCCGCTGATCAGCAATCCGGACAGCAGCAAGGTGCGCAGGCTGATACGATCGGCGAGCTTTCCGGCCCAGAATGTTGCGGTGGCCGATACAACCTGGAACACGAAGACGGCCAGGCCGAGATCGCTGCGCAGCCAGCCCAGCTCATCGACCATCGGCTTGAAATTGAGTCCCACAACAAACCGCGCGCCGCCTCCGACGAAGAGGACGACGAAGCCGGCGGCCAGCACCAGCGCGGCATTCGGACGGAGAGTTGTTGTTGTCACGGGATCCCGGCGGATTCGTGAGGAAGGACACGGCTGTCTAGTGGCAATCCTGCCGGAATGCCAATGACTTCTGTCTCGTCCAAGCGGCACCCAATGCCCGCGAAAGCGCATCCGTGACGTCAGGCGAATGCATGACTGGATAGCTTGTCATTACCTGCATATGCAGCTAATTGGACGGCATGGCAACAAAACCAGCCTCAACCTCCCCGCAATCGTCTTCCTGCACCGCCTTGCGCATCCGCAAGGCGGCACGGCGGGTGTCGCAGATTTACGACCAACAACTGGAAGCCGCCGGGCTGACCATCACGCAATACGGCCTGCTCGGGCATCTCAAGTCGTTCGACGGCATCGGCATCGGCGCGCTGGCGGAGAAGTTGGTGATGGATCCGACCACGCTGACGCGCAACATCCGCCCGCTCGAACGGCTGGGCTTCGTGGTGCAGGCGCCGGACCCGAACGACAAACGCTCACGCTCGCTGCACCTCACCGACAAGGGCCGCGACGCCTATGCCGAGGCGCGACCGGCCTGGGCCAAGGCGCAGCGCCAGATCGAACAGGCGCTCGGCGCGGACGACGCCTCCGCCTTGAACGCGGCGCTCGACCGGATGCTCGACAGGCTGACGGGCTGAGCCGGTGATTGTGTCCCATACCTGCATATACAGATAGAGCCGCAATATCGGCCCGGAGCAATGATGCAAGCCCCCTTCCCCACCCCCGTCACCGGCCGCCCGGTCAATCCGCTGCTGACGGCGCCGATCCTGCCGACGATGATCCGGCTCAGCCTGCCCAACCTGGCGGCGATGCTGGCGTCGACGCTGGTCGCGATCATCGAGACGATCTATGTCGGCCGGCTCGGCACTCCGGCGCTGGCCGGCATGGCGCTGGTGTTCCCGATGGTGATGCTGCAGCAAATGTTCTCGGCCGGCGCGATGGGCGGCGGCGTCTCATCCGCGATCAGCCGCGCGCTCGGCGCCGGCGACGAACTGCGCGCGCGGGCGCTGGCATTTCACGCCCTGCTGATCGCGGTGATCGCCAGCGTGTCGTTCATGGCGCTCTTCCTGGTGTTCGGTCCGCAGGTTTATGCCTCGCTCGGTGGACGCGGCGACGCGCTCAATCAGGCGCTGGTCTATTCCAACGTGTTCTTCACCGGCCTGCTCGGCATCTGGCTCACCAACACGCTGGCGTCGGTGATCCGCGGCGGCGGCAACATGCGCGTTCCCTCTGCGACATTGTTCACGGTGGCGGCGGGACAGGCGATCCTCGGCGGCGGACTTGGTCTCGGCCTCTGGCCATTCCCGCGTCTCGGCATGGTCGGCGTCGCGCTCGGACAAGTTCTCGCCTATGGCGTCGGCGCGGTGGTCCTGATCTGGTTCATGCGCTCGGGCCGCGCCCGCGTGCCGCTGCTGTTGCGCGGCATCCCGGTGCGGCGCGACATGTTCAACGACATCCTCAAGGTCGGCGCGCTGGCGGCGTTCTCGCCGCTCCAGACCGTGCTGACCGTGCTGATCCTCACCAGTCTCGTGGCGCGCTTCGGCACCGAGTCGCTGGCCGGCTACGGCATCGGCGCGCGGCTCGAATTCCTGCTGGTGCCGATCACCTTCGCCATCGGCGTCGCGTGCCTGCCGATGGTCGGCATGGCGGTCGGCGCCAGCAATGCCGCGCGCGCACGACGCGTCGCCTGGACCGGCGGCGCGGTGTCGGCGGTCATCACCGGAATCGTCGGACTGGTCGTGGTCGCAGTCCCGGATGTCTGGGCCACGTGGTTCACCAGCGATCCAGCGGTGCTGGAATCGGCGCGGTCCTATCTGCGCTGGTCCGGGCTGGGCTACGGCTTTTTCGGCCTCGGCCTCTGCCTCTATTTCGCGTCGCAGGGCGCCGGCCAGGTGCTTGGCCCGGTGCTCGCCGGCACCTCGCGGCTGCTGGTGGTCGCCGCCGGCGGCTGGTGGCTCGCCTCAATCAGCGCGCCGCAATGGATGATGTTCGCCTTGATCGGCGTCGCGATGACGGTTTACGGCCTCGCCACCGCGTTTGCGGTTTATCTCACGACGTGGGGCAGCCAGGCACGGAAAGGCTGAACCGTCTCAGAGCCACTTGCGCCATTTGAAGAACACGTAAGGCAGAATCGCGGCGATGAACATCAGCACCAGCGCCATCGGATAGCCGAGCAGCCAGTCGAGTTCGGGCATGTGCTTGAAATTCATGCCGTAGATCGACGCAACCAGCGTCGGCGGCATCAACACCACCGCCACCACCGAGAAGATCTTGATGACGTTGTTCTGCTCGATGTTGACAAAGCCGATCATGGCATCGAGCAGGAAGGTGATCTTGTTGGTGATGAAGGTGGTGTGATCGGACAGCGATTGCACGTCGCGCTGCATGGTCTTGAGTTGCGCGCGCATGTCCTTCGGCAGCTTCATGCCCTCGGCTTCATTGGCGAGGAACAGCACCAGGCGTCCGATCGACACCAGGCTCTCGCGCACTTTCGACGTCAGGTCGCCGTGACGGCCGATCGACTTCAGCGTGAAACGATAGGTCAGCGTGCGGTTGGTGCGCCGGCCGCCGGGATCGAACACCGTATGCGAGACCCGGTCCACGTCGGCGCCGACATGTTCCAGGATATCGGCGGCGCGGTCGATCACCGCGTCGAGCAGGTCCATCAGCACGGCGTCGCCGTTGACGCTCGGCTGGCACACCCGCGCGAGCTTGTTGCCGACCAGCACGAACGGCTTCGGATCGTCGTAGCGCACGGTGATCAGGCGATGGCTGGCGAGGATGAAGGTGACCGGCGTGTGCTGCGGCATGTCGGTGTCCGACTGGCACATCAGCGTCGCGGTCATGTAGCGCGCGCCATTCTCGACATAGAGCCGGCTGGAGACCTCGATCTCCTGCATTTCCTCACGGGTCGGGACGGCGATGCCGACAAAGGCCTCGACCAGCTTGTCTTCTTCCTGGGTCGGCGCGACCAGATCGATCCATACCGCCTCCGGCGGAATGATGCCGCCGGGCTGGATCGACTGCCGCTCAAGCGAGGTACCGCGGGGAATATGGGCTGTCAGCATGGTCCCTCCCGACACGGGCGTGCGGGAATCACGTCATGACGGAAAGTGATGGCCCATGCTCAGAAGGCCCGCAACCATTTCGATGCGGATCGCGCGGATTTAGCACCGCGCGCGTTCATGCGGCCGGTCAGGCCGCTTCGGCCGGAGCGCGGGCGTCTTCTTCACAGCGCGCGTAGGCCGGATTCTTGCCATCGCTCTGGTAGCGCAACGCGGCCGCAACCGCCGAAATGCCGATCTTGCGATATTCGCGGTCGAGGTCGGCCTTACGCGGCTCGTGCTCGACCAATCTGCCGTCTCTCATCGTTCCCTCCGGTATCGTCCCTGGCGCAACATCGTTGCGCGTCCCTTAGCTTTGAGGATGGTGATTGAGTGCGGCGGAAATGAGCGACAAATCGTGTCTCATCGTGTCATTCCGCGCAGCAAAACAAGCCTCGGCGCCACACCGGTTACTAAGGGGCGATTTGCTAAACGGGGCGTTAACGGACGTCGTGAATAATGTCTAAAGGCGCGCCGGCAGCCGCGGTTGAACTGGTCATTTTATGACCAGCCGAGGGGGTTGTTCACAGCTCTTCCAGACAAGGTGCGACATTCCTGCAACAGGTCGTCGCGACAATGTGTCAGTCGACGAAAAGGCCTGGAATGGGCGCTGATTTGTCAGCTACGTGGTGAGTTAACGATTCGAGTCGGGTTCCGGCCGAAGTTGGGAATGAGGGGTCCATGTTCGCTCGCGCTGCCACGATTTTGGCTTTTGCCCTGGCGCTTGCCGGCTGCATGCAGACGGCCACGCTAGAACCTTCGTCCGACGCGAATCTCAACCCGCGCGACAAGAAGCTGCTGGCCAACCCGCCCTATGCCAAGGCGACGATCCCGGAGCCCTACCGGCGCCATATCGTCGACTATCACCGCAAGGAAACGCCCGGCTCGATCGTGATCGATACCGATGCGCGCTACCTCTATTACGTGCTGGATGGCGGCAAGGCGATCCGCTACGGCGTGACGGTGGGTGAAGAGGCGCTGGCCTGGTCCGGCGTCGCCAAGGTCGGCCGCAAGACCGAATGGCCGACCTGGACGCCGACCGCCGACATCAAGAGCCGCCTCCCCGACATTCCGAGCTTCGTCGGCCCGGGCCCGCATAACCCGATGGGCGCGCGCGCGATGTATCTGTTCGAGGGCAGCAAGGACACGCTGTTCCGCATTCACGGCACCAATCAGCCGGAATATATCGGCCAGGCGATCTCGTCCGGCTGCATCCGCCTCACCAATGAGGACGTGATCGATCTGTTCAACCGGGTGAAGATGGGCTCCATCGTCGTGGTGCTCGCGCCCGACCAGGGTGACTCGCCGTATAATCCGCGGGTGGCTTTCTCGTCCGGCGGGCTTCCCGGCATCAATCAATAATCGTGCGTGAGGCAACGCAAAACGGCGCCACGCGAGTGGCGCCGTTTTCGTTTGTGACCGTCAGTTCTGCTCGAGCTTGACGCGGCCCGACTTGATCAGCCGCCCGAAAATCTCCTGCTCGCGCGCAACCGTCGGCGCGATCTTGTCGGGAGCGCTGGCAACCACGGTGTAGCCCTGGTTATTGAGCAGCTTCACGACGTCCGGATGCTGCATCGCCTTGACGAAGGCAGCGTTGACCTTCTCGGTCAATTCCTTCGGCATGCCGGCCGGTCCGGCGAAGCCCAGCCACCCGGCGGCCACCGACTGCTTCATGCCGACATCGCCCAGCGACGGCGCGCCGGAATAGATGTCCCAGCCCTTTGGCGCCGACACGGCGAGAACCTTGATCTTGCCGGCTTCGGCGAAGCCTTTGCCCGCCCCGGTGACCAGCGTGAAGTCGACCTGCCCGTTCATCAGTTCCGACGTCGCCGGCGCCTCGCCGCGTTGTGGCACATGCGTCGCGGTCAGCCCGGCTTCGGAGAGGATCGCCTCCGACCAGAACTGATACGAGGTGCCGATCCCCGGCGTGGAGTAGAACAGCTCCTTGTTTTGCGCACGCGGGGACTTGACGAAGTCCTGAAAGGTCGCAGCCTTGGTCTTTTCCGGATTCACCGCGAAGCCGAAATAGGTCTCCACCGCGATGGTGATCGGCGTGTATTGCTTGGCGAGATCGCCATATTTCTCGTCGGTGATCGGCAGCAGCGACAGCAAAGCGGGCACCACCAGGCCGATGGTGTGCCCGTCCGGCGCCGCGCGCAGAACCTGCTCGAGACCGATGCGGCCGCTGGCGCCGGTCTTGTTCTCCACCACCACCGCCTGGCCGATCAGCGGCTGAAGCTGCAACGCGATCGCACGCGCGACCACGTCGGTGAACCCGCCCGGCGGATACGGCACGACGATGTTGACGGCCTTGGTTGGCCAGCTCTGCGCCGAGGCCGTGCCGGAGAGAGCCGCGCCGAGCGCGATCGCAAGCAGCAAGGGTTTCATGATGTCCTCCCGATGTGTCTTCGTTGAATGCGGTCGATAATTCGTCCGGCGGCGCGTCAGGCCGCCGACCGGTTCGCGGCGAGGCGCCGCCGCAGGAAGTCGAGCAGGACCCGATTGAACGCCTCGGGCTGCTCGGCCCAGGCATAGTGACCGGCGTTGTCGATCACCTGCATCTCTGAGCCTGGGATCAATGCAGCGAGCTTCTGCATCTCCTCCGGCTTGCCGACCGGATCGTGACGGCCGGCGATGCACAATGTCGGCACGTGGACGCGCTGCACCACCGGCGCGCCGTCCCAGGCCTGGATCGCGTACATCGCGGCGCGGAATGTCGGGGTCCGTGTGGTCGCCGCAACCTCGATGATCAGGTCGGCCAGCGGGCCGCCGGAGCCGGGCGCGAACATCGACTTGACCAGTGGCGTTGCCGCGGCCGCCAGTGTCGCGTTCTGCGTCAGCGGCGCGAGCCGCTTCTCCAGGAAGTCGGACGCGAAATCCTTGCCGCCCTGCTGCAGCGACGCCAGCGTCGCGGACAGCACCAGTGCGTCGACCCGGCTGCTCAATTCGCAGACCTTCGGCGCGATCAGCCCGCCCATCGAATGGCCGAACACGACGTTACGCGCGCTGCCGACGGTCTCGATCAGCAGGGCGCAGGACTCGGCCAGCCGCTCGATGCTGAACGGCTCCGGCAGCGGCGAGATCCCGTAACCGGGCGCGTCCCACGCGACCACGCGATAGCCATTCATGGCGAGCGTTTCGATTTGCGGACGCCAATAGTCTTTCGATCCATAACCGCCATGGAGCAGGAACACCGTGGTGTCGCCATCGCCGGCGACAAGGTGATCCGGGCATCGTTGAACTGCCATCTGTAACTCCTCCCTCGTGACGCCTTTAAGTGTTCGCTCTGACCCAGTCGCCGAGCAGGCGCGCGACCGCGGTCGGCTGTTCGATCGGCACCAGATGGCCCGCGCCCGGAATGGTTTCGAACTTCGCCAGAGGCACCGCGTCGGCCATCCGCCGCACCGCGTCTGGCGGGATCACCTTGTCGTCGCCCGAGGCGATGAACAGCATCGGCAGTTTGGCGCCGGCGAGCAGAGCGGTCCGGTCCGGCCGGGCCTTGCTGGCAAACTGGTGTGCGATGAAGCGCTCCGCGCCGTAGTCGCGCGCGATCTTCAGCCGCAACGCGGCAATCGCTGGATCCGCGGCCGCAGTGGGATGCAGCGCGATCGCGCCCGGGCCTGCGACCAGCGTCATGTGTTCGCCGCGTTGCGCGGCTGCGGCCGCGGTGTCACGCGCCACCTGTTGCTGCGGCGTGTCGGCGAATGACGTGGTCGCGAGCATCACCAGGCTCGCGACCCGCTGCGGCGCCTGCGCGAACAGTGCCAGCGCCACATAGCCGCCGAATGAAAACCCGCAGAGATGAAACCGCGGCGGCAGTCGCGGCAACAGATCGGCCGCCACGGCTTCCACCGTCGGCAGCGCCGCGCAATCCTCGGCCCGGGCCGTGATGCCTGGAGGCAGCGCCGCAATGACGCCGTCCCAGGTCGCACGGGTGTTGTTGATCCCGGGGATGAGGACGAGATCGCTCATCAGACCGCGATCCGGCCTTCGCCCGCGATGCGGTCGCCCTCGACCCAGCAGGCATGGGTGCCGACCTGAATGCGCTCCGGCAGGATCACGCGCGCGACCGGGCCCGCCGCCATGTCGTCAGCGCGCAGGATCAGGCACTCGGACTGATTGGCATTCATGTCGGTGACGAAGCTGAGGACGTAGCCGTCATCCTCGGCCTTCGCGCCGACCGCGCGCGCCACCTGCGGCTCGCTGCCGTAGCGGCCATCGCCGAACTCGTAACGCGCGGTGCCGCCCTTCACGAGATCGAACCGCTTCAAGCCAGAGAACAGCCACTCCCCCTTCTTGTAGAGGACGTTGTAGCTGTAGCGATAAGGCCGCCCGACATAGTCGTTGCTGCAGGCCGGAAACTCGGTGACCTCGTCGTCGATCCGTTCTTCGCGGGTCTGCCCGGTGCGCATGTTGAAGCGCCAGCGGTGCATGTGCGTCTTGTTGTTATGCTTGTCGAGGTTGTTCTTGATGCGGGTGTAGATGTCGTCGCTCTCGCCGACCGGCGGCTTCTTGAAGTCCGGCATGATGCAGCCGTCCATCACGACCTCGTCGCCGTCCTCGAAGCAATTGGTGAGGTGCAGGATGAAGCAGGTGGTCGCCTCGAACCAGCGCACCTGCGCATTGTCGCCGAAGCGCGGGATCACGCCGAAGCGCGCCGGCAGGTCGCGATTGAACACCAGGTCGTGCCGGCCCTGCTTGAGGCCTGCCGCGTCGAAATAGAGCGGCAAGTCGTGCAGCACGGTGTAATTTTGCGTGATGCCGAGATCATGCGGCCAGCGCGCGCCCGGCAGCTCGATCGGCACATAGTGGACCAGTTCGCCCTTCGCGTTCACCACGCCGTAATTCATGAACGGATGATGTTCCGGGTAATTGAAGAACATCATTTCGCCGGTCAGCGAATCCACCTTGTTGTGCGAGGCGATCCCATCCGGCACGCGCGGGCCAAGCACCGGATCCGGTCCGAGCGTCTCCAACGTGATCGGATCGAGACGCCACGGCTCGCTGCCTTGCGACATGGTCGCGATCAGCTTGCCGTTGTGATGCTTCACGTCGGTGCCGGCATTGTCCTTCATCGCGCCGATCGCGCCCCAGCCGCGCCGCGTATAGAGATGCGGCTGCAGCAGGCCCGGCCACAACGACTTCCCGGCCGCTTGTTCGGCGAGGAACCCGGTGGTCTGGACGAAGCGGTTGCGGTACTCGGCCTTGCCGTCGTGGAAGTGGACGGCGTGCAGCATCCCGTCGCCATCGAACGGATGATAGACGCCGATCGGGTGATGCACCTGATTGTGGGTGTTGCGGACGTAGATGCCGTGCAGGTCCTTCGGGATTTCCCCGATCACTTTGAGGTCCGGACCGGTCACCGTGTATTCGGTGTCGTTCGGCTGGAACGGACCGAGCAGGAACGGATTGTCGGTGTCCTCGCGCACGGTCAGCTTGATTTTGCTGCTCTGCAACATTTGCGCCTCCAATCATTGATAGCGCAATCATTGCGGGCTACATGTTTCTTGTCAAGCCCCCGGGGCAGCGACTAAGGCTGGGCCCGCCGAATCCGCTGCCGCCGCGATTCGAAGGACCGCATGGAAGACAATCAGACGCGCACCGAACGGACGACGGCCCTGATGCAGATGCTGCGGACCACGACCGTGACGCTCGGCGTGTTCGAGCGGATGACCGGAGTGCATATCGCGCATTGGCGCGTGCTGGCGTTCCTGTCGCAGCACCCCGACTGCACCCAGAAGGAATTGACCGAAGCGCAGCGCGTCGATCCCGCCTCGATCACGCGCACGGTCAAGGCGCTGGAGCTGCAAGGCTATGTGGTGCGCCGCGCCGACCCGCAGGACAACCGGCTCACCCGCGTGACGCTGACCGAAAAAGGCGAGCGCCGCGTCGAGGAAGTCGGCAAGCGCCGGCGCAACTACCTTGTCGAGGTGCTGGACGGCGTCGCGCCGTCAGACCTCGACACGATGGAAAACGTCCTCAAGCTGATCGAGGCGAACGGACTGAAGATGAACGCGCGGCACCGCGCCAAGACCTGATCGTGAGAACACCTGACCGCGGCTATTTCAACAAGCGCTTCTCTTTCGCCCAAACGAGTGTGCGATCGAGCGCGCGGGTGAGCCGCACGAATAGCTCGTCGATCTCCGCCGCGGTGATCACCAGCGGCGGGCAGAGCGAGATGGTATCGCCACCGACCGAGCGTATGATCAAGCCTTCCTCCTCGGCAAAGGCCATGACGCGCGGGCCGACGCCGTGCTTGGGCTCGAAGGGCTGGCGCGAATGCTTGTCGGCGACGATCTCCAGCCCGCCGATCAGGCCCATGCCGCGCGCCTCGCCGATTAGCGGATGGCTCCCCAATTCCCTGAGCTTGCCCTGGAAATGCGGCGCCATCTGCGCGGCGCGTTCGATGATGCGATCGCGCGCATAGATTTCCAGCGTCTTGAGCGCGACGGCGGCGGCGACCGGATGGCCGGAATAGGTGAAGCCGTGACCGAATGAGCCGATCTTGCGGCTCTCGATCAGCATCGCCTGATACATGTCTTCCGGGATCATCACCGCGGCGAGCGGCTGGTATCCCGACGTCACCGCCTTGGCGATCGAGATCGAATGCGGCTGCCAGCCGACCGCCTCGCTGCCGAATGTCGTGCCGAGACGGCCGAAGCCGCAGATCACCTCATCCGCGACCATGAACACGTCGTGGCGCGCGCACACCGCCGCTATCTTCTCGAAATAATCCTTCGGCGGCACGATCACGCCGCCCGCGCCTATCACCGGCTCCGCGAAAAAGGCCGCGATCGTCTCCGGCCCTTCGCGCTCGATCAGCGCCTCGAGCTCGGCCGCCATGCGCGAGGAAAAATCCTCGACGCTCTCCTCATCGCGCCCATAGCGATAATGGTGCGGGCACGCGGTGTGCAGGATGCCGGCGATCGGCAGGTCGAAATCGACCTGGTTGGTGTGCAGCCCGGTGAGCGAGGCGGAGGCGATGGTGACGCCGTGATAAGCCTTGTAGCGGCTGATGATCTTCTTCTTGTCAGGCCGGCCAAGCGCATTGTTCATGTACCAGATCAGCTTGATCTGGCTGTCATTCGCCTCGGAACCGGAATTGCAGAAGAACACCTTGGAGATCGGCACCGGCGCCATCTCCTTCAGCTTTTCGGCGAGCTCGATCGCGGGATCGTGGCTCTTGGCCGCGAACAGATGCCCGAAGGACAGCTTGCGCATCTGCGCCGCCGCGGCGTCCGCGAGTTCGCCATTGCCGTAGCCGAGCGAGGCGCACCACAGCCCGGCCATGGCGTCGAGATACGACTTGCCAGCGCTGTCATACAGCCACACACCTTCGCCGCGCTCGATCACCAGCGGACCGGTCGCGCGGAACGCGTCGAGGTTGGTATTCGGATGGATCAGATTTTCGATATCGCGAACCGCGAGATTGCTGAGCGGAGCCATGGTGTCCCTCACTTCACGTCGTGCGTCTTCTCGTCGCCGATCTTGGCTTTCGCCTCCACGGCCTCGAAATCCGGGCGCGGACGCGGCAGCGGCACCTCAGGCACCGGATCGCGCACGTCCCATTGGCACAGGCGATGACCGCCGCGCCGCTCGGCCAGATCGATATGGATGTGTTCCTCGTGATAGCCGTCCGAACCCGGCCCTAGCACGGTGGTGAAATGCGCGCAGGTGCTCTTGCGCACGTCTTCGCGGAAATCGCGCGCCACCGCACGATCGGTCAATTCGTAGACGTTGCCGTTGGCAAGCTTGACCGAACGGATGTCGACCGCGTTGGCGCGGCCATGCTCGCTCATGCGTGTGCCGGCCACACGGTTGCGGCCGCGGCACTCGAACGAGCCGTAACTCTCGATGCTCTTGATTGGGCTGCCGAGCGACCGTGCCAAAGGCGCCAGATCGTCGCGCACCCATTTGGCGACTTCCTCCGCCATGCCGCAGCGAAGCAGCGGCGGCGTCGTGAATGCAACCGTCGTCTGGTCCCGCAGCGTCAGGCCTTCGAGCCGCACGACGTCCGGCGCGCCGCAGCCGCCGGGGGCCTGGAGCGGCGGCACCGACACGGCTTTGACGCGTGACTGGGTCAGGCGGATGCGGCAGCCCATCGCCTCCTCAAGCTCGGCGGCGGAGGACATCGCGTCGTCGACCATCGGGATATAGGTCAGGCCGATGCTCGGCGGCCGCGACCGCGGCAAGGGGATCTCCTCGGCGGCCAGCGAAGGATGGACGGCGGCGAGGACTGCAATGATCGCATAGAAGATCTTCACTCGTACCCCGCCATCGAGTCGCGCCGTCGTTCTACGCTACATGGCGGCCTCGGTCACGTCTCTGGCAACTGGGACGGGGCCTGCTAGGTTCCGCGCGATGCAGTCCTATGATGTCGTGGTGATCGGTCTTGGGGCGATGGGCAGCGCCGCGCTGCACCATGCGGCGCGGCGTGGCGTGCGCGTTTTGGGCGTGGACCGATTCGGGCCGGGGCATGACCGTGGCTCCTCGCATGGTGTCACGCGGGTGATCCGGCTCGGATATTTCGAGCATCCGAGCTACGTGCCGTTGCTGCGCCGCGCCTATCACTTGTGGCGCGACCTTGAGGCCGAGAGCGGACAAGCGCTGCTGACTGTGACCGGCATCGCAGAAATCGGTCCTGCAAACGGTATGCTGGTCCCCGCCACGCTGGCCTCCGCGCGGCTCCACGATCTGGTGCACGAGATCATCGACGCGCGGGCGTTGATGAAACGCATTCCGGCGTTCCGCGTGCCCGACGATTATGTCGCGGTGCTTCAGCCGGATGGCGGTTTTCTTGCCGCGGAAGCCGCGGTCGCGGCGCAGCACGCGCTCGCCCAATCGCACGGCGCGGACATCCGCACCGGCACGACCATCCGTGCGATCGAGCCCCGCGACGGTCATGTCCGGATCGTGACCGCGGACGCAGTGATCGAGGCCGGCGTCGCGATCGTGGCCGCAGGCGCCTGGACCCCGACGCTGCTGGCCGATTTCGCGCTACCGCTGCACGCGACGCGTCAGGTGCAGGCCTGGTTCGAGCCGGCCGATCCCGGACCGGTCGGGCTCGGCAGCCTGCCGGTGTTCCTGCTGGAGAGCCGCCACGGCGTTCATTACGGCTTTCCGCAGCGCGACGCGCGCGGCGTCAAGGTGGCGAAACACCATCATGCGCAAGAGATCGTCGATCCCGAGCGCTATGATCGCGGCGTGTCCGCACGCGACGAGGCGCTGATCCGCGCGGCCATCGCCGACCATCTCCCGGCCGCCGACGGGCCGATGCGCAGCGCACAGACTTGCCTCTACACCATGACGCCGGACGGCGATTTCCTGATCGACCACGCCCCCGGCGCATCGAACGTGATCATCGCTTCCCCGTGCTCGGGCCACGGTTTCAAATTCGCGCCGGTGATCGGCGAGATCCTCGCGGACCTCGCGATCGACGGAGCCACACGGCACGACATTTCGAGATTCCGGCTGGGGCGGTTCTAGCTTTTTGAAATAGCCCGCTGCGCGCGCCCCATTCACAGCCGGTCACCCTCCGCGAAAGCGGGGGGTCCAGTACTCCGTGTCCTATCGATAGGTCGCGGAATACTGGATGCCCCGCTTTCGCGGGGCATGACAGCCGGGGAGATTCAGTCGATCACAATTCCCGGCCGATCTTGCGGTCAAGCGAGTAAGGCCCGCCGCCGCGCAGCGCGATCGCGAAGAAGATCATGCCCCAGATCAGCGTGAGTTCGTAGGCCGCGAAGCCGCGCGGCCACAAGATGACGAAGGTGATATAGGCCATCTGGATCGCAATTGCGGCGGCGAAGAAGCGGGTGAATAGCCCGAGGATGATGCAGACCGCCCCCAGGGTCTCCAGACCGGTGACGAGCAGCGCCATGGGCACCGCTGGCTCGATCCCCATCTTCGGCATGCCGGCCGCGAGCCCCTGCCAGGCGCCGTTGATCTTCGACCAGCCACCGTGGATGAATAATGTGCCGCCGACCGCGAGCCGGATGATCGGCCAGTGGAAATCGGACACCATCCGGTAGAATCCGCCCAAAAACGGCAGCAGAAGTCTTGGCTCGCTGGACATGGTCACCCCCCACAATTGATTCTCATTTGCACCCTCGCCGATATATTATCGGCGATCAACGGCGAGGACTGCCGGGAAACGCCAAGGGTCAGACGTCATGTTCGGATTGATGCAGGATTGGCCGCTGCTCTGCCATCGGGTGATCGACCACGCCGCGGCTAACCACGGTACGCGTCAGGTGATATCGCGCTCGGTCGAGGGCCCGATCCACACCACCGACTATGCCGCTGTCCGCGCCAATGCGCTGCGGGTCGCCAAGCGGCTGGACCGGGACGGCGTCAAGCTCGGCGACCGGGTCGCGACGCTCGCCTGGAACACCTGGCGGCACCTGGAAGCCTGGTACGGCATCATGGGCGTCGGGGCTTTGTATCACACCGTCAACCCGCGGCTATTCCCGGATCAGATCGTGTGGATCCTCAATCACGCCGAAGACCGCGTGATCATGACCGACCTCAGCTTCGTCCCGCTGCTCGAGAAGCTCGCCGACAAGCTGCCCAAGGTCGAGCGCTACATCATCCTCACCGACAAGGCGCATATGCCGGCGACCGCGTTGCGCAACGCCGTCGCCTATGACGAATGGATCGGCGAAGTCGACGACGACTTCGCCTGGAAGCAGTTCGACGAGAATACCGCGGCGGGCATGTGCTACACCTCCGGCACCACCGGCGATCCCAAGGGCGTGGTCTATTCGCATCGCTCGAACGTGCTGCATTCGATGATCGCGGCCACGCCGGACGCGATGAACACATCCAGCAGGGACGTGGTGCTTCCGGTGGTTCCGATGTTCCATGCCAATGGCTGGGGTCTCGCTTTGACCTGTCCGATGGTCGGCGCCAGCATGATCATGCCCGGGCCGAAGCTCGACGGCGCCTCGATCTACGAATTGCTCAACGACTACCGCGTCACCTGCTCCGCCGCGGTGCCGACCGTCTGGATGATGCTGCTGCAGCATATGGAAGCCAATGCCGGCAAGCTCCCCTATCTCAACCGGGTGGTGATCGGCGGGTCGTCCTGCCCGCGCGCCATCACCCAGAAATTCCAGGACGTCTACGGCGTCGACGTGATCCACGCCTGGGGCATGACCGAGATGAGTCCGCTCGGCACACTGTGCACCATCAAGCCGGACCATGCCGAGTTGACCGGCGACGCCAAGCTCGACCTGCTGATGAAGCAGGGTCATACGCCGTTCGGCGTCGAGATGAAGATCACCGACGACGACAACAAGACGCTGCCCTGGGACGGCACCACTTTCGGCCGCCTCAAGGTGCGCGGGCCGGCGGTGACCAAGACCTATTTCAAGGTGCCCGACCAGATCCTGGACGACGAGGGTTATTTCGACACCGGCGACGTGTCGACCATCGACCGCACCGGCTATATGCAGATCACCGACCGCTCCAAGGACGTGATCAAGTCGGGCGGCGAATGGATTTCGTCGATCGAGCTGGAAAACCTTGCGGTGGGTCATCCGAAAGTCATGGAAGCCGCCGTCATCGGCATCACGCATCCGAAATGGGGCGAGCGGCCGCTCCTCATCATCGTGCCGAAGAAAGACCAGACGCCGACCAAGGACGAATTGCTCGGCTTCATGCAGGGCAAGATCGCAAGCTGGTGGATGCCGGACGACATGGTGCTGGTGGAGGAAATTCCACACACCGCGACCGGCAAGATCCAGAAGACGGCGTTGCGCACCCGTTTCAAGGACTATGTGCTGCCGACGGCGACGGCGGCTGAATGACGCGCTCCCGGTCATTTGCCCTATCAAACCGGCGCGGCTGACGCATGGCCCGTCGCTCACTCTCCGCCGACCCGATGTCGCGCCTCGCCACCTGGGCGCTGCGCCTGGCGGTGTTCGCCTTCGTAGCGGCCCTGCTGTCGATCGTCGTGGTGCGGTCCGGCCTGTTGGAAATCCGTCCTGCCGTCGTGACTTTTCTCGGCACGCTGGCAATCGCCGCGGTTGCGATCCTGCTGGCGCTGGGAAGCCTGATCGGCATCTGGAACAAGGGCCTGCGCGGGCTCGGCCGCGGGATCGCGGCGATGGCGATCGGCGGGGCGCTGCTGGCCTATCCGGCCTATCTCGGCGTGTACGCCTACCGCCAGCCCTGGATCAACGACGTCACCACCGACGCCGCCGATCCGCCGCGCTTCGAAGCGCTGGCGCGGGTGCGCCCACGCGATGCCAATCCGGTGGATTATCCGGGCGCGACGGCGGCGGCGGTGCAGACCATTCTCTATCCAGACATCGAACCGTATTTCGCCGAGACCACGCCGCAGGCGGTCTATGACGCAGCCCTCGGCGTGATCAACAAGCGGCGCTGGCGCGTGGTGGATGATCGCCCGCCGCA
>CANKHJ010000054.1 GCA_947481635.1 Bradyrhizobiaceae bacterium
AGCGGCGGAGTGGCGGCTGGTCGTCATGGGCTGCACACGGGGGCGTTTCTGGACCGGAAACAGACTTTCGAACCGATGGAGGTCATCTTAGTTGCCAAGCCGTAGCAAAGGGCAACCAGTCCGCCTTCGCCCTGCGGGCTAAGGCGTGACGGCCTTGCGCAAACTGCGTTTGCGAAGGCTGGCGGAGAGAGAGGGATTCGAACCCTCGATACGGTTTCCCGTATACACGCTTTCCAAGCGAGCGCCTTCAGCCACTCGGCCACCTCTCCAGCGGCCCTGTCCTAGGCGGCGCCGCCGTTAAGTTCAAGCCGTGCCTGGTCAATTGACGCGACGGACCTCTCCAGCGCTGCCGATATCGTAGCCGCCGAGCTCCCCGGCCCGCTCGCGGAAGGCCGCGCTGCGCAGGAACCGGAAGAAGGCCTGGGGGCCAGGCTGGAAATAGTCGCGCTGGCGCAATGCCAGGTCGAAATGCTCCCAGGTCAGCGGGACGAAATCCACCGCGGCGGCGCGCGCGACCGATCGGGTGGCGATCCCGCAATCGGCGCGTCCGGAGCGGACCGCCTGGGCGACGTCCGGGCCGGTGGGGCATGGCGGCATCACGCTGTTGAGCGGGCCGGCCACCTGCGCCCTCGCCTGCAGCGCGAGCAGCAGCAATTGCGCGCCCGCGCCATCCGGCCGTTGTGCGATGCGTGCGCGGGTGCGTGCGACCGAAGCGATGTCGGAGAGGCCAAGCGGGTTGCCGGGCGCGACCAGCAGGCCCTGCTCGCGGCGCGCGAACGCGATCAGCACCGCGTCGGGAAGGCCGGACATCGCGGACAAAGCTTCCGGGTTGGCGTTGTCGTCGTCCCCGTCGAGGCGATGCAGGTGGATCGCGGCCGCCAGCACTTCGCTGCGCGCGAGCCGGCGCAGCCCGGCCTCGCTGCCCTCCGGCAAAGTGGCGAGGCCGGAGCCGCTTTCGCGCAGCGCCCATTCCAGCAGCGGATCGTGACTGCCGCCGACGATCGGTGGCGCCGCCTTCGCCTGCGCATGTCCGGCGATCCCGGATGTCAGCCAGCGGTCCAGTGCTGCCTTCGGAAACAGCCATTTGCCGGTCACCTTGGTGGAGGGGACCACGGCGTTGGCGACCATTTCATAGAGCTTGCGCTCCGATACCCGCAGATAGCGGGCCGCTTCCTCAGTGGTCAGGAGCTCCGGCAAGATCGGCCCTTTCCTGCAAAAATATGCAGTAATTACAAAAATTGACCGTCAAACACTCAAATGCAACATCAAATTCATGCCAGATCAAGCCTCCGCCCTGCAACTGGTCCTGAGCGGCGACCCCGCGCTGTTCGCGATCGTGCGCCTGTCGCTGCTGGTCAGCCTGTCGGCCGTGGTCTGCGCCGCGCTGATCGGACTGCCATTCGGTGCGCTGGTGGCGTTGACGCGTTTTCCGGGGCGCGCCGGCGTCATCGTGGTCCTCAATGCGTTGATGGGACTGCCGCCGGTGGTTGTAGGGCTGGCGGTCTATCTGCTGCTGTCGCGCTCGGGACCGCTCGGGTCGTGGGGCCTGCTGTTCACGCCGGCGGCGATGATCGTCGCGCAGACCATCCTGATCACGCCGATCATCGCGGCGCTGAGCCGGCAGACCATCGAGGATCTCTGGCTTGAATATCGCGACGAGCTTGCGGCGATGAATGTCGGCCCCGCCGGGCGGATCGCGACGCTGGTGTATGACGCACGCTTCAGCCTGATCACGACGTTGCTCGCGGGCTTCGGCCGGGCCGCGGCGGAAGTCGGCGCGGTGATCATCGTCGGCGGCAACATCGACGGCTTCACGCGCACCATGACCACCGCGATCGCGCTGGAGACATCGAAAGGCGATCTGCCGCTCGCGCTGGGTCTTGGCTTCGTCCTGCTGGCCATCGTCGTCGCCGTGAATGCCGCCGCCTGGGGCATGAAGCGGGTCGGCGAGCAATACGCGGGATGACGCCGATGCGCGCACCCGATACGGAATTACCGATCGTCTGCGACAGCGTGTCGGTGCTCGTCGGCAAGCTCGCGATCCTGGATCGACTGTCCGTGACGTTTGGCGATGGCGCCCCGACCGCGCTGATCGGCCCCAACGGCTCCGGCAAGACCACATTGATCCGCATCGCCATGGGCCTGATCGCACCGACCAGCGGCCGCGTGACCTGGGGCGGACGCGAGGCGGTACCGCCGTTGCGCCGCGCTATCCTGTTTCAGCGGCCGGTGATGCTGCGCCGCTCAGTCGTCGGCAATCTGCGCTACGCGCTCGCGGCGGCTGGTATAGCGCGCGATCGGCGCGAGGCGCGCGTGATCGAATTGCTGGCATTGGTCGGCCTCGCGGGATTCGAAGATCGTCCGGCGCGAAAACTCTCCGGCGGCGAACAGCAGCGGCTGGCGCTCGCGCGTGCGCTGGCGCGCGATCCCGCTGTGCTGTTCCTCGACGAGCCGACCGCCAGCCTCGACCCGGCGGCGACCAAGTCGGTGGAAGACGTGATCCGCGCGGTGAGTGCGCGCGGCATCAAGGTGGTGACGGCGACCCACGATCTCGGACAGGCGCGCCGCCTGGCAGGCGAGATCGTGCTGCTGCATCGCGGCCGTGCGATCGAGACCGCGCCCACGGAACGCTTTTTCATGCAACCCCAGACCGAGGAGGCCCGGCGCTTCGTCGCCGGCGATCTCCTTCTCTGACAACCGGAGCAAAACCATGTTGACCAGACGCATTGTCATTGCCATCGGCGCGATCGCGCTGCTCACCGCATCGCCCGCGCTCGCGCAGGATAAATCGATCGTCGTCGCCTCGACGACGTCGACACAGGATTCGGGGCTGTTCGGCCACATCCTGCCGCTGTTCAAGGCGAAGACCGGCATCGACGTGAAGGTGGTGTCGCAAGGCACCGGCCAGGCGATCGACACCGGCCGCCGCGGCGATGCCGACGTGCTGTTCGTGCATGCGAAATCGCAGGAAGAGAAGTTCGTCGCCGACGGCTTCGGCGTGAAGCGCTTCCCGGTGATGTATAACGACTTCGTCCTGATCGGGCCGAAGAGCGATCCTGCCGGCATCAAGGGCGGCACCGACGCGATCAAGGCGTTCACCGCCCTCAAGGACAAGGCCGCGGTGTTCATCTCGCGCGGCGACAAGTCCGGCACGCACGCCGCGGAGCTCGACCTGTGGAAGGCTGCCTCGATCGACATCGCGAAGGATAAAGGCGCCTGGTATCGCGAGATCGGCCAGGGCATGGGTGCCGCGCTCAACACCGCGTCGGCGAGCAATGCCTATGTGCTCTCGGACCGCGCCACCTGGCTGTCATTCAAGAACCGCGGCGACCTCGAGATTCTGGTGGCGGGCGACCAGCGCATGTTCAACCAGTATGGCGTCATGCTGGTGAACCCCGCCAAGCATCCGCATGTGAAGCAGGATCTGGGGCAGGCCTTGGTCGACTGGCTGATTTCGGCGGAAGGGCAGAAGGCGATCGCGGACTATAAGGTCGGCGGCGAGCAGCTCTTCTTCCCGAATGCGACAGTGCCGGGCGCGTGAGCGCCAGTGGCGCTATTTCAGCGCGGTCTGGACCGACGTGAACGAGGTGTTGAGCTTCGAGCCGAGGCCTTTGACCACGGTGATGATGGCGACCGAAATGCCGGCGGCGATCAATCCATACTCGATCGCGGTGGCGGCGGATTCGTCCTTAAGGAATCTTAACAACGTCTGCTTCACAGGCGTATCCTCCGTCTCCGTAGAAGCTCTCATTGCAGCATTGCCAACAGGTTAAACCGAACCAATAACCGTTACCGAACGCTCTGAATTCCCTATCAAATGATAAGAATACCGCCATACCGTGCCGTTATGTCGCATAGACCACGGGAGAGAGCATGACGCCTCGGAGCCGCCGCAGCGTCCTGGCAGGGTTGACCGCGTCCTTGCTGACGCCGCGCGCCGCGTCAGCCGACAGCATCATCGACGATGCCGGCCGGAACGTTCCGGTCCCCGCGACAGTCACGCGGGTGTTCCCGGCGGGGCCGCCGGCGGCGATCTTGCTCTACACGCTAGCGCCCGACACCTTGATCGGCTGGCCGCGGGCGAACCGTCCTGAGGAGCGCGAATTCCTGCTTCCCGAGATCGGCGCGCGGCCGGAGGTCGGCCGCATCACCGGTCGCGGCAACACCGCCAATCTCGAAGTGGTGCTCGCGCTCAAGCCCGACCTGATCCTGGATATCGGCACCATCAACCCGACCTTCGTCTCGCTGGCCGATCGCGTGCAGGAGCAGACCGGCATCCCCTATGCGCTGCTCGACGGCCGCTTTGTCGCGACCTCGACCGCCTATCAGAAGCTCGGCCGGCTCACCGGCCGGCGTGACGCAGGCGAGGACCTCGCGGATTACAGCAACCAGACCATCACGGCGGTGACGCAACGCATCGCCCAGGTCGAGAAGCGCCCGCGCGTCTATTACGCGCGCGGGCCGCGCGGGCTCGAGACCGGACTCGGCGGATCGATCAATGTCGAGACCATCGATCTGGTCGGAACCAACGT
The DNA here is from genome assembly GCA_947481635.1 of Bradyrhizobiaceae bacterium. Lineage (GTDB taxonomy): Bacteria > Pseudomonadota > Alphaproteobacteria > Rhizobiales > Xanthobacteraceae > CANKHJ01. Next base: position 4,533 of record CANKHJ010000054.1, read on the forward strand.
CGCGGGCGGCACGCGCGGCGGGCTTGCGACCGTGTCGATCGAACAGGTGATGCTGTGGGATCCCGATGTGATCATCACCATCGATCGCGACTTCGCGCAGAATGTCGGTCGCGATCCGGCCTGGGCTGCGTTGCGTGCGGTGCGCGAGCAGCGCGTGCATCTGTCGCCGAAGATTCCATTCGGCTGGGTCGACTTCCCGCCGTCGGTGAACCGGCTGGTCGGATTGTGGTGGCTGGCGAAGATGCTTTATCCTGCACTGTTTCCGGAAGACCTGCGGATGCTGACGCGCAGCTATTATGCGCGCTATTATCGCGTGACGCCGAGCGACGCGCAGATCGACCGCGTGCTGGCGGGACGGGATTGATGATATTGAAAGCGTCCCATCCATTGCACGGTTTTTCCAACGAAACACAGCTGGTCGCCCCCGCGAAAGCGGGGGCCCAGTACGCCGTGTCCTATCGATGGGCCGCGGAGTACTGGACCCCCGCTTTCGCGGGGGTGACGACCGTTGGATGTGGCGCGAAGAGTGACGGATTGAAGGGCACTTCGTGACCCGTCCCTTCTTGCCGGGATTCCTGATTGCGCTCGGCATCCTGATCGCCGGGCTGCTGGTGGCATTCCTGGTCGGGCGCTATCCGGTGAGCATTGCAGAACTCCTCGACGTGCTGTGGTCGCGCGGGACCGGCCGCAGCTCCAACGTGTCACCCGCGGTCGAGAACGTGGTGCTGCTGGTGCGCGGGCCGCGCGTGGTCGCGGCGCTGCTGGTCGGCGCTGCGCTGGCGATCGCCGGCACCGCGTTTCAGGGGCTGTTCCGCAATCCGCTGGTGTCGCCGGATATCCTCGGCGCGTCGTCGGGCGCCGCTTTGGGCGCGGTGCTCGGCATCTTCTTCTCGCTCGGCGTGCTGATGATCGAGCTGTTCGCCTTCGCCGGCGGGCTGGCTGCCGTTGCCGCGGTGTATCTGATCGGCTCGATGCTGCGCTCGCGCGATCCGGTGCTGGTGCTGGTGCTTGCAGGCGTCGTGATCGGTGCGTTGCTCGGCGCCGGCGTCGGCCTGATCAAATATCTCGCCGATCCCTATAACCAGCTTCCCGCGATGACCTTCTGGCTGCTCGGCAGCCTTGCCGGCACCACGGTTGCCGACCTGCTGCCGTTGCTCGGCCCAGTGTTGATCGGCTCCGCGGTGCTGCTCGCGTTACGCTGGCGCATGAACGTGATGTCGCTGCCGGAGGAAGAAGCGCGCGCGCTCGGAGTCGCGACCATGCCGATGCGCATCGCGATCGTCGCGGCGGCGACGCTGGTGACGGCGGCGAGCGTTGCGACCTCGGGCATCATCGGCTGGGTCGGACTGGTCGTGCCGCATCTCGCGCGCTCGCTGGTCGGACCGGACTTCGCGCGGCTGCTTCCGACCGCGGCGTTGCTCGGCGGCGGCTATCTGCTGTTCATCGACACGCTGGCGCGCACCATCGCGCCGGTGGAAATTCCGCTCGGCATCCTCACCGCGGTGATCGGCACGCCGTTCTTCATCTGGCTGCTCGCCGACATGCAGAAGAGCTGGTCGTCATGACGCTCGAAGCCCGCGCCTTGAGTATCGGCTATTCCGACCGCGTAGTCGGACACGGGCTCGACGTGACGCTAGCCGCGGGCGAAGTGCTCGCACTGCTCGGCCCCAATGGCAGTGGCAAGACCACGTTGCTCAAGACCCTGCTCGGGCTGTTGCAGCCGCTGGCTGGCGCGGTGCTCGTCGACGGCCGCGCAACGTCGGAGCTCTCCAGCGCGGAACTGGCGCGACTGATCGCCTATGTGCCGCAGGTGCATACACCAAGCTTCGCATTCCCGGTCGAGACCGTCGTGCTGATGGGACGGACCGCCCATGGCGGCCTGTTCAGCGCGCCCAGCGCGCATGACCGTGCGGTCGCCGCTGACGCGATGGAACGCTTCGGGATCGATCACCTGGCCCAGCGGCCTTACACCATGATCTCCGGGGGCGAGCGACAACTGGTGCTGCTGGCGCGTGCGCTCGCGCAGGAGCCGAAATTCGTGGTGCTCGACGAGCCGACCGCGAGCCTCGACTTCGGCAATCAGGGCAAGGTGCTGAGCGAGATGCGCGCGCTGGCGGCATCAGGACACGGCGTGCTCTTCACGACGCATGATCCGAACCATGCGCTGCGCGCAGCCGACCGCGCCACGCTGCTCCGCGCCGGCGAATGCATTGCGGAAGGCCCGGTGCGCGAGGTGCTGACCCAAGAGACGCTGGCGGCGCTCTATGACGCGCCGGTCGATCAGGTAACCGATTCGGACAGCGACACCGTTGCGTTCTTGCCTGGATAACGGACTGTCATGGTGCCGGCGTCATGCCGAGCGCGGAGATTTTTGCGCGCGTCGCGTCATCGCGCAACGCGGCGAGAAAAGCTTGCACCGCGGGCCGCTGCCGCCGGCTCTCGACCAACAGGAAATCATATTCCTCCGGCGCGACCGGCAGGAAGCCCAGCCCATAAAGCTTCGCCACCGGTTCGATCGCGACGCCCCAATCGGCGCGATGCTGCGCCACCGCCGCCGCCACCGCATTATGCGAACGCGGCTGGTTGCTGTAGCCCGGCGGCCGCATGTTGTTTGCAAGCGATTGCGCCAGCAGCCCGTCGATCAGCACACGCGTGCCGGCACCGGCATTGCGGTTCACCATCAACGCCGTGTCATCCGCCAGTGCGACCTTGATCGCGTCCGCCGCGGAGAGCCCTTCGAAGCGCTTATCGCCGGCGCGGAACACGAAGCCCTGCATGCGCTGCCAGCCCTTCACCAAGGTGAGGCCCGGTTTCACAAAATGGACGTTATAGCGGCCGGTCGCCGGATCGATCAGGTGGAGCGGTGCGACGTCGCATTCGCCCCGCGTCGCGGCGGCAATGCCACCGAGACTGCCGACCGCGATGACGCGCGCGTTGATGCCCTGTTCCGAAAGCGTGCCGACCACAGCGTCGAGCGCAATGTCGTTCGAACCCATGATCACGATATCCGGCGCCGATGCGGTGCCGATCAAGGTCACCGGCAGGCGCGTGCCGGCATCGAGCGTCGACGCCAGCGCATCGATCTCGATGAAGCCATCGGCCTGGGAGAAACTGGTCACCGAACCGGAGCCCTTCGCGGTGGGGAACGCGATCGCGCCGCCCTCGCCTTCGACCAGCGCGACCAACACGAATTCCCTGCGGCCGAGCTCGGAGGCGATGCGCACCGGCACTTCCGCCTCGACGCTGCGCGCCGCTTCAGGCGGCAGGCCGGCTTGCGCGCGGATCACCGGCGCGACGAAACTATGGAAGGTGAAGATCGCCGAGGTCGGAAAACCGGGAAGCACTACCAGCGGCTTGGTGCCGATCACCGCAAGACAAATCGGCTTGCCGGGCTTGAGCGCGACGCCATGCACCAGAATGCCCGGCGGGCCGAGCGTCGAGATCACGCGATGGGAGAGATCGCCGGCGCCTTTCGACGTGCCGCCGGAGAGAATGACCATGTCGCATTCATTCAGCGCGCGACGGATCGCGACATCGAGTACAGCTGCGTCATCGCGGAAGGCACCATAGGCGACCGGATCGCCGCCGGCTTCGGTCACGGCGGCAGCGACGATCGCACCGTTGCTGTCATAGACGCCGGCCGGCTTGAGCGGCGCGCCTGGCTGCACCAATTCGTCGCCGGTCGAGAGCACCGCGACTTTCGGACGGCGCACCACGTCGACGGCATCGATGCCGCAGGCGGCAAGCATGCCGATCTCGCGCGAGCCGATGCGCGCACCGCGGCGCAGCACAGTTTCGCCGCGCGCGATGTCGGAGCCGGCATAGGAGATGAACTGGCCCGGTGACGCGGCACGACGCAGCGCGATCGCCGGCGCGGCATCCTCGGTGAGCTCGGTATGCTCGATCATCACCACCGCATCGGCGCCGCGCGGCACCACGCCGCCGGTGGCGATCGTGGTGGCGCTGCCCGCGCCCACGCTGAGATTGGGCGCATGGCCGCAGACGATCACTTCGTTGTTCAGCGACAGCAGCAGTGGGCTGGAATCGCTGGCGCCGAGCGTATCGGCGGCGCGCAGCGCGAAACCATCGACATTGGCGCGATCAAAGGGCGGCACGTCGATCGGCGCGGCGACGTCCTGGGCCAGCACCCGCCCGAGCGCCGCCGCCAGCGCCACGCGTTCGCCCGGCAATGGGGCAAGGTCGAGATGGCGGGCGAAGCGCTCCCTGGCCTCCTCGGCCGAGACCACGTCGAGGAACTGCTCCTGGCGCGCGGACGCCCGGATGGCCGCGACAAGTGCCGATTCGGCGGGGCTTTGCGACAGCTTGCTCATGGCCGGGTCATATCACATCTGTGTTAGGATGGGTGCCATGAGCGACGACGACTACATCATCCGCCCCGACCCGAGCGATCCGCGCCTGACCGAGCGGGTGCGCGGCATCGACCAGACCGGCCAGCCGATCGAGACCTCGGTGACGGTCGAGCGTGCGCTGACGATCTACCTGAACTCCCAGGAGATCGTGACCGCGATGACGATCAACGATTATCCCGATTATCTGGCGATCGGCTACCTGCTGAACCAGAACATGCTGCAGCCGGACGATATCGTCACCGAGGTCGATTATGACGAGGAATTGTCGGTCGTCGTGGTGCGCACCGAGCGCAAGACCGACTACGAAGAGAAGCTGAAGAAGAAAGTGCAGACCTCCGGCTGCGCGCAGGGCACTGCGTTCGGCGACCTGATGGAGGCGCTGGAGAATGTGCAGCTGGCGGAAGCGGAGCTGCGCACCTCGTGGCTCTATAAGCTGACCAGCGTGATCAACACCACGCCGTCGCTCTATCTCGAGGCCGGCGCGATCCATGGCTGCGTGCTGGCGCAACGCGACAAGCCGCTGGTCTATATGGAAGACGTCGGCCGCCACAACGCGGTCGACAAGATCGCCGGCTGGATGTTCAAAAATCGCGTGCCGGCGCATGACAAGATTTTCTACACCACCGGGCGGCTCACCTCGGAGATGGTGATCAAGACCTTGCGCATGGGCATCCCGATCCTGATCTCGCGTTCCGGTTTCACCGCCTGGGGCGTCGAGCTCGCGCGCAAGGCGAACCTCACGCTGATCGGCCGCGCGCGCGGCAAGCGCTTCGTTGCCTTGGCCGGTGCGGACCGGATCGTATTCGACCAGGACCTCGCCTATGTCGAGGATGAGAGCGGCAAGCACCGGCGCAAGGCCGCGGTGCATGAGGACTGAGCCGCGGTGAAGGAAAAGACCCTCGGCCTGATCCTTGCCGGCGGACAGGCGCGCCGCATGGGCGGCGGCGACAAGGCGCTGATCCGCGTCGGCGGAGCGACCATCCTCGCGCGCGTGCTGGATCGCTTCGCGCCGCAATGCGCGAGGGTCATCATCAATGCGAATGGCGATCCGGCACGTTTCGCCACGACCGGCTTGCCGATCATACCCGACAACGTGGCCGGATTCGCCGGACCGCTCGCGGGTATCCTCGCCGGTCTCGACTGGGCCGCGCAGCACACACCGGAACTTGAATGGCTCGCGAGTGTGCCGGGCGATTGTCCATTCCTGCCGCGCGACCTGGTGCCGCGGCTGCACGCGGCGCGCGTCGAGCAGGACAAGCCGATGGCTTGCGCACGCTCCGGCGATTGGCGTCACCCGGTCGCCGCACTCTGGCCGGTCGCGTTGCGCGACGATTTGCGGCGCGCGCTGGTGGATGAGGATCTGCGCAAGATCGAGGTCTGGACCGGCCGTCACGGCATCGCGATTGCCGCCTGGGCGGATACGCCGGTCGATCCCTTCTTCAACGTCAACACGCCGGAGGACGCGGCCAAGGCGGAGGCGATTGCGGCGCAGCAGGGCGCGTGATCGGCGCGCACCGGGAGCGTTACCCCACCAGCGCCGCGTAAGATAGAAACCCGACGTTGGTCCCGGCCTCGATGCGCGTCACGTCCTCGGGCAATTCCACCAGGCCGTCGGTTTCGGTCAGCGAGGTGAGAACGCCGGCGCCGTCCTGCGGATATTTCACCGCTTCGATCACGCCATCGGTGCCGGGCCGCAGCGACACGCGCACATATTCGCGCCGGCCTTCCTTCTTGCGATAAGGAAATGCGGCGCGCACCGGCAGCGCCACCAGCGGCTGCGGGGCAGCGCCGGCGAGGCCGAGCAGCAGCGGGCGCACGATCCGCGCGAAGGTCACGAACACCGCGACGGGATTTCCCGGCAGGCCGACAAACGCCGCCGAACCATCGGCGCCAGGAATCACGCCCATCGCGACCGGACGTCCGGGCTTGATGCCGACACGCCAGAATACCAGCGTGCCGATCGCTTCGACAATGGTGCGCACGTGGTCGGCTTCGCCGGTCGACACGCCGCCCGAGGTCAGCACCAGGTCATGCCCGGTCGCGGCGGCGCCGATCGCGGATGCGAGGCGCGCCGGATCGTCCGGCAGGATGCCGAGATCGGTGACCTCTGCGCCGAGCTGTTCGATCAGGCCGGCGAGCAGGAAACGGTTGGCATCATAGAGCGCGTCGGCGCGGCGGACGCTGCCCGGCTCGACGATCTCATCGCCGGTCGAGAACACCGCAACGCGCACGCGACGGCGCACCGGCAATGCCGTCAGCCCGACGGCGGCGGCAAGCGCGACATCGCGTTCGGAGAGCCTGCGGCCGGTCGGCAACAGGATTGTGCCGGCGCGAATATCTTCGCCAGCGAGACGGCGATTGGAGCCAAGCTTCAGCCCCGGCGGCACATGCACTGCATCGCCATCAGCGCGCACGTCCTCCTGCATGAAGACGGTATCGGCGCCGGCGGGCATCGGCGCGCCGGTGAAAATGCGGATCGCCGCGCTGGGGCCCATCGCATGACTGGCTGAATGTCCGGCCTGCACGCGGTCGATCACCACGAGGCTGGTGTCGCCGCTCGCGGACAGGTCCGCATGGCGCACCGCATAGCCATCGACCGCGGAATTGTCGAATGGCGGCAAGTCGAGTGGGGCGATCACGTCGCGCCCGATCACGCGGCTTCGCGCCTGCCGCAGCTTCACGTCTTCGGTCTCGGCAACCGGCACCACACGCGCGCGCAGCATCGCCTCGGCGGTCGCGACAGGCAGCAGCGGCCCGGAGAACGCGAAGCAATCGTCGGTGAGCTGCGCCATCTACTCCACCTCGACGAGGCTCATCGGCGCCGCATGACGCAGCAGGATGTCGACGATTGTCTCGACGTCATCGAGATCGACCACCGGCACGGTCGCCTCGGGCAACCGGCCGTCGGCGGCAATCGCGACAATCGCAGGATCGCCCGGATGGATCAGCGGCTTGCCGACCACCGCACGATGCACCTCGAGCTTCGGGTGCGGCTCGCTCTTGTAACCCTCGATGATCACCAGATCGACCGGGGTCAGCTTGCGCAGCAGGGCACCCAGCCCGAGTTCAGGCGCGCCGCGCAGCTCATGCATCAGGGCGAAGCGGCGCTCCGACGAGATCAGCACCTCGGTCGCACCCGAGAGACGATGGGTATGCGAATCCTTGCCCGGCTGGTCGACGTCGAAAGCGTGATGCGCGTGCTTGAGCGTCGAGACTTTCAGCCCGCGCGCGGTCATCGCCGGGATGACCTTGGTCAATAATGTCGTTTTGCCGGAGCCGCTCCAGCCGGCAAGGCCGATGATCCGCATGGCGGGGTTGTATCACGCCCAGGATTTTATCACGACCTCACTGCCGGCCGGATAGCCTTCGCTCTCCGCGGGCACCAGGATCCAGCCATTCGCCTGCGCCATGGCCGCCAGCGGCCAGATGCCGGAGGCCAGCGGCTCGGCAGCGCCGTCAGCCACACGCACCGGGATCACCTCAGCGAGGCCAAGCGGTGATGCGACCTTGCGCGTGAGCGGAAGTTTGAACGCCAGGTCCACATCGGTCGCGGCGGACAGGCGCCCGAGCAGGTGCCGGCCAACGGTCAGGCGCAACGCCGTCGCCGCATCGATGCGGCCGGGCAGCAGCAGCACCGGCTTCGCGCCGATGATCCCGAACGCCGCCGTCTCACCCGGAGAGATCGCGATGCCGTGGCATTCGACACGGCCCTGCGCGGCCAGTCGTTCGACCGCGTCGTCGTTGCGGCCACTGCCGGTGCCTCCGCGCGCGATGACATAGTCATCATCCGCGCGCGGGGCACGGACGCTGACCTGCGCGATTCTGGCGCGAGCCAGAACCTCGACGAGCAGCGATGTGAGACGCGTCCCGGCGCGCAGCAGGATTTCGTCGGCACGTGCATCGCCGCCTTGCGGCACCACGCCGTCGCCCGGCGTCGCTGGTGCGAGCGCTTCGGCGCGTCCGTCTTGCACGCTCACGGCATCCTGCGGTGCGACGGCATCGGCATCCGGCGGCATCGGATCGCCGGCATCGACCCATTGCGGAACCACCGGCAACGGCAATGCGGCGTAAGAGCCGGCATCGGCCAGCGCATCCGCGCGCACCGCCCAGCCGTCGCGCAATGCGCTGGCCGCACGCGGCGTGTCCTGCGGGACGACAATATCGGCGGCCAGCACCTGACCAGGAGCCGGCGCCATGTTGCGCGTCGCGATCGGCTGCACCAGCGCATCGATGCGCGCCAGTACGTCGTTCAAAGGCGTCAGGCGCGTGATGCGTTGCATGGATTTGCGCGATGGTTCAAGTTAGCGGGCATGACGGAGAAGATCATTAATCTGCGCGGACTGAAATGCCCCCTGCCCGCGTTACGCGCGCGCAAGGCGCTGACCGGAATGCCGTCCGGCGACCTGCTGATCGCGGAATGCACCGATCCGCTGTCGGCGATCGACATCCCGAACCTGATCAACCAGACCGGCGACACGCTCGAGGCCAGCACGCGGGATGGGGACGTGCTGGTGTTCCGGATCAGGAAGAAATAGCTACGCGGCTGCGGCCAGCGCGGGCCGGCCGCGGATCATGTCCGCGGCCTTTTCGGCCATCATCAGCACGCAGGCATTGATGTGCGCGGAGACGAGGTCCGGCATCGCCGAGGCATCGACCACGCGCAGGCCGTCGATGCCATGCACGCGCATCTGCGGATCGAGCACCGTGTCCGGTCCGGTCCCCATGATGCAGGTGCTGGCGGGATGATGCACGGTCAGCATCGTGCGTTTGATATGCGCGTCGATCTCGGCATCGGTCTGCACGCTTTCGCCGGGCGTGATCTCCTTGCCGCGGAACGGATCCATCGCCTTCTGATGCGCGATCTCGCGGCCGAGCCGGAAGCCCTTGCGCAAGGTGTCGAGATCGCTGCGCACCTGGAAGAAATTGAACTGGATCTTGACCTTGTCGCGCGGATTGGCCGAACGCAGCGTCACCTCGCCGCGGCTGTCCGGATGCAGGATCGCGGGGCGGATGCCGAAGGCGTCGTTATAGGGCGCCTTCACGCCGGGGAACCAGAGATGCGCGTAAGGCGGCGAGATCGGCAGCATGAACTCGACGTCCGGCACCGCGAGCTCGGGCCGCGTCTTGACGAAGCCGAGCAGGCCGCTCGGGATCGTGGTCGCGAAGCCGGTGCCGAAGAAATACGCGCGCAGCATGTTGAAGGCCATGCGGTCGAAGCGCATCTGCGGATGGAATTCACCCGGCTGCTTGCGCGCATAAAGATTGGCGACCGCGAGATGGTCCTGCAGACCCTTGCCGACCGGAAGATTCGCCAGCACGCCGATGCCATGCGCGCGCAGGTGATCCGCCGGCCCGATGCCGGACAGCATCAGCAATTGCGGCGTGTTGAACGTGCCGCCCGACAGGATCACTTCGCGTGACGCATTGGCGCGCGCCACGTCGCCGGAGCGGTTGACCCATTCGATGCCGGTCGCGCGCTTGCCATCCATCAGCACGCGCGTCGCATGAGCGCGGGTCAGCACCGTGAGATTGCCGCGCTTGCGCGCCGGCTTGAGATAGGCGGTCGCCGCCGACGAGCGGCGTCCGTTGCGGATGGTGTATTGGCTGCGCGCAAAGCCGGCCGAATCGCCGCTGGTGAAATCCTTGTTCTCCGGAATGCCCATCGCCCGCGCCGCCTCGATCCACGCCGCATAGATCGGATCGTTGACGCGCGCGGATTGGACGCCAACCGGGCCGTCGCCACCGCGCCATTCATTCTCGCCGTGCTCCCAGGTTTCGGTGCGCTTGAAATACGGCAGCACGTCCGCATAGGACCAGCCGCGCGCGCCCTTCTGCGCCCAGCGGTCATAGTCGCCTCGGTCGCCACGCGTGTAGCCCATCACGTTGATCGAGGAGGAGCCGCCGAGGACCTTGCCGCGCATCGCTTCGACAGCGCGACCGTCGAGACCGGGCTCCGGCTCGGTGTGATAGCCCCAGTCATGCATCACGTATTCATGCAGCTTGCCGAGGCCGAGCGGGATGTGAATCAGCGGATTGATGTCACGGCCGCCGGCTTCGAGCAGCAGCACGGTGACGTCGGCATCCTCGGTGAGGCGGTTGGCCAGCACGCAGCCAGCCGAGCCCGCGCCGACGATGATGTAGTCGTATTCCGCCACCATTCCCGCCTCCCAAAAGACTTGGCCATTGACTGGCCTTGGCCGGTATCGACCGTCAAGGGGGCCTTCCGGCCGTTAACTACTCGTTAAGAACGACAGAACCCATTGGCGCGACTCACGTTTTCCTCGTGACGGGGAATCTTGATGACGCTTGCCCGGGTTCCAGTTTGGCGGATGAGCGGCCCGCGCGTGGCGTTTTTGCCTGTGTTTACAGCAGCTTCACTCGGAACCGCTCTGGTTCTGGCCAGCGGACTTGCCGCCCAGGCCCAGCTCCTTCCCTTGGTTTCGTCGACGGTTGGCGGCGTGGTCGGCGGCGCGGGTGGCCTGGTCGGAGGCGCCTTGGGCGGTGCGGGCGGCATTGTTGGCGGCGCGACTTGAGCCGTTGGAGCTGCCACGGCATGGGCGGGGTCCCCGGAAAGCACCGGCTGCAGGATTGATTCGAATCGCAACCTGTTGGGCGCCTGTTAGGATCAGCCTTGCGGTTCGATATTGGCCAAACGCACGTTGTCGCGCCAGGTCTCGATATCCTTGAGGAAGAAGGCCTGCGCCGCATCGGGCGTGCTGATCCACACATCGCTGCCGAAATTGTTGAGGAAGACCTTGGTCTCCTCGGTCGCGAGCGTCTGGTTGAACCACGCATTGATCTGTTCGACGACCGGCCGCGGCGTCGCCGCCGTGACCGTCGCGGCGAACCAGCCGACCAGGTTAAAGGCCGGATAGCCGAGCTCCTTCATGGTCGGAAGGTCGGGCGCCATCTGCATCCGCTCGCCCGAACAGATCGCCAGCAGACGCAGGTTGCCTTGCTTGGCCTGGATCGACGCGAGCTGCGGATCGTGGAAGGCGTAGTCGAGGATGCCGCCCTGCTGCTCGCGCATGGTGTCAGGGCCGCTCTTGTACTGGACCTCGACCGCCTGCAGGCCGGCGACTTCCTTGTAGATCGCGCCGGCGATCTTGCTCTGCACCGAGTTTGAACCGTAGGAGGCCTTGTCGCCCTTGGCCTTCATCGCGGCGGTGAGTTCGGCGACGGTCTTGTAGGGCGAATTCGGCGTGACCGTCAGCATGAAGGCCTGGCGATTGATGGTCGCGGCAATGCGCAACTGCTTTCCGGCATCGATCGGCGGCTTCTTGAACAGCCATTGATTGCCGGCAATGCCGCTGCCGGCATGGACCAGAATGGTGTAGCCGTCCGGCTTGCTGCGTGCGGTGTATTCAATGGCGATGTTGCCGTTGGCGCCCGGCTTGTTCTCGACCACCGTGGTACGGCCGGTGATCTGGCGCAGCTTCTCGCCGAAGAAACGCACCATGACGTCGGCGCCACTGCCCGGTGCGAAGCCGGAGATCAGGTGAATGTCCTGGGACGGATAGCTTTGCGCCCGCACAATGGCAGGAGACGCGACCAGAGCGGCGCTGCCGAGCATCAGCGATCGGCGAGACAGAATGGGCGACATGAGCGTCCTCCGTATGATGTGAATGCGCGTCCGGTCTCAGCCAAGCGGCTGCAGCTTCGCGATGCGAATATAGTCGGGCCACTTCTCGAGATCGCGCAGCATCTGCGCCTGCCCTTCCTCCGGGGTCGAGATCCAGGGGTCGGTGCCGAACTTGTTGAGGAAGATGCGCGCCTCGTCGGTCGCGACCACCTGATTGAACCAGGCATTGATCTGGTTGACGACCGACTTCGGCGTCGCTGCAGGAACCAGCGCGGCAAACCAGCTCTGCAGGTCGACCGGCACGCCCTGCTCGGCCATGGTCGGCAATTGCGGTGCGGATTGGAGCCGCTCCTTCGAGCCGACGCCGAGGATGCGCACGCGGCCCTGGTCCTGCTGCGCCAGCGCGAGGATCGGATCATGCACCGCGAAGTCGAGCGTGCCGCTGGCGAGATCGTTGAGCGTCTCAGGGCCCGAGCGATAGGTAACATCGACCGCCTTGAGCCCAGCCAGTTCGCGATACATCGCGCCCATGATCAGCGCGATATTGGCGGACGCGCCGTAGGTCGCCTTCTCGCCCTTGGCTTTCAACGCGGCGGTGAGATCGCCGAGCGTCTTGTAAGGCGACTTGGCATCCACCACGATCATGAAAGCCTGTTTGTTGATGGTGGCCGCCACCTGCATCGCCTCGGCCGGCTCGAAGGGCGGCTTCTTGTAGAGGTGCTTGATCGACGCCATCGTGTTGCCGGCATGGACGAAGATCGTGTAGCCGTCCGGCTTGCTGCGCGCGACATATTCCGCGGCCAGCACGCCGCTGGCGCCCGGCTTGTTCTCGACCACGATGGTCGCCTTGACGATCGGCCGCATCTTCTCGGCGAGGAAGCGCACCGTGGTGTCGGAACCACTGCCCGGTGGGAATGCCAGGATGAAATGGATGTCACGGCTCGGATAAGGCTGCTGCGCGAGTGCCACGGCCGGCGCGAGCAAAGCAAGTGCGCCAATAATCGCGATGCGCTGGAAATATCGTGACATCATCGAGGCCTTCCGATGCTTGAATGTCATTGCTGGGCTTTGACCCAGCAATAACATCGCTTGAGGTCTGATGCCTGGATCGATGCGCAAGGCAAAGCCCGCGCATCAATCGCGTTCTTCAGCTCGGCGTGAGCTTGGCGATGCGCACGTATTCCTCCCAGTCGACGATGTCCTTCAGCATGCGCTGCTGCCCCACACCCACCTTGGTCACCCACGGCTCGCCGCCAAAGCTGATCAGGAACTTGGCGGTCTCGGGGTCTTCGTGGACCTTGTTGATCCAGGCATTCACCTGTTCGACGATCGGCGTGGGCGTACCGGCCGGAAGCATCGCGGAGAACCAGCCGAGCAGATCCATCGGATAGCCGAGCTCGGTCATCGTCGGGAAGTCCGGCTGAGCCGTGAGGCGCTCCGCCGAGGCGACAGCGAGGATGCGCAATGTGCCTTTGCGGAATTCCTGCATCCCGAATTGCGGATCGTGGCAGGCGAAGTCGACGGCGCCGCTCGCCATATCGTTCATCGAATCCTGCGCCATCTTGTAGGCAACCTCCTCCGCCTCGAGGCCGGCGCGCGCCTTGTACATCGCGCCCATGATCTTTCCGGAATTGGCGGCGTAGGCGTAAGTCGCCTTCGCTCCCTTCTCCTTCATCGCGACGGTCAGTTCCTTGACGTCCTTCCACGGCTTCTTGGGATCGACCACCAGCATGAAGGCCTGCTTGTTGATGGTGGCCGCGATCTGCACCTGCTTGCGCGCGTCGATCGGGTTGTTCTTGATCAGGTGGAAGTTCGACGCCAGCGTATTGCCGGCATGGATGAACATGGTAAGGCCGTCCGGCTTCGAGCGGACCAGGTATTCGGTCGCGATATTGCCGCCGGCGCCCGGCTTATTCTCGACCAGCACGGTGCGGCCGGTGATCGGCTTAAGCTTCTCGGCGAAGTAGCGCACCAGCACGTCGGCGCCGCTGCCTGCGGGGAAGGCACAGAGCACATGGATATCGCCAGGCGGATAGGCGCCCTGGGCGCGCAACACCGACGGCGCGGCGGCGGTGAACGCGAAAGCCGGCACGCCAGCCAGCAGATGTCGCCGTGTCAGGTGATTCATGTCGTCCTCCCTCTATCGTTCGTTACGGCAAGCTTACGAAAAAAGGCGGCCGCGCGAAAGCACGGCCGCCTTTGGATTATTCCCGACGTTCAACCCTGCTGCTCGATCTTGGCGATGCGGATATACTCGCCCCAGGCGTCGATATCCTTCTTCAGCCGCGCCTGCCCGTCCTCCGGCGTACCGGTCCACGGATCGCTTGCGAACTGATTGAGGAATTTCTTGCCGTCCTCAGAGCCGGTGATCGCATTCATCCACTTGTTGAGCTGGTCGACGATCGGACGCGGCGTGGCTGACGGGACGAAAGCCGCGAACCATCCGTTCAGATCCATCGGAACGCCTTGCTCGGCCATAGTCGGCAGTTCGGGCGAGGCCTGCATGCGCTTGGCCGATGCGATGCCGAGCACGCGGAGCTTGCCGGTGGTGTATTGACCCATTGCGAATTGCGGATCGTGGCAGCCGAAATCGACCGCGCCGCTCGCAAGGTCGTTCATCGAGTCCTGCGCCATCTTGTAAGTGACATCGACCGCCTTGAGGTTGGCGCCGGAATTGTAGAGCGCGCACATCACGACGCCGGAATTCGCCGACACCGCATAGGTCGCCTTGTCGCCCTTCAGCTTCATCGCGGCGGTGAGGTCGGCAACGCTCTTCCACGGCTTGTCCGGATGCACCACCAGCATGAACGCCTGTGTGTTGATCGGCGCGACGACCTGCAAGGCCTTCAGCACGTCAACCGGCGGCTTCTTGTAAACGTGCATGTTGGCCGACATCGACGAGCCGGTATGCAGGTAGATCGTGAGGCCGTCCGGCTTGGAGCGCGCCACCATCTCGGTGGCGATATTGCCGCCGGCACCGGCGCGGTTCTCGACGATCACGGTGCGATTGGACAGCGTCTTGAGCTTCTCGGCGTAGTAGCGCACCACGATGTCGGAGCCGCTGCCGGCCGGAAAGGCGGCAACCAGCTTGATGTCGCCGGGCGGCAAGACCTCTTGCGCGGATGCCGGCGCGGCGCTGATGGCGGTCAGCGCGAATAGCGACGCGGCGAAGCCTAGAGACAGATGTTTCATGGGTTTTCCTCCAAATTTTCCGGACAGGTTAATGCAGTTTATCAGACGTTTCTTGCGGCAAGCGGTCACAGCCCGCATTTTCGCCATTACGAAAGAGGGCGCGGTGGCCACGCCACCGCGCCCTCAAGAATTGGCCGTCCGATCTAACGGAAGGCCATGTCGGATCAACCTTGCGGCTGGATCTTCGCGACGCGGATATATTCACCCCACTTGCCGACGTCATCCGCCAGCCGCTT
This sequence comes from Bradyrhizobiaceae bacterium, assembly GCA_947481635.1. Taxonomy (GTDB): domain Bacteria; phylum Pseudomonadota; class Alphaproteobacteria; order Rhizobiales; family Xanthobacteraceae; genus CANKHJ01. Next base: position 19,913 of record CANKHJ010000054.1, read on the forward strand.
CTGGGCCACTTCCGGCGTCTCGACGAGGTTGTCGCCGCCGAAGCTCGCGAGGAACTTGATGGTCTCTTCCGACGACACGACCTGGACGAACCATTTGTTGATCTGCTCGACCACCGCCGGCGACGCGCCGGCCGGAATCATGGCCGCCCACCAGCCGGTGAGGTCCATCGGGATGCCCTGCTCAGCCATCGTCGGGAGATCGGGGCTCGCCTTCAGGCGCTGACCGGTCGAAACGCCGAGAATGCGCAGGCGGTTCTCACGCTGTTGCGCGAGACCGAACACCGGATCATGCATGCCGTAGTCGACGGCGCCGCTCGCCATGTCGTTGAGACCATCCGGCGCCGACTTGTAGACGACTTCCGTTGCGGTGACGCCGGTGGCCTGCTTGTAAAGCTCACCCATGATAGTGCCGGTCGGGGCGGCCGAACCGTAGGTCGCCTTGTCGCCCTTCTTCTTCATGGCGGCGGTCACTTCGGCGACCGACTTGAAGTCGTTGGCCTTCGGATCGACCAGCATCATGAACGGCTGGCGGTTGATCGTCGCGGCGACGGTGAGCGCCTTCGCTGCATCCGGGAAAGGCGGCTTCTTGAACAGATGCATGTTGGCGGCGACCGCACTGCCCGCATGCACGAAGATGGTGTAGCCGTCCGGCTTGGCGCGCGCGACATATTCCATCGCGATGTTGCCGCCGGCGCCCGACTTGTTCTCGACGATGATGTTCTTGCCGGTCAGCGGACGGACCTTCTCGGCGAAATAACGCACCAGCACGTCGGCGCCGCTACCGGGCGGGAACGCGCAGATGAAATGGATGTCTTGGGCGGGATATTGCTGCGCCTGCGCCACCGGCGCGAGGCCGAGCGCTGCCGCCGTGACGAGGCCGGCAGAAAGCAGAACTTTCGACGTGGATTTCATTGAGAAGACCCTCCCTTGAGAATTACGACCGGCGAGTTGGTTCGCGCGGCTGGCCCCGCATGAGCGGATAACCGCGCTGCCGCGTCACTCCGACGGGCGGCAGACTCGATCGGGGCGGAAATTACCTTTTTCCGGCCGCCAAACCAAGCCGTGGGCAAACGACGGGACGGAAAATCCGGCAGTTTGCTAAATATTCAGGCTGGAACGCCGCCGGCGATCATTGAGGCGTCAGCTTCGCCACCCGGACATAATCGACCCAGTCGCGGATATCCTTGGCAAGCCGGGCCTGGCCCTCTTCCGGGGTACTGACCCAGGGCATGCTGCCCACATCGATCAGGAACTTCCTGCCCTCGTCGCTGGTCAGGATCTGGTTGATCCAGGTGTTGATCTGCTCCACCACCGGCTTCGGCGTTGCCAGCGGGACCATGGCGGCGAACCAGCCCATCAGGTCCATCGGATAGCCCAGCTCCGTCATGGTCGGGACGTCGGGCACCGACTCGAGCCGCTCGGCGAGGACCATCGACAGGATCCGGACGCGGCCCTGGCGCTGCCACGCGAGCGCCACCGCCGGATCGAGCACCGCGAAGTCGAGCGAACCGCTGGCAAGATCGTTCAGAGTGTCGGGCGCGGTGCGGTATTGAATCTGCACCACCTTCAACCCTGCCTTTTCGTTGAGCAGGGCACCGGCGATCTGGCCGGAATTGGCGGAATTGCCGTAGCTCGCCTTGTCACCCCTGGCGCGCAGCGCATCGACCAGTTCCGGCAGAGTCTTGATCGGCGACTTGCCGTCCACGACGAACATGAAGCCTTGCCGGTTGATGGTCGCCGCGATCTGGATCTGCTTCAGCGCATCGACCGGATTATTCTTGATCAGATGCGTGTTGGAGGCGACCGAGTTGCCTGAGTGGATCAGGATCGTGTGGCCATCCGGCTTGGCGCGGGTGATGTATTCGATCGCGATATTCGCGGCCGCGCCCGGCTTGTTCTCGACCACGATGGTGCGGCCGCTTTGCACCCGCAGCTTCTCGGCGAAGAAGCGGACGATGATGTCGGCGCCGCTCCCGGCCGGGAAGGCGCAGATCACATGGATGTCCTGGTTCGGATAGGACTGCGCCGCGGCGGGCGTCGTAGCCATCGCACCGAGGATCGCAACGGCGGCAAGGAGGCGCGATACGAACGTCATGATGTCTCCCCTCATAGCGTTTTCGAGCGAAGTGGATGCCGGTTCGCGTGAAGAAAACGCGTCAAAACAAGAAGCTGGAGCTCCGGCTTTGATTCCATCAAAGCCGGAGCTCTAACCTTACTGCAGTTCGATCTTGGCGAGCTTGACGTAGTCGCCCCAGTCCTTGATCGACTTGATCAGGAAATCATTGGCCTCGGCCGGCGTGGTGCTCCATGGATCGCCGCCAGCGGCTGCGAAGAACGCCTTGGATTCCGCCGTCGCCATGATCTCGTTGATCCACTTGTTGATCTTCTCGATGACCGGCTTCGGCGTCGCGGCGGGAACGATCGCCGCCCACCACGCCGTGAATTCCATGTCCACGCCGGATTCCTTCATGGTCGGCAGATCCGGAGTCGAGTCCAGCCGCACCGGAGTGCTGACACCGAGAACGCGCAGCCGCCCGGCGCGGTGTTGCGAGGTCCCGAATTGCGGATCGACGGTGCCGAAGTCGATATTGCCGGCCAGCATGTCGTTGAGCGAGTCCTGCGCGGTCTTGTAGACCACCTGCACCGCCGTAACCCCGGCCTTGGCCTTGTACATTTCGCCCATCACCTGACCGGCCGCGGCCGAGGTCCCGTAGCTCGCCTTGTCGCCGCGCTCCTTCAGATAGGCGGTGAGCTCGGCCACCGTCTTCCAGGGCTTCTTGGCATCGACCGCCAGCATGAACGCCTGACGATGCAGCGTCGCCGCGGCAAACATCTGCGTCGGCACATCGACCGGCGGCTTCTTGAAGATGTTCATGTTGCCGGCGACGCCGCTGCCGCCACCGACAAAGATCGTGTGGCCGTCCGGCTTCGAACGCGCGGTGTGCTCGACCGCGATGTTGCCCGCCGCACCGACCTTGTTTTCAACGACAATGGTACGGCCCGCGATCGGCCGCAACTTCTCGGCGATATAGCGCACGATCACGTCCGCGCCGCTGCCGGCCGGGAAGCCGCAGATCAGATGGATGTCCTGGCTGGGATATTCTTGCGCGATGCTGGCAGGCGCGGAGGCGAGCAGAGCGGCCGATGCGGCGAGGGCCTGTAACGACCGCAACCATCGTGAACGTGTCATCACATCACTCCCTGCGGATATTTTTCGTCGCGTGATTGCCGCCATTGTCGAGGCAACAGATGCGGAAAGCAACTGCGCTGCGCGCGGAGGAACAATATGGCCATGACGCAAGATGCCGCATTAAGCAGCTGCGATCTCAGTCTCTCTGTCGTCATGCCCGCGAAGGCTGCATGTTGGAGGCGAGACCGCTGCCACCATGCACGATTGCGTCTGCGCCGCTGCCTGCCTGGAAGCCGCAGATCAGATGGATGTCGCCGCTGGGGAGTTGCTGGGCAAGCGCTGGGGCGGTGCCGAGAATTCCGGCAACAGCCAGCGCAGCCGCGGCTCGAAAGAGTCGGATCAATCGCGTCATCAAGGTATCTCCCTGAGCCGCATGTGATCTCATCGTCATTCCGGGGTTCGCGCCAGCGCGAACCCCGGAATCCAGGAACAGGCACTGTCCGTGCGTCTGGATTCCGGGTTCGATGCTGCGCATCGCCCCGGAATGACACGGGGCGCTACTGCTTCTCGATCTTCGCGAGCCGCACATAATCGGCCCACGCCTTCTCTTCCTTGATGAACAGCGCCTGCGCTTCCTCCGGCGTGCTGATGAACGCATCGCCGCCGAACTTGTTGAGGAATTCGATGGAATCCTTCTGCTCGAGGATCTCCTTGAACCAGGCGTTGATCTTGTCGATCACCGGCTTCGGTGTGCCGGTCGGCAGATGCACCGCCCACCAGCCGGTGAGGTCCATGGTCGGGAAACCCGACTCGGCCATGGTCGGAATCTCCGGCACCGCCGTGAACCGCTTGCCGGCGCTATGCGCGAGGACGCGCAGCCGGCCTTCGCGCATCTGCGCAAGCGCGAAGACCGGATCATGCATGCCATAGTCGATGACACCGCTGAGCATGTCGTTGAGCGAGTCCGGCGCGTTCTTATAGCGCACCTCGACCGCCTTGAGGCCGGCCAG
>CANKHJ010000055.1 GCA_947481635.1 Bradyrhizobiaceae bacterium
CACGTTGTCGAACACGAAGATCGCATCATTCTCATCGAAGCGCGATGACAGCGGATAATCGTAAGGCGTCCCCATCCTGGTCGCCATCATCTCGTAGGACGCGCGGCAAAACAGCTTCACGCCGGGCGCGTTCATCGGCGCGATGAACATCACCGCGAGGTCGGTATCGTTGATCGCCATCGCGGCGTTCTGGCCGAGGAAGTTGTAATGCGTCAGCGCCGATGAGGTCGCCACCACCTTGGCGCCCGAGACGTAGATGCCGGCATCGGTCTCCGTTTGGATGGTGATGACCACGTCCTTCACCTGATCGGCCGCCTTGGAACGGTCGACCGGCGGATTGACGATGGCGTGATTCATGAACAGGACGTTTTCCTGCGCCCGCTTGTACCAGGCCTTCGCGTTGCCGCTGAACTTGTCGTAATAAGGCGCGTTCGCGCCGAGCGTGTTCATCAGCGCCGCCTTGTAATCCGGCGTACGCCCCATCCAGCCATAGGACATGCGCGCCCAGGCCGCGATCGCGTCGCGCTGGCCGACCACCTCCTCGCGCGAGCGCGCGATGCGGAAAAACTTGTGTGTGAAGCTGCCGCCGCCGGTATCGGTCGGACAGGTCAGCACGCCCTGCTGCTTGGGATCATGCAAGGCGTCGTAGAGCCGCGCCACCGAGCGCGCCGCGTTCCGGAAGGCCGGGTGAGTCGTGACGTCCTTGACCCGCTCGCCATAAATATAAACCTCGCGGCCATCGCGCAGGCTTTCGAGATATTCCGCGCCGGTGAAGGGCCGCGCCTTCGACCCAATCACATCTTCCGATTTCATCCGGCTCATTCGTGCCTCCGCTTCCGCCTTTTACGGAGGCGCAAGCTGCCACGGACAGAGGACGAAGGGAATTGGACGGAACGCGCTAGCGCTGGCCGAAATCAGGAAATTTGATCAGTTCAATCCGCCGAACAGCCAGTTCAGCACGAGCATCGGAATCGGCACGCCAATCAGCCATAGCAATATGTAACGCATCCTCGGCTCCCATCACCGGTCGACACGGCCGACAACGCCGACGGCAAGGCCCGGTTCCGCGGCACTTCAGCGGCCCGCGACGCTTTGTCGGGCATCGGCGCCCGCCGTTGCCGCTCGTTGAGCGCCCTGCTACAGATTCGGCACGCGGCTGCCGGACCGCGCCGTGCGACAAGACGGAAGGCCTGCGAGACAGAGCAGCAATGGACGTCTTTCTCCAGCAACTCATCAACGGCCTCACCCTCGGCTCGATCTATGGCCTGATCGCGCTCGGCTACACCATGGTGTTCGGCATCATCGGGATGGTGAACTTCGCCCATGGCGACGTGTTCATGGTGGCCTCGTTCATCGCCATGGTGACATTCCTGCTGCTGACGACGTGGCTCGGCATCTCTTCGGTGGTGCTCGCGCTGTTCATCGTCCTGATCGTCGCGATGGTGCTGACCGGATTCCTCAACTGGACGATCGAGCGCATCGCCTACCGGCCGCTGCGCGGATCGTTCCGGCTGGCGCCGCTGATCTCCGCGATCGGGATGTCGATCTTCCTCGCCAATTTTGTGCAGGTCGCGCAGGGCCCGCGCAACAAGGCGATGCCAGCGCTGTTCAACGAGGTGATCGTGCTGCGCTCGAGCGAGACCTTCGACGTCGCGGTGTCCTACAAGCAGATCGTGATCTGGCTGGTGACAGCTTTGCTGCTGCTCGGCTTCTGGTTCCTGGTGACGCGCACCAAGCTCGGCCGCGCGCAGCGCGCCTGCGAGCAGGATCCGAAGATGGCGGCTTTGGTCGGCGTCGACGTCGACCGCACCATCTCGATCACCTTCGTGATCGCGGCAGCGCTCGCCGCCGTCGCCGGCACGCTCTACCTCGTCTATTACGGCGTCGTGAGCTTCAATGACGGCTTCCAGCCCGGGGTGAAGGCGTTTACCGCCGCGGTGCTTGGCGGCATCGGGTCGCTGCCCGGCGCGGTGATCGGCGGATTGCTGATCGGGCTGATCGAGACATTCTGGTCGGCTTATTTCTCGCTCGACTACAAGGACGTCGCCGCCTTTTCCATCCTTGCGGTCACGATGATCTTCCTGCCGCAGGGGCTGCTCGGCCGCCCGGACGTGGAAAAGGTCTGAGATGAGCGAGGCCCTGCCCGATCGCGACGCGCGACCGGACCTGATCCGCGCACTGCGCGAGGGAGCGCTCGCCGCGCTGATCGCCTTCGCGCTGTTCCTGCCGCTGATCGGTTTCAGCACCGTCCAGAACATGCGCAACGAGATCGTGCTCGAGGCACGCTGGCAATTGCTGTTCACGCTGGTGGCGGTGATCGCCGGCATCCGTTTTCTCTCGACCCTGCTGCTGGCGCCCTGGGCCGAGCGCCGCGCCGCCGCTGCGGCGCTGACCAAACGCGAGGTGCCGCCAAATGGCGTCGCGCAGGTCTGGCGCGCGATGGCGGCGCGCTGGTTCGCGCCGCTGGCGCTCGGCTTCGTGATCGTCTATCCGCCGCTGGTGCTCGGGCTCAACGGCTTCCAGGGCGCGGCCAAGTGGATCGATAATTTCGGCATCCAGATCCTGATCTACGTGATGCTCGGCTGGGGGCTGAACATCGTGGTCGGCCTCGCCGGCCTGCTCGACCTCGGCTACGTCGCCTTCTATGCGGTCGGCGCCTATTCCTACGCGCTGCTGGCGCAGAATTTCGGCCTGTCATTCTGGCTGCTGCTGCCGGTCTCGGGGATTCTCGCGGCGTTCTGGGGCATCATGCTTGGCTTTCCGGTGCTACGGCTGCGCGGCGATTATCTCGCCATCGTGACGCTCGCCTTCGGCGAGATCATCCGCCTGGTGCTGATCAACTGGGTGCCGGTGACCGGCGGCTATGCCGGGATCTCCTCGATCCCGCGCCCGACCTTCTTCGGCATTCCGTTCAATGCCAGCGACGAGGGCTTCGCGGCGACCTTCGGCCTGCCCTTCACGCCGATCTACCGCACCATCTTCCTCTATTACGTGATCCTCGCGCTGGCCTTGCTGACCGCCGCGGTGACGGTGCGGCTGCGGCGCATGCCGATCGGGCGCGCCTGGGAGGCGCTGCGCGAAGACGAGATCGCCTGCCGCTCTCTCGGCATCAACACCACCACGACCAAGCTCACCGCCTTCGCGATCGGCGCGGCGTTCGGCGGCTTTGCCGGCGCCTTCTTCGCCGCGCGGCAAGGCTTCATCTCGCCGGAATCCTTCACTTTCATGGAATCCGCCGTCATCGTCGCCATGGTCGTGCTCGGCGGCATGGGCAGCCAGATCGGCGTCGCGATCGCCGCGGTGCTGATGATCGGCGGCACCGAGATCATGCGCGAACTGGATGTCCTCAAGGCGGTGTTCGGTCCGGATTTCGATCCGACCCAGTACCGCATGCTGATCTTCGGCGCCGCGATGGTCGCGATCACGGTGTGGCGGCCGCGCGGACTGATCTCGACGCGGCAGCCCTCCGCGTTCCTTGCAGAGCGCAAAGCGATCTCCGGCACGCTGGTGCGGGAAGGCCACGGATGACGAGGCCGCTGCTGCGCGTCGAGCATCTCACCATGCGCTTCGGCGGACTGGTAGCGATCAACAACGTCTCGTTCACCGCGCAGCACGGCGAAATCACCGCGCTGATCGGTCCGAACGGCGCCGGCAAGACCACGGTGTTCAACTGCATCACCGGTTTCTACAAGCCGACCGAAGGGCGGCTGGCGCTGCAATCCGGCGACCAGGCGCTGTGGGACGATCTCGACACGCTGACCGCCGGTGGCGCGAAGAGCCTGCGGCGCGCCGATGGCGGGCTGTTCCTGCTGGAGCGGATGCGTGACTTCGAAGTATCGCGCGATGCGCGCGTCGCACGCACGTTCCAGAACGTGCGGCTGTTTCAGGGCATGACGGTGCTCGAAAACCTGCTGGTGGCGCAGCACCGGGCGCTGATGGCCGCCTCTGGCTTCACGATCCTCGGCGCCATCGGATGGGCGCCTTATCGCAAGGCCGAGCACGCCTCGATCGAGCGCGCCCGGCTCTGGCTCGACCGCATCGGCCTGATCGACCGCGCCGACGATCCCGCCGGCACCCTGCCCTATGGCGCGCAGCGCCGGCTCGAAGTCGCGCGCGCGATGTGCACCGAACCAATGTTGCTCTGCCTCGACGAGCCCGCGGCCGGCCTGAATCATCGCGAAAGCGCCGCTCTCAACGACTTGCTGATGCTGATCCGCGACCAGGACAAAACCTCGATCCTGCTGATCGAGCACGACATGTCGGTAGTGATGGAAATCTCCGACCATGTCGTCGTGCTCGACTATGGCGAGAAGATCGCCGACGGCAAGCCGGCCGAGATCCGCAGCGACCAGAAGGTGATCGCGGCCTATCTCGGCGTCGAGGATGAAGAGGTCGACAAGGTCGCGGCGGAGGTCGGGCTGTGAGCGCCCCGCTGCTCTCGATCCAGGGCGTCAGCGCCCATTACGGCGCGATCACCGCGCTGAAGGGCGTCGATGTCGAGGTCAACGCCGGCGAGATCGTCGCCTTGATCGGCGCCAACGGCGCCGGCAAATCGACCCTGATGATGACAATCTTCGGCGCGCCGCGCGCGCATGAAGGCCGTATCGTGTTTGACGGGCGCGACATCACGCAGATGCCGACGCACGAAATCACCCGGCTGAAGATCGCGCAGTCGCCGGAAGGCCGGCGCATCTTCGCGCGCATGAGCGTGATGGAAAACCTGCAGATGGGCGCGACCATCGCGGACCCGGCGCATTTCGACGACGATCTCGCGCGGGTCTTCGCGCTGTTTCCGCGCCTGAAGGAACGCATCGCGCAGCGCGGCGGCACATTGTCGGGCGGCGAGCAGCAGATGCTCGCGATTGCGCGCGCATTGATGAGCCGGCCGCGCCTGCTGCTGCTCGACGAGCCGTCGCTCGGCCTCGCCCCGCTGATCGCGCGGCAGATCTTCGATGCGATCCGCAAGCTCAACACCGAAGAGAAGCTCGCGGTGTTCCTGGTGGAGCAGAATGCCTATCACGCGCTGCGCCTCGCGCATCGCGGCTACGTGCTGGTCAATGGCCGCGTCACCATGAGCGGCGGCGGACGCGAATTGCTGGCGCGACCGGAAGTGCAGGCGGCCTATCTCGACGGCGGCGTCGAACGCGCGGCGCCACCCGCCCGAATCACACAGGATCCCGCCTGATGGATTCCAATCTCCCCCATTTCTTCTACGAGGAAGACTCGTTCGTGACCTTCCTGCTGGTCTCGATCGCGATGGGCGGCGGCGCGGCGTGGCTGTCCGGCCGCGCCATTGCCGGCACCTGGCGGCCGCTCTGGATGGTGCTGCCCTATATGCTGGTGCTGGCTGGCGCCGTGCGATTCCTGCATTTCGCGCTGTTCGAAGGCAGCTTCGCCTCACTGCATTATTACCTGGTGGACTTCACGCTGTGCCTGGCGATCGCCTTGGTCGGCTTCCGGGCGGCGCGCGCCGGCCAGATGACCAGCCAATATGGCTGGCTCTACCGGCAGGCCGGCGCATTCCGATGGGCGCGTCGAAGCCCGGGAATGCCGTCCGATTCCGGGTGACGCCCGACTGGATTTGCCGTTTAATGCCTCAAGTTTCGGTGCCGATTCAGCGGCGCCCGGATCGATTTTCACACACCAGAGGAGATACGGATGAAACGGTTGACCACGCCAGGTCTTGCGTTCAGCGTTCTTGCGTTCGGCGGTCTTGCGTTGAGCTTGGCTTTTACCGGCGCAGCGCATGCGCAGATCAAGATGGGCGTTGCAGGCCCGCTCACCGGATCGAACGCCGCTTTCGGGGCACAGTTGAAGAACGGCGCCGAGCAGGCGGTTGCCGACATCAATGCCGCCGGCGGCATCCTCGGCCAGAAAATCACCCTCTCGCTTGGTGACGATGCCGGCCGCCCTGAACAGGGCGTATCGGTCGCCAACAAATTTGCCGGCGACGGCGTGAAGTTCATCGTCGGCCATTTCAATTCCGGCGTCAGCATCCCCTCCTCGGACGTCTACCAGGAGAACGGCATGCTGCAGATCACGCCGGCCTCGACCAACCCGACCTTCACCGAACGCAACCTCTGGAACACGTTCCGGACCTGCGGCCGCGATGACCAGCAGGGCGCGGTTGCCGGCGCCTATATCGTGAAGGCGTTCAAGGGCAAGAAGGTCGCGATCGTCCACGACAAGACCACTTACGGCCAGGGCCTCGCCAACGAGACGCGCAAGGCGATGCAGAAGGGCGGCATGAAGGACGTGATGTATGAAGGCATCAACGTCGGCGACAAGGACTTCTCCGCGCTCGTGTCCAAGATCAAGGCCTCCGGCGCCGACCTCGTATATTGGGGCGGGCTGCATACCGAAGGCGGGTTGCTGGTGCGCCAGATGCGCGACCAGGGCGTCAAGGCGCCGATCATGGGCGGCGACGGCATCACCGACGACGAGTTCGCCTCGGTCGCGGGACCGGGCGCCGAGGGCACGCTGATGACCTATGGTCCCGATCCGCGCAAGCGGCCGGAAGCCAAGGCCATCGTCGAGAAATTCCGCGCCAAGAATTTCGAGCCGCAGGCCTATACGCTCTACAGCTACGCCGCGGTCGAGATCATCAAGCAGGCAGCGGAAGCCGCCAAGTCGCTCGATCCGAAGAAGATCGCCGAGGTGATGAAGTCCGGACGCAAGTTCAAAACCGTCATCGGTGAAATCAGTTACGACAAGAAGGGCGACGTCACGCGGCTGGACTACGTGATGTATGTCTGGAAGAAGGACGCCAGCGGCAAGATCACCTATACCGAGATCGAAGGCGCACCGAAGTCGTAAATTCTTTCACTACGATCCCGGAAGCCGCGCCCGTGCGCGGCTTCCGCCGTTTGGAGACCCGTCATGACCGATACCCTTCCCGATCGTCTGTCCGTCAATCCCGACAGCCCGTTCTATAACGAGGCCGTGCTGACGCGCGACGTCGGCATCCGCTTCGAAGGCAAGGAAAAGACCAACGTCGAGGAATACTGCGTCAGCGAAGGCTGGGTCCGCGTCGCGGCCGGCAACGCCAAGGACCGCAAGGGCAACCCGCTGACCATCAAGCTGAAGGGCTTGGTCGAACCGTATTTCCGCGACGCCGAAAAGGCTTAGCCGCGCGTCACGTAGCGGTCACGCCGTCCGGCTATCGGCAGTCGGACCGGATATCAAGGGAGGCCGACATGACTGTGAAGGCGGTTGTGCTCGGCCTTGCGTTGGCCGCGGGGGCAGCGACAGCGTCCGCCGAGACGTTCAAGTTCGTCGCGATCGGCGACATGCCCTATGGCGACCCGGTTAAGACTTATCCGCCGTTCCGGGCGTTGATCGGCGCGATCAATGCACGTCAGCCGGCCTTCACCATCCATGTCGGCGACATCAAATCGGGTTCGACGCTCTGCACCGACGCCCTGTTCCAGGAGCAGCTCGATTTCCTCAATTCATTCGAGACCGCGCTGGTCTACACGCCGGGCGACAATGAATGGACCGATTGCCACCGCGACGCCGCCGGCAAGTTCGATCCGCTGGAACGTCTCGCCAAGCTCCGCGCAATGTTCTTCACCGGCCCGCAGAGCCTCGGCAGAGCCCCGCTCGCGCTCGAACGGCAGGGCGACCTGATGCCGGACCACAGGACCTTCGTCGAGAATGCGCGCTTCGTGAAGGCCGGCATTCTTTTCACCACGCTGCACGTCGTCGGCTCCAACAACAACCTTGAGCCGCGCGACCGCCGCGCCGCGAACGAATTCTTCGATCGCGATCAGGCCAATGTCGCGTGGCTGCGCGACACCTTCGTCAAGGCCCGGCGCGAGAATGCCAAATCCGTGGTCGTCGCGATGCAGGCCGACATGTTCGAGTTCGACTTCGGCCATTTCAACAGCGACGCACATCTGTCGCATTCCGGCTTTCGCAACATCGCCGAAGCCCTGCTGCAGGAGGCGCGGGCGTTCGAACGGCCGGTGCTGCTGATCTACGGCGACAGCCACAATTTTCGGGTGCACACCCCGTTCAGGAAGCGGCTTCCGTCGCTGATCGGGCTTGAGGTATTCGGCGAGGATCAGATGCACGCGGTGGAGGTCACGGTCGACACCGATGATCCCGCGATCTTCTCGTTCCGTCCGATCTGGAATCCGGGCAAATGATGCCGGTTTGAGCAGGATCGTGTCGCAAAGCCGGTCTCCGCTTTCCGGATCATGTTGCGCGCGCAATTCCCTCTGCCCCCCGATGAGGGTAGAAGTGAGATCGGCGTGCTGGCGGAGCTGAGACATATGGTTCGGGGGAAATTGCGTGACCTGGTTGCGGGCGGCATTCCCCCCTGGTCGGTTTCAGCCCTGCTCCTGGTGTTAGGCTCGGTCGGGCTCGCGACGCTGCTGCGCTTTCTCGTCGGCCTGATCGGGCGCGGCCAGATCGTGCCATTCGCGACATTCTTTCCAGCGGTGCTGATCACCGTGCTGCTGGCCGGGCCCTGGGCGGGCGCCGTTGCAGCGGCCCTGTCGATCGGGATCGTCTGGTTTGCCTTCATGGGCGGTATCGGAGTCAGCCCGAGCCCGGCCGACATCGTCAATCTCGCCATGTTCACGATCGGCTCGGCGACGATTATCCTGCTGGCCGAAATCTATCGCCGCATGCTGCGCGACTTCCGCCGCCAGAAGCGGCAATTCGAGCTGCTCACCCGCGAGATGGAGCATCGCGGCAAGAACACCTTCGCGGTGGTGGAAGCGATCGTCTACCAGAGCCTCGAAGGCGAACGCGACAAGGCCGAAGCGATCGCGGGACGCATCCACGCCGTGTCCTCGACCAACGACATCATCAACAGCATGGAAGGCAATGCCGCGCCATTGCGCGCGCTGCTGGAAAGCAAGCTGTCGACCTTCATGGCGCGCACGGCCCTGCAAGGGCCGCCGACCTTGCTCACGCCGCAAGTCGCGCGTGCGCTCGGCCTCGTGTTTCATGAACTGGTCGTCAACGCCATCAAGTATGGCGCGCTACGCACCAACGACGGGCACATCGACGTGACGTGGAACGACGACAGCGCCGCGACCACGCTGGTCTGGACCGAGACCACACCAACCCCGATCACGGCGCCGAGCCAGCACGGCTTCGGCACGCGCCTGGTCACGCGCATGATGAAGGGCATCGGCGGCACGATCGGCGCCGACTTCCCGCCGAGCGGCATCGTCGTTACCCTGCGGTTTCCAAAGGGGTGAATCGAAGGAGCAACGCGATGCGACATCTTTTGTTCGGCGGCACGCTTGCCGCGCTGCTCGCCTTGGTTTCCAGCACCGCCGGCGCGGCCGATACGCTATCGCCCGAGCTCCAGGCGTTCCGACAGATTTACCAGGAGCTGGTCGAGATCAACACCACCGACTCGGTCGGCGATACCGTCCAGGCCGCCGAAGCGATGGCGGCGCGGCTGCGGGCCGGTGGAATTCCCGCGCAGGATATCCGTGTCATCTCGACCGCGCCGCGCAAGGGCAACCTGGTGGCGCGGCTGCGCGGCACCGGCGCAAAACGCCCGCTCCTGCTGGTCGCGCATATCGACGTGGTCGAGGCCAAACGAGAGGACTGGGATTTCGAGCCGTTCAAGCTGCAGGAAATCAACGGATATTTCCGCGCCCGCGGTGCGATCGACGACAAGGCGATGGCGTCGATCTTCGTCGCGAACCTGATCGAATTTCACAAGCAAGGCTTCAAGCCGGAGCGCGACATCATCCTCGCGCTCACGACCGACGAAGAACTCTCCGACTCACCGCATGACGGCGCGCGCGTGTTGCTGGAGCGGCACCGCGACCTGATCGATGCCGAACTTGCGATCAACGAAGGCGGCGGCGGCACGCTGCGCAACGGCAAGCCTTGGCGGCTCTCGGTGCAACTCGCCGAGAAGGTCTATCAAACCTATCGGCTGGAGGTGAAGGATCCCGGCGGCCACAGCGCCTCAGGACGCCGCGACAGCGCGATCTATCGTCTCGCCGAGGGCCTCGACCGGCTCGCCAAGTTCGATTTCCCGGCGCGGCTCAGCCCCGTGACAAGCGGCTATCTTGAGCGTGTCGTCGGCACCGAGGATGGCGCGGTCGCGGATGCGATCAAGGCGCTGCTCGCCGGCAAGACCGACGCGCCATCGATCAAGCCGCTGACCGAGCGGCCGGCCTATAACGCGCAAATCCGCACCACCTGCGTCGCGACGCAGCTCGAAGCCGGCCACGCCGAGAACGCCCTGCCGCAAACCGCGCGCGCGACCATCAATTGTCGCGTGCTGCCCGACGAAGCCGTGACCGACGTGGAACAGACCCTGGTGCGCGTGATCGCCGATCCAAAGATCGCGGTGATCCCGGTCGGCAACGCTGTGCTGAGCCCGCCCTCCCCGCTCAACCCCGAGGTCATGGGCGCGGTCGAGCGCATCACCGGCGAGATGTGGCCGGGCGTCCCGGTGATCCCGACGATGTCGGGTGGCTATACCGACAGCCGCTGGCTGCGAAATGCCGGCATTCCGGCCTATGGCGTCTCCGGGCTGTTCACCGATCCCGGCACCAGCGGCGTGCACGGCCTCAACGAGCAGGTCGGCGTCAAGGAACTCTACGACGCCAAGGCATTCCTCTATCGCCTGGTGCGGCAACTCGCAGCGCCGGGGAAATAAGACTGTCATTCCGGGGCGCACCGAAAGTGCGAACCCGGAATCCACACAAGGCATCGGCGCATGGGTTTGGATTCCGGGTTCGATGCTGCGCATCGCTCCGGAATGACGCTAAGTCGATCGTTCGTTCACTGCGGCTCGATCTTCGCGAGCTTGGTGATTAGGGTCCACCGCGCGATCTGATCGACCTGGAACGTCGCCAAAGCCTTTGACGAGCCGGGGAACGGCTCGAGGCCGAACTTCACCATGAAGGACTTGGTGTCGTCGCGCTTGAGCATGTCGTTGAACATGGTCTGCAAGCGTTCGACCAGTTCCGGCTTCGCACCCGGCGGCATCCACACGCCCCACCACGCCGGCAGGTCATAGCCCTTGAGCCCGGCTTCCTGAAGCGTCGGCAGATCGGGCAACAAGGCCGAACGCTCCGCGGTCGTGACCGCAAGGCCGCGCATAGTCCCGGCCGCGATCTGCCCGAGCAGGAAGCTCGCGTCCTGCACGACGAAATCAAGATCGCCGGCGA
The DNA here is from genome assembly GCA_947481635.1 of Bradyrhizobiaceae bacterium. GTDB lineage: Bacteria > Pseudomonadota > Alphaproteobacteria > Rhizobiales > Xanthobacteraceae > CANKHJ01. The sequence goes on from CANKHJ010000055.1 coordinate 11,157, forward strand.
GCAATTCGCGCTGCAAGTCCTGGGCATTCTGATAGGCGACGGCCCGCGGCTGGACGCCGGCCATCGACTTGAGCAATTCGGTGGCGCCGAGCGAGAACGGGCTCGAATAACCGAAGGCCGCCGCGTCGCCCTTCGACTTCAGCTTTGCCAGCAGATCGCCGATGGTCTTGACCGGTGACTTGGCGTCGACCCCGACCACGAATGCGACCTTGAGCAAGGTCGTGATCGGCGTGAAATCCTTGTCGGTGTCGAAGGGAAGCTTCTTGAACAATGGCGGCGCCGACGAGAACGTTCCGGCGGTGATGAAGATCACGCTGCCGTCGGGCTTGGCTTGGGCGACCCGCGACGCGGCCATGGTCGTCAGCGCACCGGGGCGGTTTTCGACGATCACGGTCTTGCCGCTCATCTCGTGCAGCCGTTCCGCGAAGAACCGCACCGTGATGTCGGCGCCGCTTCCCGGCGGATAGCCGCAGACCACGGTGATCAGGTTCGGAAGCTCCTGAGCGCGCGCGAGCGACGGAGCGAGGGCCGCAATGCCCGCGGCGATCACGAATGCGAGCGCCGATCTCAATCCTGAGCGCATGATGAACCCTCCCGTTTGCCGCCGCGTGGCGGTTATCTTTTGCTAAACGATACGTTCAGGCGGCGAGATGCGGCATTCAGAGGAACTTGGTCGGGCGGATCAGCGTGCGCCACATATGCGCAACCGGGCTGCCATCGAAACCAAGTCCTTCCTTCGGCTGCTTGAAATTGCGGCCGATGATGTCCGTGAACTCCGACAACTCGACCTTGAAGTCCGGATCGAACGAATAGATGTCATAGACCGTGATCATGCGCGCCGTCATGTACCACTTGTGATTCACCGCCGCCTTGTATTCGTCTTCGATATAGCCGTCCGGTTTATAATCGGCGCCGAAATATTTGATGTAGAGTTCGGGATACGCATAGCCGACGGATTCATCCGGATAGAAACGCAGCGCCTGATGCGCGCGGATCGCCCAGGTCACCTCCTCGTCGACATAGGGCGCAAGCAACTGGGCGCCCCAATAGCCGTGATCGGCGCGGATGAAGCCGGACACGGCGATGTCGTGCAACAGGCAGGCGAAAATCTGTTTCTCGGGAAGGCCGGCATTGCGCGCCTTTGCGGCGCTTTGCAGCAGATGCATCGCCGAGGCGAAACGATGGGTGAAGAAGTCGATCAGCGTCGGCTTCTCGGGCATCACCGGCAAGCGCGGATCGTTGCCCATCAGGAGCCGTGCGTTGGGCTTGCCCTTGAGCAGGTTACGGCCGCCGTCGATCGATCGCTTGCCGTCGGCGAGGTTGTACAGCAGCGATTTGGTCGCGATCTGTTCGTTGAGTTGGTCGAGCATCTCATGCTCGAGCGCGTCAGCCCGATCGGACAGCGACGACCCGCTTTCGCCTGTACCGTGCATCGGCCGAATCTCCCCTGCCACAAAAGCTGTCATGCCGCGGAAGCTGTATCACCACGCGACGCGCGGTCACAATCGGCGACGCGAGCATTCGGCGGTCATGAACACATCTCCGGAAATCCGGAAATGCATAAGCCCTTGCTTGACCCGCTTGCGTTTTGAGGCCGTGCAGCCGGACGGAGGGGCCGCTAGCCGATCGTCCCGAGCACCGGGAATGTCTCCAGCAGCCAGAAGCTCGCCGTGGTCACGAAGCCGGTGAGGAACGCGATGCCGGTCAGCACCAGCAATCCACCCATCACCTTTTCGACCAGACCGAGATGCGACCGGAAGCGCGCGAGGAAGTGCGAGAACGGCTCGACCGCGAAGGCGGCGGCCATGAATGGAATGCCGAGCCCAAGCGAATAAATCGCCAGCAGCCCGGCCCCTTTGGCGATGGTCGCCTCCGACGCCGCCACGGCAAGGATCGCCGCGAGGATCGGCCCGATGCAAGGCGTCCAACCGAACGCGAATGCGAGCCCCATCGCATAGGCGCCCCACAGACCGGCCGGCCGCCGCACCTCAATGCGCGCCTGACGCATCAGGAAATAGATCGGCGTGAGCCCGAGAAAATGCAGCCCCATGACGACGATCGCGACGCCCGCCACAATCGACAGCAGGTGCGAATAGGCGCGCAGCATTCCGCCGATCACGCTGGCGCTTGCACCGAGTCCGACGAACACGGTCGAGAAGCCCGCGACGAACAGCATCGCCGCGAATACCGTCTCGCGCCGCACGCGCGGCTCTGCCTCGCCGTCGCCGAAGCGCTCCAATGACGTGCCCGCGAGGTAGACAAGATAGGGCGGCACCAGCGGCAGCACGCAAGGGGAGAGGAAGCTGACCAGTCCTGCAACCAGCGCGGCTAGAATGGTGACTTCGGAGATCATATCGTCACGACCATGCGGCTTGATGCGACAGCACGGCGGATGGCGCAAGCGCCCGTGTCGCCTCTCCCCCGGAAGTGATCGGGCGGTGATAGGATGGACGCCATGCGCAACCTGATCACCGATGTCGCGGGCGTGCTTGTCGGCCACGCGGATGACGCGCGCCTCGCCTCCGGCGTGACCGCGATCGTGTTCGAGGAGCCCGCGGTCGCCGGCGTCGACGTGCGCGGCGGCGGGCCCGGCACGCGGGAGACCGATCTGCTCGATCCCTCGCGGACCGTGGCGCAGATTGACGCGCTCGCGCTATCTGGCGGCTCGGCTCTGGGGCTGGAAGCCGGCGCCGGAATCCAGGCATGGCTGCGGGAGCGTGGCCGCGGGTTCGCGGTACGCGACGCGCTGGTGCCGATCGTGCCCGGTGCGGTCCTGTTCGACCTGCTCAATGGCGGCGACAAAAACTGGGGGCGGTTCGCGCCTTATCGCGATCTCGGCTACGCGGCTGCCGACGGATGCGGCCGGTCGTTCCGCCTCGGGAGTGTGGGCGCCGGACTTGGCGCGACGGTCGCGGATCTCAAGGGCGGTCTGGGCTCCGCTTCGGCCATGACTCCGGGCGGGATCACGGTCGGCGCGCTGGTCGCGGTCAATGCCGTAGGCAGCACCATGATCGATGGCGGGCCGCATTTCTGGGCCGCGCCGTTCGAGGTGGGGACGGAATATGGCGGTCGCGGCTGGCCGGCATCCTTCCCGGCATCCGCGCTCGCTCCGGTGACCAAGGGGAACCCGCGCGAGAACACCACTCTGGCGGTGGTCGCGACCGATGCGATCCTGACCAAGGGCCAGGCCACGCGGCTCGCGATCATGGCGCAGACCGGCATGGTGCGAGCGATCTATCCAGTCCACACGCCGCTGGACGGCGACGTGGTGTTCGCAGCCGCCACAGGAAAGAAGCCACTGGCCGACCCGCTCTTCGCGCTGACGGAACTTGGAACCATCGCGGCCAACGTCCTGTCCCGGGCGATCGCGCGCGCGGTCTATGAGGCGCACGCGCTGCCTTTTGAGGGCGCGCAGCCGAGTTGGCGCGACCGCTTTGGTGCATTGCGGCAATGATCGTTGCCGGAAATCCACGCAGGTAATGTTAATCCGGAATCGGCGTGGCGGATTGTTTACGTTTTCTTGACTCACCCCTGGGCTTGGCCCTGAATAAATCCAAGACATTCCCCGGGGGCCGGGGTTCCTATCGCCCAAGTTTGTTGTGGAGGTTGCAATGCGTATCGCAACAGCGATCGTGCTCGGCACGACTCTGTCCCTGGCCGCTGCTCTCAGCGCCGCTCAAGCCCAATCCATCGGCGCCTCTGCGAAGGCGGGCACGGCGCTCGCCGCGGCGCCCTCCGGTGCCCCGGTCGCGGCGACCACCGGTTGCGCCAACCCGAATGCGCTCGGCGTCGCGCGTACTGTCGAGATCGATACCACCGGCGGTCCGGGCTTCGGTTTCGAGCATTTCAAGCAGCATGACTTCCTGCGTCCAGGCGAAGTCGTCCTGACCTTCGATGACGGCCCATGGCCGGTGAACACCCCGGCGGTTCTCGCCGCGCTCGCCAGCCATTGCTCCAAGGCGACCTTCTTCCCAATCGGCAAGCATTCAGTCTGGCATCCGGACATCCTCAAGCAGGTTGCCGCCGGCGGCCATACCATCGGCAACCACACCTGGAGCCATGTCGACCTGTCCAAGAAGTCGGTCGACGAGGCCAAGGACGAGATCGAAAAGGGCATCAGCGCGGTGCGCATGGCGCTCGGCGCGCAACAGGCGCCGTTCTTCCGCTTCCCGGCGCTGAAGCATCCGCCGGAACTGGTCGCCTATCTCGGCGAGCGCGGCGTGGCGATGTTCTCGACCGACCTCGACTCCTTCGACTTCACCATGCGCAAGCCCGAACAGGTCATCGCTAAAGTGATGCAGAAGCTGAAGACCCACGGCAAAGGCATTGTTCTAATGCATGATTTCCAGCAGGCAACCGCCAAGGCCCTGCCGGAATTGCTGGTCCAGCTCAAGGCCAATGGCTACAAGCTGGTGCACATGAAGGCCAAGGAGCCGCTGCAGTCGCTGGCCGCCTACGACGCCGTCATGGCCAAGGACGCCGCGGTCGGCATCCAGACGGTCAGTTCACGGCCGACTTCGGCGGTGGTGCGCTCGGTCGACTAAACGCAGCCAGACATTGAATGAAGGCAACGGCCGGGGCTCGCCCCGGCCGTCATCATTTCAAAGACTTAGACAAGCCTTGCGAGATTCGACTCAAGCCGACTTCAGGAAGCGTTCAGCGGCATAAGGCATCGGATCAACGAAGGTCGGCTTGCCGGTCATCATCTCAGCGATCAGCCGGCCGGTGGCCGGCCCGAGCGTCAGCCCCCAATGCGCGTGGCCGACGGCGAGCCACAGGCCGCTCTGCCCCGGCGCCCGGCCGATCACCGGACGCGAATCCGCAAAGCACGGCCGGCTTCCCATCCAGGGCTGGTCTTCGACCGGCGCGCCGAGCGGAAACAGCGCCGCGGCCTGCGGCATCAGCCGGTCGAACTGCACCGGCGTCGGTGGCGCGTCGCGGCGCGCGAATTCCGCCCCGGTGGTGAGCCTGATCCCCTGCTCCATCGGCGCGAGGCAATAGCCGACTTCGGCGTCGAGAATGGTGTGGGTCAGGCCGGCATTTCCCGTGGCGCGGAAATGGCGGTGGTAGCCGCGCTTGACCGTCATCGGCAGGTCGATGCCGAGCGGCTTCAGCACGTCGGGCGCCCAGGGTCCGAGCGCGACCACGGCATGATCGGCGTCGAGCGCCCCTTCCGCCGTGTCGAGACGCCAGCGCGAACCGGACCGGTGCAGCGTGTGGGCATTTCCGGTGAGCGTGATCCCGCCGAGATCGGAAAATCGCTCGGCATAAGCCCGCGTCACGGCGAGCGGATTGGTCAGCGTCCCGACGCCCGGCCACAGCACCGCATGACGAAATACCGGCCGCAGCGACGGTTCGCGCGCTAGCGCCTGCGCGGTGTCCAACGTCTCGAACGGCAATCCGAAACCTGACGCGACGTCGAGCTCACGGCGCAGCGCGGTGAAGCTAGCGTCGCGGCGATAGAGCTTGAGCCAGCCGTCGCGGCGCAGGTAGCGCGCGGCCCCGGACTCGGCCATCAGGTTTTCGTGCTCGGGGAGCGCCTGGTTGAAAAACGGCCGCACCATCTGCGCGGTTTCGATCAGGCGCTCGGGCCGGGACGCGGCGCGGAACGACCACAGCCAGGGCGCGACCTGCAGCAGCGCGTTCCAGTGGTAATTCGCCTCCGGCGCCTGTTTCAGCGCGACCCGCAACAGCGCGCCGAAGTTCTGTGGAAAGGCCGGCGGGAAAACCGTGTGCCCTTCGATGATGCCGGCATTGCCGTAGGAAGTTTCCTCCCCCGGCCCGCGCCGGTCGACCAGCGCGACCGACAAGCCGGCCTTGACGAGATGTAGCGCGATCGAGGTGCCGACAATGCCGGCGCCGAGGACGACCGCATCGGTCCTGGCCATGAAAAAGTCCTGTGCTCTCTTGGGGAAGATAGGCAGACGGGGCTCGACGCGGCAGAGGTCTCAGCGCATTGCTCCTCCCCGGTCGCCATGTTAGGCGATGCCCTTAACGGAGACCTAGGCGTTGCGCCCCCTCTTCGTCGCCCCATCCATCCTCTCGGCCGACTTCGCCAGGCTCGGCGAGGAAGTGCGCGCCATTGACGCGGCCGGCGCCGACTGGGTGCATGTCGACGTCATGGACGGCCATTTCGTCCCCAACATCACCATCGGTCCGGACGTCATCAAGGCGCTGCGCCCGCACACGTCCAAGATCTTCGACGTGCATCTGATGATCGCGCCCTGCGACCCTTATCTCGAAGCCTTCGCCAAGGCCGGCGCCGATGTGATCACGATCCATGTCGAGGCCGGGCCGCATATCCACCGCTCGCTGCAGGCGATCCGGGCGCTCGGCAAGAAGGTCGGCGTCACGCTCAATCCCGGAACGCCGGAAAGCGTGCTCGAGCCGGTGATCGACCTGGTCGACCTGATCCTGGTGATGTCGGTCAATCCGGGCTTTGGCGGGCAGAAATTCATTCCCTACGCGGTCGATAAGGTGACACGTCTGCGCGCGCTCGCCGGCGGCCGTCCGATCGACATCGAGGTGGATGGCGGCGTCACGCCGGAGACCGCGCCGCTGGTGGTCAAGGCCGGCGCCAATGCGCTGGTCGCGGGCTCGGCGGTGTTCAAGGGCGGCACGCCGGATCACTACCGCGCCAACATCGCCGCGATCCGCAACGCGTCGCTGATGGCACGCGGGGAAGCCGCATGATCCCGCGCTATACCCGGCCGGCAATGGCCGCGATCTGGGATCCGCAGACCCGCTACCGCATCTGGTTCGAGATCGAGGCGCATGCTGCCGACGCGATGGCCGAACTCGGCAAGATCCCCAAGGAAGCCGCCAAGGTCATCTGGGAGAAAGGCCGCAACGCGACCTTCGACGTCGCGCGCATCGACGAGATCGAGCGCGAGGTGAAACACGACGTCATCGCCTTCCTCACCCATCTTTCCGAGATCGTCGGCCCGGAAGCGCGCTTCGTGCATCAGGGCATGACCTCGTCCGATGTGCTCGACACCACGTTCAACGTGCAGCTCACCCGCGCCGCCGACCTGTTGCTGACCGATCTCGACGCGCTGCTCGCAGCCCTCGAACGCCGTGCCTTCGAGCATAAATTGACGCCGACTATCGGCCGCTCGCATGGCATTCATGCCGAGCCGACCACCTTCGGCGTGAAGCTCGCCTTCGCCTATGCCGAATTCTCGCGCGCCAAGGAGCGGCTGATTGCGGCGCGCAAGGAAGTCGCGACCTGCGCGATTTCCGGCGCGGTCGGCACCTTCGCGCAGGTCGATCCGCGCGTCGAAGAACACGTCGCCAAGGCGATGGGCCTGGCGGTCGAGCCAGTCTCGACCCAGGTCATCCCGCGCGACCGACATGCAATGTATTTCGCGGTGCTCGGCGTGATCGCCTCGTCGGTCGAGCGGCTTGCGACCGAGATCCGCCATCTGCAGCGCACCGAAGTGCTGGAGGTGGAGGAGTTCTTTTCGGAGGGCCAGAAGGGCTCGTCCGCGATGCCGCATAAGCGCAATCCGGTGCTGACCGAGAATCTCACCGGCCTCGCCCGAATCGTGCGCAGCGCGGTGACACCGGCTTTGGAGAACGTCGTACTCTGGCACGAGCGCGACATCTCGCATTCCGCGGTCGAGCGCATGATCGGCCCAGACGCCACCGTGACGCTCGACTTCGCGCTGGCGCGGCTGGCCGGCGTCGTCGACAAGCTGATGGTCTACCCGGCCAACATGCAGAAGAATCTCGATCGCCTCGGCGGCCTGATCCACTCACAGCGCGTGCTAATCGCACTGACGCAGAAGGGCGCCGCGCGCGAGGATGCCTACCGGCTGGTGCAGCGGAACGCGATGCCGGTATGGCGTGGCGAAGGCAATTTCCTCGACCTGCTCAAGGCCGACGCGGACGTGCGCAAATATCTCAGCGCAGAGGAAATCGAGGTGAATTTCGACCTCGGCTATCACCTCAAACACGTCGACACGATCTTCCAGCGGGTGTTCGGCCGGAGCTAACCCCGGCCACTATCCACCGCTGTCTGGCGGCATCCACAGTTTTCAACAGCCGATCCTTTGCGGCCTCAGAATCCACAACCTAAGCTTTCAGGCTGGGATTCGAGGGTGGAGGGTCAAATGGGGCGTCTGGTGCGGGTGCCGCGGCCGGCGACGAGTGCCGACCTGCCGGGAATGGAAAACTTCCTGGCGCCAGCCAGCGGGCACGGCGTCCAGGTCGCCGACAATTACCTCGAACGCGTCACCAAATATGTGCCGTTCGAGGTGATCGCCTTCTTCATTTTCATCAACGCCATTCTCTCGCAGGCGACGAAATCCGGCCCCAGCGCGGGGATGGCCGGCTTCCCGGTCGCGACCATTGCCGTCGGCGCACTGGTCGTTGCGATGGTACTGACGCCGCTGTTCATCTGGTATGTGCGCGAAGATGGCGACGCCTGGTTCACCAATGCCGTCGTCTCCACCCTCGCCTTTCCGTTCTGGGCCTATGCGCTCGGCGCGGTTGCCTTTGCCGGCTATCACGACGGCAACCTCGCCGCGATCCTGCTCGCGACCTTCACGGTCGTCAGCGGATTGATTGCTCCGCGCGCGCGACGCGAGAAGAAAGCGGCGGCCGCCGCTGTGCAGCCGCCGGCCACACGTGAACGCGAGCGTCCGCAACTCGATCTGGTCGAGACCAACCGCCTCTGACGTCCGCGCCGACCATCGTCACATTTGATTCCGGTCTTGGCGGCCTGACGGTCTATCGCGAGATCGCGAAGGCGCGCCCGGATGCGCGCCATGTCTATCTCGCGGATGATGCCTGCTTTCCTTACGGGCGCATCCCGGAAGACATCCTGGTGCCGCGAGTGGTGGCGGTGATCGGACAAGCGATCGCGGCCTATCAGCCGGCGCTGGTGGTAATCGCCTGCAACACCGCCTCCACCATCGCGTTGCCGGCGTTGCGCGCGCAGTTTTCGGTGCCGTTCGTCGGCACCGTGCCGGCGATCAAGCCGGCCTGTGCCGCTTCGGTCAGCCGGCGCGTCACGGTGCTGGGCACCGAGGCGACGGTCGGGCGCGAATACACCAAGGCGCTGATCCGTGAATTCAGCCAGGGCTGCGACGTCACTCTGGTCGGCGCGGCGCAGCTTGCCTCGCTTGCCGAACGGGAACTGCGCGGCGAGCCGGTATCGGACGCCGAAATCGCCGGCGAGATCGGCCCCTGCTTCGTCGAGACCGACGGCCGGCGCACCGACACCGTGGTCCTGGCCTGCACCCACTACCCCCTGTTATTGTCCCAGATGAAGCGCCTGGCCCCCTGGCCGGTGGACTGGATCGACCCGGCCCCCGCGATCGCCCGCCGGGTCGCCGACCTGCTGGGGCCCCGCTCTGGAACCGTGGAACCGCAGCCCTCGCTGGCGCTGTTCACGGCGTCGCAGGAGCCGTCGGCGACCCTGGTTCAGGCCCTTTCCGGGCTCGGTCTGAACCAATGCGGCAAGTTTGACACTCCCGCCCAATCCGCCTAGAAACCGCCTGCTCGCGGGCCGCTTTGGCCCGCGTAGCGTTTCGCGACCCGTGGCGAGGCCTTGCGCTTTTAAAGGTCACGCCTGTCAGTCCGTGCGGCCAAAAGCTACCGGACAGAGGAGGGCGCGATCCTCACATGCAACACGACATGAGGACGCGATGAGCAAGCGCCACGAGGCGAAGTACAAGATCGACCGCCGTATGGGCCAGAATATCTGGGGCCGCCCGAAGAGCCCCGTCAACCGCCGCGAATACGGCCCCGGCCAGCACGGCCAGCGCCGCAAGGGCAAGCTCTCCGACTATGGCGTGCAGCTGCGCGCCAAGCAGAAGCTGCGCTTCTACTACGCCAACATCACCGAGAAGCAGTTCCGCGCGATCTACGACGAGGCCATCCGGATGAAGGGTGACTCGGGCGCCAACATGATCGGCCTGCTGGAGCGCCGCCTCGACGCGATGGTCTATCGCGCCAAGTTCGTTCCGACCGTGTTCGCCGCGCGCCAGTTCGTGAATCACGGCCACGTCAAGGTGAATGGCCGTCGCGTCAACATCGCGAGCTATCGCGTCAAGGTCGGCGACCTGATCGAGGTCCGCGACAAGTCGAAGGAAATGGTGATGGTGCTCGAGGCGAAGGATCTGCCCGAGCGCGACGTGCCGGATTACATCGAGGTCGATCACACCAAGTTCACCGCCAAGATGTCACGCATCCCGACGCTGACCGACGTCCCCTACCCGGTCGCGATGGAGCCGCATCTGGTGGTCGAGTTCTACTCGCGCTGATCGCGCGACCCGCCTGACAATCAAAAGCCCCGGCGCGAGCCGGGGCTTTTTCTTTTGTCCCCTCGACTGTTCAGAAGCGGTCGCTCGCTTCCGCCGCCGTCACATAAGCCGCGACGTCGGCCGGCAGCAGCAGGCGTTCCGCGGCCAGCATGTCGGCCGCGGCTTTGACCTTGGCGACATACTCGGCGCGCGAGGCGTAGCGCTCCTGCACCGACTGGCGCGGGTCAGCGGCGGCATCGCGGTCCGCCTTGGTCTTGGCGAAGGGCAGATACGATCCGGTGCGATCGCAGAGCTCGCCGGGCACCGCGCGATACTCGTTCCAGCCGGTATAGGTGGCGAGCGGCACCGCGATCGGCGGCAGCCTGATGCCTGCGGTCTCGTTGCCGTCCGCGTCCACCGCCGAGACATGCGTCGGATAGTTCGTCACGCCGCTCGCCGGTGGGTCGATCCAGTCGACCGGTGGCGCCAGCCGATTTCCGCCGGATGCACGGACGAAGTCCTTCACCACCGGCATGGCGGCACTGCCGGCATCGACCGCGTTGCGTTGCGCGAGCGTCGGCACGCGGCTCGGCGGCGGCGCGGTGCCTCTCACTACCCAGTCTTCCAGTGCGGCGACCAGCGCGCGCAACGCCGGCGCCGGATTATGCGGGTTGCTGAGATTAGCGCAGGCGCCCGCGGTCGGCGTGACGTTCGCGCGGCCCGCATGCATCGTGCCGGCGATCAGATAGGCGCGCGCGTTCGCAGGCAGTGTCAGGTCGGCTTTGCCGGCCGGATCGATATGCAGCAGCGACGCGCCCTTCTGCCAATACTCGGTCGAGCTATTGGTTTCCATCAGCAGCGGATCGCTGGCGTCACCGCGCAGCAGCGCTGCGGTGCGGCCGCTGACCGGATCGGTGGTGGTGGCCGCGCTGAACGGGAACCAGTTCTCGGGATAATAGCGATCCTCGTGCTGGGTCGCGGTGCGGCCGGGCATCGCGAAGGTGTGGTTGGCGAACACCTTGCCGGCGCCGGAGATGTGCGCGAGCACGCCGTCGAACACGCGCTTCCCGCCCTCGTCTTTGTTCATGCCGAGTTCGACGTGGTGGCGCAGATAGCGCCCGCTTTGCGAAATGCCGAAGGCGAGCGTGTGGCGCACCGCGCTCTGGCCGGCGGCAGACAGCATCGGGTTCGGCGTACCCTTCGCGTCGGCCTTCTCATTGCGCAGGAACGAGACCAGGTCGCGCGTGGCGGCATAGCCGATGCCGACGATCTTCGGCGCGGTGGCCTCGTACCAGAGTTCATGAATCCGGATCGGCGTGAACTTGGCGCCTTCCGGCAGCAGCTTGATCGAACGATTGTCGACGAAGTCCCACTGGTCCGCGGGAATCTCGGTGCGGGTGTCGCTCTCCTTGCTGCGCACCGTCAGCCGCGCTTTGGATTTATCGGTCGAGGCCGCCGGATAGGCGAGCCGCGCCACCGTGACGTCGGCCGGACCGCGCGTGCCGATCAGGATTTCCTCGCGGATGCGGCGCGTCACCGGCTTGCCGTTTTCCATCGCCATCGGCACGCGTGTGACGAGGCCGTTATTCGCGGTCGGCGCATCTGGGTCCCAACCGGACCACACCAGGCTGTAACCACGGCCGAGCGTGAAACCCAGGCCGGCGTCGCTGGCGAGCTTCGGATCGTTGATCACCGGAACGGCTGCGCGCGCTTCCTCAAGCCAGGGGAACAGGAATTTCTGGCCGCGATTGACCACCTCGTAAAACAACACGCCGCTGCCCTTGGCCGGATCGGCCGGCCGCAGGATGAAAAAATCGGTCTCGTATTCGACCATGCCGCGCGCATTCACCGGCGCTTTGTCGAGATCGGCGATGACGGCGTTCTGCGGCGATTTCGGATCGAGTTCGCCCTTGGCGACGCCCTTGATACGGACATAGGCGCCGGCCGCGCCGTAGCTCGCGCCGTCGGCGAAAGGCTCGGTCAGGTCGATGCGGATTTCGGTGATCTTGGCGACGGCGGTCGCGGCCATCGCAATCGAAACGGCGGCGCAGACGCCACCCACAAAGAATGCACGCATCCCCATCCTCCCTGGCGCGCGCCCTGTTGCCGGGCGCGTTCGTGCGCAACCTAGCGCGTGCGGAGAGGCTTACGGAATCACAGAGGAGTGACGTGGAAGGCGGCTAGGCGGTTTCCTTCACCGGCAGGCCTTTTTCCTTCATGACCTGCTGGAGTTCACCCGCCTGGAACATCTCGCGGATGATGTCGCAACCGCCGACGAATTCGCCCTTGATGTAGAGCTGCGGCACGGTCGGCCAGTTGGAGAAGTCCTTGATGCCCTGGCGCAGGTCATCCGACTCCAGCACGTTCAGGCCCTTATAGGGCACGCCGAGGTAATCCAGGATCTGCACCACCTGGCTGGAGAAGCCGCATTGCGGGAAGGACGGCGTGCCCTTCATGAACAGCACGACGTCGTTGGACTTCACCTCGTTGGCGATGAATTGCTCGATGGCCATGGTCTGATTCCTGGATGGTCCCGGCGGCGTCCTACTCCGCCATTTCCTTCCCTCTGTAGCGCAC
>CANKHJ010000056.1 GCA_947481635.1 Bradyrhizobiaceae bacterium
CCGTCGGCACGGCGGCGGGAGATGTGGTAGATTTCTTCATGGCGTTGCTCTCCTTTGCGGTTTCGACACCCCGAGCCTACCGGCTCAAGGTGAGCAACGCCTGCCTTCCAATTTCAACATCGACCGGGACATCCCCGCATCAAGACCCTGCATAATTTCGAGCCGCCCGCGACGCATGACGAGATCTATGCATCCTCGATCCAGTTCGTGCGCAAACTGTCCGGGTTCAGCAAGCCATCGAAGGCGAACCAAGTCGCGTTCGACCGCGCGGTGCAGCAGGTCTACGAGGCGGCGCAAAACCTGCTGCATGATCTCGTCGCCAACACGCCGCCGCGCGACCGCGAGGTCGAGGCCGCCAAAGCCAAGGCAAAATCGGCACTGCGGTTTCCTGTGACGGCGTAACTCAGTTCGGCTTCTGGTAGCGCAGCACGAATTCGTCGACCGGGCCGGTGCGGCGGTTGACGTTGAAGTCGCGCTTGTCGTCCGGGTTGCGCAGGAAATTGCCTTCCGCCACCAGCTTGAAGCCGGCCGCTTCGATCTCCTGGCGCAACACGCTTTCCTCGATGCGATGCAGCGTGCTGGCGACGGTGATGCCCTGGCCCGCCGCGGCGGAATGATCTGCGATCACCAGCATGCCGCCGGGCTTAAGCGCGGCGAACAGCTTGCGGTTCATCGCGGTGCGATCGACCTTCATGTAGGTCACATCATGATAGGCGAAGAAGAAGGTGATCACGTCGAGCCCACTGACGCCGGCGGGTAGCGGGTCGTCGAAGGGCTGAGTCACCGCCACGACATCCTTCATCGCCGGCCGCTTCATCCGCGCCTCGAATGCCGCCTTGGCTCGCTCGGCGGCGTCTGCGGGATTTTGACCATAGACGACGCCGTTTGGCGCCGCAGCGCGGGCCACCAGTTCGGTGCTGTAGCCGCCGCCGGCGCCGAGATCGAGCACCTTCATGCCCGGGCGAATGCCGGTGAAGCTGAGCAACTGCACCGGGTTGCGTCGCTTGTCGGTCTCGCGATCGGTGTCGGCGCGGTCGGTTGCCGCAATCAGGGCGGCATAGTCAGGCGCCGCGCCTTGCGCTGCCGCCTGGCTGATGCCCGGACCCGCGGTCAGCAGGGCCAGGACGACAAAAGCGGCGGCGCGGGTTTGTTGTCGGAACATGTCGACCATCCTATGCTGACGGGCCTGCATCGGTTTCGATGAGCGGCGCGCCACAGCCTAGAGCCTTTCCGGCTTTGATGGAATCAAAGCCGGGGCTCTAGATCGTTATTTCGACGCATTTTCTTCACGCGAACCGGTATCCACTTCGCTCGAAAACGCTATGGACGCGACGCGGCGCTAGCGGAAGAGGCCGAAATTGGCCCATTTGGATTCGGGGATCGCCTCGCCCGTCTTGTAGGTGAACGACACAACCTTCATGCGGTCGGGCGACACGGTGCAGGTGAAGGAGAACTGGTACCACTCCCCCTTGCTGCGGAACGCGCCACCGGTTCCTTCCATGGTGTTGCCGCTGGTGCGCGTATTCGACATCGCGCTGCTCACCGCGCGATCGGGCCTGAATTGCTTGGCGTCGCGCCTGATCGCGTTCATAGCCGCAACATCGCAGACTTGATCGAAGCGGGTATCGGGATCGAGAAGACGGAGGCTCTGCTCGAAGCGCGTTTCCTGGGCCTTAACCGACACGGTCGCCACGGCCAGAAGCATCAACGCCAAACTCAATGTCTTCACCGGTCGTCTCCAGTCGTTTCGTGGAGCGACGAATCGCTCGCAGGCCCGGGCAGAGATTTGCACGATTCGACACGCTTCCGGCAACGGCCGCCGGCAACGCCCAGGATCGCGCGAATTGTCGCGCATGCGCAAGCGCTTCCTATCGGATGCTGGTCAGATCCGGGGCGGTCCAGACATCGGCGCGCCACCGCATCGCGATGACCAGCGTGAGCAGCAGACCAACGCAGGCATAAATGGTGGCCGTTGTGTGAAAGCCGACCTGACCGATCAGCGGCCCAGCAATCAACAGGCCGACCGGCAGGGTATAGATCGCCAGCATGCGCACACCCATCACCCGGCCGCGGAACCGTATCGTGGCGTGCTGGAGCAGGATGATGCCGATCGAGACTACGCTCAGGCTTTGCACGAAACCGATGATCCACAACCAGGCCATACCGCTCATCAGCGTCGTGGTCTGCGCGAAGAATAGCAGCAACGCGTGCCAGATCGCCGTCGAGACGATCATCACACGTTCGAGATGGAAACGGCGGCCGACGATTGTCAGCGCGAGCGAACCAACCAGCGCCCCGAACGCGAAACTCGCGATCAGATAGCCGAGGCCGGCCTGATCGACGTGATAGACGTCCTTGGCGACGTAGGGCAGCAGGCCGTTCAGCAGCGGAAACCCGGTGAGGTTGATCAGCGACGCGAGCCACATCGCCGCGAGCAACTTCGGCGACGCCCAGACATAGGCAATCCCCTCTTTCAAATCGCGCCAGGGCGAGACGTAGGCCACCGCGCCGGTCTCCGGCGGCTTGGCCTCTGCCGCGACACGCAGCGTGAGCAGCGCGCTCACGGCGTAAAAGCCGGCCGCGACGACATAGGCCGGGCCGATGCCGAAGAGTGACGCCAGCCCGGCGCCGGCGAGTGCCCCGGCCATGCGTGCTGAATCGGTGGTGGTGCGCGAGATGCTCAGCGCGCCGACCAGCCGCTCATGCGGCACGCTGGTCCCAACCAGCGCGCCGCGCACGCCAAGATCCGAGGTGCGCACGAGCCCCATCAGCGCCGCGATGATGAAGACGTAAAGCGGCCGCAGCGCACCGGAGAAGGCGAGAGTCGCCATGGTCATCGCCAGGACCATGTAGAAGGCACGCATCCCGGCCAGCAGGTTGCGGTGGCCGATCCGGTCTCCGATCACGCCGAACATCGGCGCGGCCAGAACGCCGACCAGCATCAAGGCCCACAACACGGTCAGCAGCACCACCGAGCCGGTCTCGACCAGGATATACCAACCGAGAATCAGCGCCTCCATCTCGAACGCCCATGACGTGAGAAGGTCGGCAGACCATTGATATCGGAAATTACGGACCCGGAACGGACCCGGCATCCAAAGCCGCGACAAATCGCTCAAACTGCTGTTCCGCGGCTCATCGGTCCTCCCCCGGGGCGAATTGATCGGCCGGAGCATTTCACGCCGCGGGAACCATGATCAAGGGCGCAAAACCTGATCCGCTATACCTCGGCCCACTGGCGCAGCAGGTTGTGATAGACTGAGGTGAGCTGCACCACCGAGGGATGCTCGGGGTGGTCGCGCGACAATCCCATGATCGACATGTCGAGGTCGAACAGCAGCGCGCGTTTGCTGACGTCGCGGATCATGCTCTGGGTCCAGAAGAAGCAAGCGACGCGCGAACCGCGCGTGATCGGGGTGACGTTGTGCAGGCTGGTCCCGGGATAGACGATCATGTCGCCGGCCGGCAGCTTGGCCGAATGGCTGCCATAGGTGTCTTCGACCACGAGCTCGCCGCCGTCATAATCCTCGGGCTCCGAGATGAACAGCGTGGAAGAGACATCGGTGCGGATGCGGATCGGCGCGATCGCGTGCGAGCGCACCGCGTTGTCGACATGCGAGCCGAACGTCATGCCGGCGTCGTAGCGGTTGAATAGCGGCGGAAACACCTGCTGCGGCAGCACCGCCGACATGAACAGCGGATTGCGGCCGAGCGCCTTGAGCACCATGTCGCCGAGTTCACGCGCTTCCGGCGCATCTTCCGGAAGCTGCAGGTTGAACTTCACCTTCTCGGACTGATGGCCGGCAGTGATCCGCCCGTCGGCCCATCCGGCCTTCTGCATCACCTCGCGGCAACGCTCGACTTCGTCGGGCGTGAGCACGTTGGGGATATGCACCATCATGATGTCGGTCCTTCAAAACACCGCATCGGCAGCAGTGTTACCAGTGCATCTTCAAGCTCAGCGAGGCCGGACGGCGATCAGAATTGGACCCTGCCGGTCAGAGACACCGATCGAGGCGGCCCAGGCACGACCCAGCCAGCGCCGGCGAGCGACTCGTAGTTCACGGTATCGGCGAGATTGTAAACGTTGAGCTGCATCGTGAAGCGATCGGTCACCTTGTAGGCCGCCATCGCATCAACCCGCCAGTAACCCGGCGCCAGCGAGGTGTTCGCCACGCTGGTGAATCGGTCCCCGACGTAGAAAGCGCCGCCGCCCATGGTCAGTTTCGGCGTGAAGTCATAGGTCGTCCAGACCGACCCGCTATGCTGCGGCGTGTTGGCCAACCGGTTGCCGATATTGGCGACGGTGACGGTCGAAACCACCGCGCTGTCGAGATAGGTATAGCCGAGCATCACGTTCCACTGGCGGGTCAATCGGCCGACGATCCCGGCCTCGAAACCCTGCACCCGGGTCGTGCCGACCGTGACGAAGTTGGGCGCGGCGGTCGTGCCTAGATTCTCGTATGCGTTTTGTTGCTCGGTGCGGAATATCGCAGCCGTCAGACTCACTGCACCGCCCAGCACATCATACTTCACACCGACTTCATCGGTGATGTTGGTCACCGGGTCCAGGTTCTGCTGTCCGTTGGTCAGCGCAACAAATTCTGCCGCCGGGTTCGCCGACGTGCCGCGCATGTAATAGAGGCTCATCTCCGGCACCGGATGCGCGACAGCGCCAACGCGATAGCTGAGGAACTGGTTGCCGCTGTCCAGATATGCCGGGGTTGTGCCGTTCCCGAGTGCGGTCACCGTCGTCGTACCCGTCGTCAATGTATAGACGCGCTGCTGAGAATCGAAGCGGTCGAAGCGAAGACCGGCCAGCAGTTCGAAGTATCGATTGATCTTGATCTGATCAGATACGAAGACACCCACTGTTCTGCTGTTCGCGGACGTCAATGCCGTGGTCGGCGCCAGCACGCCCGCAGCGGCCGGGTAAGGGTCCGGCGCCGCGATATTAACGCGGCTGGCACCTGTGATCATGGTGCGGTAGTGGTCGCGATTTTCCCGGCTCAGCTCAACTCCGGACACCGTCGTGTGTTCAAACGTTCCGGTGTTGAACTTGCCGACCAACGTCGTCTGGTTGGTCAATTGCTCATTGATCGTGTTGTTCTGGAAGTGGTTGGTATTTGCGACGTAGTAATTCGCGAGATTGGCGTTCAACGGCAGGCCTGCGACACCGCCGACCGGCGCATTGAAGATGTTTGTCGCATTGGCCTGCACGGCGCGCACGCGCGTAAACCGATCGACCTTGGTGTATCGCGTTGTGTTATCGAACTTGAAGCCGTTGTCGAATTCATGCTCGATCTTGAAGGTCGCGATATTCGCATCGACGTTTTCAACGTCATTGAGCGACTGCTTCATCTGCCCATAGAATGTGTTGCGCGGGACCGGCGCCGGGCGCCCAACCGTGCTGCCGAAGAACGAGCCCGGCAGCATGATGATGCCGTAGTCCGGGATATTGTTGTCCTTCTGGTAGATGTAGCTTGCCGTGAGCTTGGTGCGATCTCCCGCAAGCCACGAGACAGACGGCGCAAACCCGAACCGCTTGACGTTCGCATAGTCCCGGCCGGCGACGTTGGTATCCATGCCGAGGACCTCGACGCGGGTTGCCACCCGGTCGTTCCACTTCTTCTTCATATCGAGATTCACCCGGCCGCCCGGCGCCGAATAACCCGTGGCCTCGATATCGACGAAGTCGTTCCACTGCGGAAGCTTGCTGGTGATGTTCACGACGCCGCCGGTGGAGCCACGGCCGAACAGAAAGGACGACGGCCCTTTGAGAACTTCGACCTGCTGCACCGAGAACGCATCGCGCGTGTACCAGCCCGGGTCGCGGACGCCGTCCCGATAGAAGTCGTTGCGGGCGGTAAAGCCACGGATGTTGATGTTGTCGCCCTGGGTGCCGCCTTCGCCGGCGTTGAAGGTGATGCCGGGGACGTTGCGCAGTGTCTCGACCACTGTGGTCGCCCGCTGCTCTTGGATCACCTGCTGGGTGACCACGTTCACCGTCTGCGGCGTGTCGCGCAGCGGCGTCGGAATACGTGACAGGCTTGATTGGGTGGCCTGATAGCCGCCGCCGCTCTGCCCTTCGCCTTCGACCGTCGGCAGCACGGTCTGCGCATGAACGCTGCCGGCCAGCATCACGGAGGCGAGGCTGACCACCACATGAGCGTAGGGACCGCGAACCACCGCCCTGATCGGTCCCGGCGCGCTGGCGCTCCTCTGCGATGACTTTGTCCTGATCTTGTTAGCGGGATTTCTCTTCTGCAGCTTCGACACACGCGACATTGACGCCCCCAAGCACGACTTGCTTTGTTTAGAACTGTTAAATACTAAGGATTTCAAGTATTTATCCTAACAATGGCCACAAACTCATCGCAATATCTTTTATCGATTGCGAACTCTATTGGATTTGGAATAAATACAAGGAAGAAATACTTTAATTAGAAGAATTCAAAACTATATATCTACGCTGAAGCTGCGTTTTGAATGATTAAAAACTGTTGATTTACGTTGATTGCAGCGCGGGAATCCAGATATTCGATCATCAGCGCTGCGCCGTGCGGCGCGTTTCGGGCCGATCAGGCCGCCCTCGCGGGCGACAGACCGCCCCTGAACAATGTAACATTGCGCCAGATCGGCTGAGCCCATGACCCAGACTGCGTCACTCCGCCTCAACCATTTCCGCATCCCGCTGCTGGCCGGCGTGGTGTTGCTGCTGCTGGTTGGCGGCGCGAGCGCTCAGGAAGCGGCGCCGGCGATCGGCACCGGGCTGCTGCCGCGCGACCTGACGCCGTGGGGGATGTTCCTCAACGCCGACATCGTGGTGAAGGCCGTGATGCTCGGCCTTGCTTTCGCATCGGTGGTGACCTGGACGGTATGGCTCGCCAAGAGCATCGAATTGTTGACTGCCAACCGGCGCATCCAGCGCGCACTCGCGGCCCTGAGCGACACCGCGACAGTGAATGATGCAGCCCAGACCATCGACGCGAGTTTCGGCGCGGCTGCGCAATTCGTCGAAGCCGCGGTGACCGAGTTGCGGCTTTCCGGCGACCTGCCGAGCAAGGATAGCAAGGAGGGGGTGAAGGAGCGCGTCGCGTCGCGGCTCGACCGGCTTGAGGCGGCGGCGAGCCGGCGCATCACGCGCGGCACCTCCGTGCTGGCCACCATTGGCGCGACCGCGCCCTTCGTCGGCCTGTTCGGCACGGTGTGGGGTATCATGAACAGCTTCATCGGGATCTCGAAGTCGCACACCACCAACCTCGCGGTGGTCGCGCCCGGCATCGCCGAAGCGCTCCTCGCCACCGCGATGGGTCTGGTCGCGGCGATTCCCGCGGTGATGATCTACAACGTGTTCGCGCGCTCGATCGCGGGGCATCGCGCGCTGCTCGGCGACACGTCCGCCGCGGTGCTGCGCCTGGTCAGCCGCGACCTCGACCGGCCGGCGCAGATCGCCACGCCCTCGCGGCGTGCTTTCTCCGCCGCCGCGGAGTGACCTCATGAGCGCGCGCCTCCATCACGGCGACGACGACTTGCCGGACAATCACGAGATCAACGTCACGCCATTCATCGACGTGATCCTGGTGCTGTTGATCATCTTCATGGTCGCGGCGCCGCTTGCCACCGTCGATATCGCTGTCGATCTGCCGTCTTCCACGGCGCAAACGCAGCAGCGCCCGGACAAGCCGCTATTCCTCACCATCAAGAGCGACCTGACGCTCTCTTTGTCCGACAACGTCGTTGCCCGCGACATGCTGGGCCCGGTGCTCACCAAGACGACCAACGGCGACAAGGAAACGCGCGTATTCGTGCGCGCCGACAAGACCGTGCCCTATGGCGACGTGATGGAGGTGATGAACCTGTTGCGCGGCGCGGGTTATCTCAAGGTCGCGCTGGTCGGCCTGGAAAAGCCCGCCGGTCCATGAGCATCGACAACCGCGACTGGATACGCTGGGTCGCGAGCGCGGCGATCGTGGCGCTGGCGCATGCCGGCGCCACCGCGGCATTGATCAACTGGCCAGCGCCTACGGAAGGGGAGCCGGCCGCCGCGCTGGTGATCGAACTCGCCGCCATCCCGGCCGCGCCGGAGGTGCTGCCGACCGAAGCGCCGCCCGATCCGATCATTCAGGAGCTGCAGCCGGAGCCGCCACCGCCGGAAGAAGTGGCTGAGATTCCGCCGCCGGAAGAACCGCCGCCGCCCCCGGAGCCGCCACCCCCGCCCAACGCCGTGGCGATCGAGCCTCCGCCGCCGCCCGAGAAGAAGCTCCCGCCGCCGAAGCCGAAGGCTGTCGCCACCACGGCGCCGAGGCCGCAGAAGCGCATCGCCGAAGTGGCTGCGGCGCCGAACCAGGGCATGCCGAGTGAAAACCTCGCCAGCGTACGCTCAAGCTGGCACAGCCGCCTGTCGGCGCAGATCCAACGCAACCTTCACGTCCCGTCCGACCGCAACCAGTTGGGTGTTTTCATCGCGTCGGTCTCATTCACGGTCGACCGGAATGGCCACGTTTCGAGCGCACGTGTCGCACGTGGCAGCGGGGTCGCATCGGTCGACGACGCGGCCGTGGCCGCAGTCAACCGCGCACAACCCTTGCCACCGCCGCCGCCTGAAATGCCCGGCGGATCATTCCCGATGGTCGTCCCGGTGCGGATCAACCTTCGCTGAGCGGGACGGATCGGCGCAGACGACGCGGACTTGCTTGATCCGCCTGTCCTGACGCACTCTTCCGCAAAACGGGGGAGGACTTCATGGGATCGCTCGACGGGAAAACCTGCGTCATCACCGGTGGCGCCGGCAGCGTCGGCCTTGCCAGCGCCAGGCTGTTCGTGGCGGAAGGCGCCAAGGTGATGCTGGTCGACCTGCGCGAGGCCGACCTCAAGCGTGCCAGCGATGCTCTCAACAGCCCGAATGTCACGATCTTCGCCGCCGACGTCAGCAAGAGCGACCAGACCAAGGCCTATATCGACGCCACGGTGGCGAAATTCGGCAAGATCGACGTGCTGTTCAGCAATGCCGGCAATTCCGGCGTGGTCACGCCGATCGAGGAATACCCCGAAGACGTGTTCGATTCCGTCGTCGCGGTGCATATCCGCGGCGCGTTCCTCGCCTGCAAATACGGACTGCCGCAGATGAACGATGGCGGCAGCATCATCATCACGTCGAGCATCGTCGGCGTGAAAGGCGACGGCGGCGGCGCCTGCGCCTATGTCACGGTCAAGCACGCGCAGGTCGGCCTGATGCGCAGCGTCGCCAAGGGCGCGGCGCGGCGCGGCATCCGCTGCAACACGCTGCATCCAGGACCGATCGACAACGAATTCCAGCTCAACATCGAACACGGCATCGGCAAGATGGCCGGCGGCATCGATGCGACCAAGATGCTCGACCAGGCGATCCCGCTGCACCGCCATGCGCGCCCCGACGAGATCGCGAAATCCGCGCTGTTCCTGGCGTCGGATCAATCGAGCTTCACGACCGGGACGACGCTGATGGCGGATGGCGGGATGAGCGCGTAGCACTTCTTCGCGCTGCGAAGCCCAATCTCAATCCGTCATCGGTCATGGCCAAGGCAAGCCAGGCCACGACGAGAGACCTATGGCAACTTCCCCTCCAGCGGAAAATACGCCGTCAGCCAGTCTTTCACGATGTTGGTTACGCGCGGGTTCGATTCCGCGAACATGAAATGATCGGCATTGTCGATCAGGTGCAGTTCGACCGGCGACTTGGCGTGCTTATAGAGCTCGATCGACTCCGCCGAGGGCGTGACCGAGTCGCGCACCGCGTGCAGCAGCAGCACCGGCCGCGGCGCGATCGCGCCGATGGCGTTTTCGGGATGAAACAGGAAAATGCCAAGCGCGGTTTCCGCCGTGAATTGCATATGCCCGTCGCGCAGCAGCGCGCGCAGCTTTTCCGGCACCGGCACGATGTCGAAGCGCTCGACCATCAGCGACTCGCCGGTGCGCTCGCGGTGGCGCACGCCCTCCATGATCATGCCGAGGAACTTGTTCCAGGCCTCGCCTGGCGGATGCTGCTGCATCGACTTGCGTGGGCCCGAACCCCAGCCCCCCTGCGAGATCAGCGCGGCGACGCGCTTGTCGGACCCGGCAGTGACGATGCCGACGGCTGCGCCGAGGCTCGAGCCGCAGATCGCGATGCGCTTGGGATCGACCTCGGCGCGCGTCTCGAGGAAGGAGATCGCGTTCTGCGCGTCGATCACCTCTTCCTGCGGGACGATGCGGCCGCGCACGCCCTCGCTTTCGCCGCAGCCGCGGAAATCGATCTGCAGGCAGATATAGCCCCATTGAAGCAGCGTCCGGGTTGCCCAGGCGCCCTGTTCGCCTTCCTTGTTGCCGCCGAAACCATGCAGCACCAGGAAGGCCGGCCGTTTCTCGCCCGGCTTCAGGCCGTCCGGAATATGCAGCAGGCCGGCCAGCTTCAATCCCTCGGATTCGATCGCGACGCGCTCGACCATTCCCATCCCCACAATTGCTGTCTTATTCCGCGCGCACTAATCATGGCGCGGGGCGAACTTGCAAGCGCCCGCGCCACATGACAGCGTGGCGCCGAAATTTCAGTTGGGAGAACAATGATGGGTCAGCTTACGGGTCGCGTCGCCATCGTCACCGGCGCCAGCGACGGCATCGGCAAGGCGATCGCAAATACCTTCGCCGCGGAAGGCGCCAAGACCGTATTCGCGGCGCGCAGCCTCGACAAGCTCGAGGCGCTGGTGAAGGCGGTGAAGGACAAGGGCGGCGACGCGCTCGCGGTGAAGACCGACGTCACCAGCGAGGCCGACATCCTCAACCTGTTCAAACAGACCAAGGACACATACGGCCGCCTCGACGTCCTGGTGAACAATGCCGGCATGGCCTCGGGCGGCGCGACCCACGAGCTCACGCTGGAGCAATGGGGGAAGATGATGGACACCAACCTGACCAGCGTCTTCCTGTGCAGCCGCGAGGCGCTGAAGATCATGAAGCCGCAGAAGAGCGGTCGCATCATCATGATCGGTTCGATCTCGTCGCTGACGCCGCGCCCGAACGGCGTGATGTACACGACCACCAAGCACGGCCTCGAAGGGTTGACCCATTCGATCTGTCAGGACTACCGCGACGACCACATCACGGCGTCGCTGCTCCGCGTCGGCTCGACCGCCACCAATTTCTCCAAGATCCCGCGCGAAAAGGCGGTCGGCCCGGAATTCCTGATGGATCCGATGGACGTCGCGCAGGTCGTCACCATGATGGCGGCGCAGCGCAAGGAGCAGAATATCTACGAGCTGACGATGCTGCCGACCGAGCAACGGTCGTTTATTGCGAGGGGATGATTGGTCACGCCACAATAACGCTGTCACCCCCGCGCACGCGGGGGTCCAGTACGCTGTGCAGAACGATGAAGGAAATTCCTCTCATGCTTCCACTTGATAGGTCACGGCGTACTGGATGCCCGCGTTCGCGGGCATGACAGCGGAGCGTGATGCGAGAGACGTACTTAACCCTTCCCGCTCTTGAAAAGCCGCACGAACACCGACCGGATCCACTTGTGGCCGGGCTCGCGGTGGAAGCGCTGGTGCCAGTATTGATAGATGTCGATGCGCGGCAGCTTCAGCGGTGGCTCGATCACCGTCACTCCGAGGTCGTCCGCCAGTACGGTCGCGATCGATAGCGGCAGCGTCGCGACTGAGTCGGTATTCTTCACCACCACCGCCGCCGCGATGAAGATCGGCACGCGGCAGATGATGTTGTCGGCCGGGATCGCGGCCTCGACCGCACGTTCGGCCGACTGATGCGCGTGGCCGGTGCCGAAGGTCGACACCAGCACGTGCTTCTCGGCCGCGAAGTCCTTCAGTGACGGCGCCTTGTTGAGACGCGGATGACCGCGCCGCACCACCGAGACGTAACGCTCGGTCCATAATTGCTGACGGCGGATGCCTTTGCCGAGGCCGGGGAAAGAACCCATCGCGAAATCGACGCCGCCGGACTCGAGCCGTGATTCCAGATGGTCGGTCTCGAGTTGGATCGCGCGCACCCGCACCCGCGGGGCCTCGGCGCTCAATAGCTTGAGCAGCGGAGGCAACAGCTTGATCACGCCGGCATCGACTACGCAGAAATTGAAGGTGCGGTTCGAGACCTTCGGGTCGAACGGCACATGCTCGCTGCGCAGCGTGCGCATGCTGTCGAGGATTGCGGCGATCGGCGCCTGAAGCTGCAGCGCCTTGGGCGTCGGCTCCATTCGCAGCGATACGCGCACGAATAGCGGATCGTCGAAATAGCGCCGCAGCCGTGCCAGCGTCTTCGACAAAGCCGGCTGAGTGACGCCGAGCACCTGCGCCGAGCGGGTCAGACTATGCTCGCGCAACAGCACGTCGAGGACCCGCAAATGATGCAGGTCGATCTCACCACTATAGCTCCCGGGAATGGCACTTATATCCATGGCTGAATAGTATAGGGCAGCGCCGGGGCGTAGGCTAGCTGCAATGGGGACGCACAAGACGTAACCTTTGGGAGGCCACGATGCTGCGCACCGGCAAGCAATATCTCGAGTCGCTGAATGACGGCCGCGTGGTCTGGGTCGGCAATGAGCAGGTCGAGAACGTCGCGACCCATCCGCTCACCCGCGACTATGCCAGGCTCACCGCGGACTTCTTCGACCTGCATCATGACAAGGCGCATCAGGACGTCCTCACCTTCGTGGATGAGGCCGGCGAGCGCCGCTCGATGATGTGGTTCCAGCATCGCAGCAAGGCGGACCTGGTCCGCAAGCGCCAGTATCACGAATTCATCATGAAGCATTTCGTCGCGGCGTCGTGCCCGCGCATGCCCGACGTTCAGAATTATATCCTGGTCACCTATATCGACGATCCGGAGCCGTGGGAGACCGCCTCGGTCGGCGCCGAGGGGCGCGGCCTCGCCAACAACATCCGCAGCTTCTACCAGCACGCGATGGACAACGACTTGGTCTGCGCGCCGCATTTCGTCGATCCGCAGGCGGACCGTTCAAGCCCGGACGCACACGCCACTTCTCCGGCCTTGCGCATCGTCGAGACCAATGATCAGGGCATCATCGTCAACGGCGTGAAGGCGATCGGCACCGGTTCGGCCTTCTCGAACTTCCTGCATCTCGGCGTGTTCTTTCGCCCCGGCGCCAAAGGCGACCAGATCATCTATGGCGTGTGCCCGGCCAACGCCAAGGGCGTCACCATCGTCTGCCGCGAGAGCGTCGTGGACGAGGACAAGACCGAGCATCCGTTATCCGCGCAAGGCGACGAGCTCGACTCGACCGTGCTGTTCGACAATGTGCTGATCGAATGGAAATACATCTTCCACATCGGCAATCCAGAACACGCCAAGCTCTATCCGCAGCGGGTGTTCGATTGGGTCCATTATCACGCACTGATCCGCCAGGCGGTGCGCGCCGAGCTGCTCGCCGGGCTTGCGATCCTGGTGTCGGAAAATCTCGGCACCGCGAAGATCGAGGCGGTGCAGCAACGGCTTGCCAAGATCATCGGCTTCCAGCAGACCACCTTCGCGCATGTCCTCGCGGCCGAGGACCAGGGCTTCTACACGCCGGGCGGGCTCTACAAGCCGGACGTCCAGCTGTTCAACTGGGGCCGGGTGTATTTCCTGCAGAATTTCGGCGTCATGATCGACGAATTGGTCGACCTCTGCGGGCGCAGCGCCTTGATGTTCCCAACCCAGAAGCAGTGGGACGACCCGAAGATGCGGCCCTGGTTCGAGAAGCTGAACAAGGGCTCAAATGGCGAGCCGTTCGACCGGGTGAAGATCGGCCGCGTGGTGCGCGACCTCTATCTCACGGCGTGGGGCGGACGGCTGTTCATGTTCGAGAATTTCAACGGCACGCCGCTGCAGACACTGCTATCGCTGACCATGAAGCGCGCCGAGTTCACCGGCTCCGGCCCGCTTGCCGCCTTCGCGCGCAAGGTGGTCGGGCTCGAGACCAAGGACGCCGATACCGAGTATAAATCCACCGCTGACTACGCGAAAGCGCAGGACGCGGCGCGCAACCAGAACCGACCCATGCAGGCGGCGGAATAGCCGCCCACCACATTCGGACCGATACAGGAGGAAGACATGGCCAAGCAGCGTATCAGCTACATACCGCTCGACAAGATGACGCCGGAGATGCGGCAGGAAATGGAGCGCTGCCAGCGCGAAGGCACACCGCGTCCGGAAAGCTCCGCGGTGCGCGCGCATGTGCCGGCGGCATTCTGGTTCTTCGCCAATTCCTGGCGCGACCTGTTCCGCAATGGCGTGCTCGACCATTCGCTCAAGGAGCTGTGCCGGCTCTACGTCTCGCGCTCGGTGCAGTGCGAATATTGCGGCAACCAGCGCTCGGTGAAGGCCACCACCAGCGGCGCGGTGATCGAGGATCACGTGCTCGACCTGCTCAACTTCGAGAAGTCGACCAAGTTCAACGAGCGCCAGAAGGCCGCGCTCGCTTATGCCGAAGCGATCACCTGGCATCTCAACACCGACGACACGTTCTGGGACCGGCTGCATGAGAATTTCAGCGAGCCGGAACTGGTCGAGCTCGGCTGCATGATCGGCCTCACGCTCGGCCAGCAGAGCTGGCTGCGATTGCTCAACATCGACCATCACCAGGTGATGGCCGGCACCGATGCCTCGATGGCGCCGGGCTACGAGAGCGCCGAACAGCTCGCAGCCACCAAGGCGGCCGCGGATTACTGGGCGAAGAAGGCGGTGGACGAACGGGCCGCGCAGGGAAACTGACCGTCCTTCCGGGGCGGCCCGCAGGGCGAACCCGGAATCCAGACACAGCGGTGGTCGTTATCTGAATTCCGGGTTCGCACCTTCGGTGCGCCCCGGAATGACAATAACAACGAGGGGGGACACACCATGCAGGGCCTGTACGTAGACGCATCGTGGCTCGACACCGCGGGGCGCGTGATCATCGCGCTGTTCTTCCTCTGGGTCGCGGTCACCAACATGACCGCGGCGCGCATCAAGGACCATGTCGACCGGCTGACGCTCTACAGGGCGCCGATGCCGGCCGCTTTGTTCTGGATCGGTGAGATCCTCAGCATCGTCAGCGCGCTGATGGTGCTGATCGGCTGGCGCGCCGACCTCGGCGTCATCGGCCTGATGATCTTCCTGGTGCTGGCATCCGCGCTGCTGCTGCGCTTCTGGCAGGCGCCGAACCCGATCGCGCGCAACGGCATGCGGCTCGCTCTGCTCTCGAATACCGCGATCTTCGGCGGGCTTTTGCTGCTGCTGCAGAACGTGCGCTGAGTACGTTCCGCAGGGCGGACACAGCCAAGGGACTTAGCCCAACGGACTGGCGCGTGCGGCAAGGAGCGGGTTAAATGCCCCCGCTTCCCATCGCGCGTGCATCGCGCCTTCCCGATACGAGGACTGATACCGTGCTGAAAATCTATGGCCAAGCGCGCTCGCGCGCCTTCCGCGTCCTGTGGCTGTGCAAGGAATCCAACATTCCGTTCGAGCATGATCCGGTGTCGGTCAACGTGCCGAATGCCAAAGCCAAGGAGGATTGGTATCTCAAGCTGAACCCGAACGCGCGCGTGCCCACCATCGACGACGACGGCTTCGTGATGTGGGAATCCGCGGCGATCAATCTCTACCTGGCGCGCAAGTACAAAAGCCCGCTCTGGCCGTCAACTCCCCAAGGCGAAGGCCGCATGCTGCAATGGGCGTTCTTCATCGCCAACGATATCGAGCAGGCGATGGTCGGCCTGCTCCAGCAACGGGTCGCGCTTCCAGCCGACAAGCGCAATGCGGCGCTCGAGGCCGAATACGACGCCAAGGTCCAGGACCGGCTCAAGGTGCTCGAGGACCATCTCGCGGCCAACCGCTTTTTCGGCGGCGACCGCTGGGACATGGCGGACTTCATGGTGGCGAGCGTGGTGTTCACCTTCACCGGCATGAAATACGACCTGTCGAAATGGCCGAAGCTCGAAGCCTGGCTCAAAGCCAGCGCTGAACGGCCGGCGGCGCAAGAAGCCATCAAACTGCGCGGATGATCGATCCGCGGGGAGGAATTGAATGAATCCGTCGAAGTCCTCCCCGCGCCTTGCCCCGCTACCGCCGGCGCATTCGCCGGAGCTGAAAGAGCAGTTCGATAGTTTCTTCAAGTCGCTCGGCTTCGTGCCGAATAGCGTGTTGACGATGCAGCGCAAGCCGAAGCTGGTTCGCGCCTTCGTCGCGATGCAGGGCGCGATCTGGGATCCGGAGAGCAAGGTCGATCGCGGCTTCAAGCGTATCCTGGCGCATGTCGCGAGCCGCGCCGCGGCCGACGAATATTCGATGGCGCATACCGCCAGCGGCGCGCTGCATTTCGGCGTCGATGAAAAAAAGCTGCTTGCGGCAAAGGATTTCCGCGGCAGCGCGCTTTACTCCGAAGCGGAACAGGCGGCGCTGGAGCTTGCCACCGCGGCGAGTGCGATTCCAAGCACGGTCACCGATGCGATGTTCGCGACCTTGCGCAGGCATTGGGACGAGGAACAGATCGTCGAGATCGTCAGCGCGATCGCGATGGCCGGATTCCTGGCGCGCTGGAACACCACCATGGCGACGCCGCTGGAGGACGAGCCGGCCGAGGTCGGCGACAAGTACCTGGCGGCCCAGGGCTGGACCGGCGGCCGGCACCGGTAGGCTTCGTCATTCCGGGGCGCGCGTCTGCGCGAACCCGGAATCCACCAGTGGTGGTGTGTCTGGATTCCGGGTTCGCACCTTCGTTGCGCCCCGGAATGACGGCGGGAATTGCGCCCTTACCCCTCTCATGACATGTTGGCCGCCATTCAAAGGTGGCCCCCATGGAACTGACCTATCCCAAGGAAGCGCAGGACTTCGCGGAACAGATCCGCGCCTTTGTCCGCGCCGAACTCCCCGCCGCGATCAAGCAGAAGGTGCTGTTCCATAAACGCATCTCGCGCGACGAGCAGGTGTTCTGGCAGCGCAAGCTGGTCGAGCATGGCTATGCCACGCCGGGCTGGTCGAAGGAGCATGGCGGCCCCGGCTGGGACGCCCTGCAGCGCCACGTCTATGACGACGTGATGTCCGAGGAAGCCGCGCCGCCGGCGATCCCGTTCGGCGAGAGCATGATCGCGCCGGTGCTGTTCGCGGTCGGAACGCCGGAGCAGAAGGCGCATTACTTGCCGAAGATCCGCACCCTCGAATATTTCTTCTGCCAGGGCTTCTCCGAGCCCGGCGCCGGCTCCGACCTCGCCTCGCTGAAGACCCGCGCCATCGACAAGGGCGATCATTGGGAGGTCAACGGGCAGAAGACGTGGACCAGCCTCGCACAATACGCGAACATGATCTTCTGCCTGGTGCGCACCGACACTGAGGCGAAGCTTCAGGAAGGCATCACGATGCTGGTCTTCCCGATGGACCTCCCCGGCATCACGGTGCGGCCGATCATCACCATCGACGGCGGCCATTCGGTGAACGAGACCTTCTTCGACAACGTGAAGGTTCCGAAATTCGGTCAGATCGGCGAGCCGAACAAAGGCTGGACCTACGCCAAGCTGCTGCTCGGCCATGAACGCACATCGATCGCGCGGATCGGCCAGTCGAAGCGCGAGCTGCGCCATCTCAAGGCGCTGGCGAGCGAGCAGGAGAGCGACGGCACGCCGCTGATGGAGCAACAGGCCTTCCGCGAGAAGGTGGCCGCGCTTGAGATCGAGCTGGCGGCGCTGGAGATCACCGCGTTGCGCATCATCAGCACCGCCGGCAAAGGCCACAGCCCCGGTGTCGAGGCCAATCTGCTCAAGATCAAGGGCTCGGAGATCCAACAGCGGCTGACCGAGATGATGTTGGAAGCGGTCGGCCCCTACGGCCTGCCCTTCGATACCAACAAGGGCCTGGGCGAGACCAACCTTCCGCCGATCGGACCGGAGGAAGCGGCATCGCTCGGCCCGAACTACCTCATGACGCGTGTCGTCTCGATCTATGGCGGCTCGAACGAGATTCAGCGCAACATCATCGCCAAGTCCCTGGGCCTATAATCCATGCTCCGTCATGCCCGCGCTTGTCGCGGGCATCCACGTCTTCACTTCGGCAAGTAAGACGTGGATGGCCGGGACAAGCCCGGCCATGACGAAGCGATAGTTTTCGCAAAGGCTGTTTCGATGGAATTCACGCTGACCGACACGCAGCAAATGCTGCAGGACACCGCGCGCCGGCTGGTGCGCGACCGCTATGGCTTCGAGCAGCGCAAGGCCGTGGTCGCGTCCGCGCTAGGATATTCCGCCGAGCTCTGGAAGGAATATGCCGAGCTCGGCCTGCTCGGGCTCGAGCTCGACGAGGACCACGGCGGTAGCGGCGGCAGTTTTGAGGATCTGGCCGTGGTGGTGGAAGCCTTCGGGCGCGGCCTGGTGGTCGAGCCCTTCCTCTCGACCGTGGTGCTCGGCGCCGGCCTCGTCACCCGCGCCGGCAGCGCTGCGCAAAAAGATGCGATCCTGCCGAAAGTCGCCGCGGGCGAGATGAAACTCGCGCTTGCCACCGGCGAGCCCAAGGCGCGCTACAGCCTCGAACGGATCGAGACCGGCGCCAAGCGAGACGGCGACGGGTATCTGCTCAACGGCCACAAGGCGGTGGTGCTCGGCGCGGATTCCGCCGACCTCATCATCGCCTCAGCGCGCACCGCGAAGGGCGTATCGCTGTTCCTGGTGCCGCGCGACGCCAAGGGCGTCGACGTCCGCACCTATCCGAACATGGACGACCGCCGCGCGGCCGAGGTGACGTTCGACAATGTCCGCGTCGGCGCGGATGCATTGCTCGGACCGGAAGACGGCGCGCTGCTGCATCTCGAAGCGGCCATGGACCGCGGCGCGGCGGCGATCTGCTGTGAGGCGCTCGGCACCATGACGGTGTTGAACGAACTCACGCTCGATTATCTCAAGACCCGCACCCAGTTTGGCCGGCCGATCGGCAAATTCCAGGTGCTGCAGCATCGCATGGCCGACATGGTGATTGCCGAGCAGCAGGCGCGCTCGATGGTGCAACTCGCGGCGGAACATGCGAACCTGGACGACGCGAAGCGGCGCGCTCAAGCCATCTCGGCGGCCAAAGTGCAGGTCGGGCAATCTGCCCAGATCGTCGGCCGCGGCGCGATCCAGCTTCACGGCGGCATTGGACTGACGATCGAATTTGTCGCGGGGCATTATTTCCGCCGCCTCACCGCGATGGAGATGATGTTCGGCGATCAGGCGTATCATTTGAAACGTTTCGCGGCCTAAACACCCGGAGGCATCGGCATGTTCACGGCGGGGCTCGATCATTTCACCATCTGGTCAGATGACGCCGGCCAGACCCGGCACTTCTATTGCGACATCCTCGGCCTGACCGAAGGACAGCGACCGCCGCTCGGCTTTCCCGGCATGTGGCTCTATTCCGCCAATTATCCCGTGGTGCATGTGAATCTCGGTGACAACGTCAACCGCAAGCCCGAAGGCGCGTTCGATCACGTCGCGTTCAAGGGCGTCGGCGACCCGGCGCCGCTGGTCGAACGGCTGGAACGCGAGGGCATTGCCTATAAATCTCAGACCGTGGCCAACGGCATCCGGCAGGTGTTCTGCGCCGACCCGCATGGCGTGAAGGTCGAGTTCAACTTCCCGCCGGCTTAGTCGCGCGCCCGCAGCGGGTGCCCCCGCGAAGGCGGGGGCCTATACGCCGCGGCCCCTCGGCGAAGTTTGATAGAGCTTACCTTAACTTGCTCGAGCACGGCGTATGGGTCCCCGCCTGCGCGGGGACACACAGCGACTACCCGCGATCCGGCTCGAACATCAGCATGTTGGTGCCGTCCGGCAGCGGGTGCCAATACGGCTTCATGCGCAGCCCGATCTTCATTTCCTCGAGCGAGCAATTGACGACGTTGGCCATCACGTTGACGCCCTCGTCGAGCGTAACCAGCACGATGAAGAACGGCTCGTGGCCGCGGAACGGCTCGCGCGCGCGTCGCGCGATGGTGAAGGTGAACACCTCGCCCTTGCCGGAGACTTCGCGCCATTCAAGCACGCTGCGGCGGCCGTTATAGATGCTGTTGGCGCGCGGGTAGAATTGATATTTGCCGCTCTTGTTGTCGTATTGGAGCAGCACCTTCTTTTCGCGCGTGCCGTCCCAGTATTTCTGCGAGAAGGTGCGCGGCGCCGACGGGTTGCGGGCGATGTGCAACGTATCCTTGATGGTCTCAGCCATGATGCGTCTCACGAATTCGGGGTCAGGATCATGGCGACGCTGGTCGCCCAGTTACGGCCGTAAGGGATGCCGCCAATGCCGGTGACCAGCGCGTTCTTGGTGTCCTTCACCTGGCGCTTGTCGCCTTCGCCGAATAATTGCCGCACCGCTTCGATCAGGTTGGTGCCGCCACCGGCGAGCCCCACCTGCCCCGCCGAGATCTGGCCGCCGCCGGTATTGAGCGGCAGGTTGCCGGTGTAGCGGAAGTCGTTGGCGTTGACGAAGTCGCAGCCCTGACCGTGCTTGCAGAAGCCGAGCATTTCCAGCTGCATCATGATCGCGATGATGAAGTCGTCATAGGGATGGAATGACGCGATATCCTTCGGGGTCAGGCCGGCCTGCTTGAACGCCTTTTCGCCGGCCGGCTTGTGGCCGGTGGTGGTCGGGTCGACCACCGCCTCGCTGGCGCGGTAGATGGTGCGCTCGCCATAGCCGATCGGCACCACGCATTTGGTGTAGCCCTTTTTCTCGGCAGCCTTGCGGCTCATCACAATCAGACCGCTCGCGCCGTCGCACACCATCACGCTATCGAGCAGGCGGATCGGATCATTGATCATCCGCGAGTTGAGATAGTCGTCGACCGTGATCGGCTTGCGCAGCTTCTCGCAGGCGAGATCGTTGAGCACCGCATGCTCGCGCTGCGCCACGGCGAGCTTGCCGAGCGCGCGATAGTCGAGGCCGAACTGGTGCTCATAGCGCTTGCTAAGCAATCCGAACGCCGCCGGCGGCCCCATATAGCCGATCGGCTGGGTCCATTCCTGCGCGAAGCCGCGCGGGCGATTATTGTTCTCGCGCCCCTGCGTATCGGCATAGAGGCAGAACACGATGTTGCAGAGCCCGGCGTCGATCGCCGCGGCGGCGCGCGCCACGGCGCCGGCCGGCGAGCAGCCGCCGATGTCGACGATGTTGCAATAATCGACTTCGAGCGCGAGCTGATCGGCCGTGGTCTGCGACCAGAAATTATTGCCGGCGCCGGTCTGCGACGACGACAGGATCAACCCGTCGATCTCGCCCTTGTCCAGGCCGGTCTTGTCGAGCAGTTCCTCGAGGATCTGCGCGCCCAGTTCCCAGACGTCGACATCACTCTTTTCGACGATCTTGGTCTCGGCATAGCCGACGATCGCCGCATCACGCAGAGCCATCTTCATTCCTCCCGCAGTTTATCGGTCGCCGCTGGCTTACTTGTCGGACTGGCCCGGCGCGATCACCTTGTTAGCGCCTTGCTCGACGAACGCCTTGACACGTTCATAGCCCTCGGCGCTCGAGACCGCATTGCCGATCATGCCTTCCCAGAACAACCCGTCCTCGTGCGACATGTCGTTGATGCGCGGCAAGGCTGAACACACCGCCCAATTGGTGTTTGGCGCATTGGTCGCGATGTATTTGGCGATCTCCTTCGCCTTGTCGAGCGAGGTGCCGGCCGGCACGACATATTGGCACAGGTTGGCGCGCTCGCCTTCGGCCGCGGTCAGGACGCGTCCGGTGAGCATCAGGTCCGCCATACGCGCATAGCCCATCAGGCGCTGAATGCGCACCGAGCCGCCGCCCCCGACGAAGATGCCGCGCTTGCCCTCGGGCAGCGCGAAAAACGTGGTCTCGTCCGCGACGCGGATATGGGCGGCGGAGGCCAGTTCCAGGCCGCCGCCGATGCAGGCGCCCTTGAGCGCCGCGACCCAGGGAATCTGCCCGCGGGCGATCAGGTCGAAGGGCCGGTTCCAGCGCCCGCGCCGCCGCTTCGGGGCACCGGGCTTCATCCAGCTGGCGGCCTCGGCAAGGTCCAGGCCGGCCGAAAAATTGGCGCCGTGGCCGAAAATCACGCCTGCCTTGGCTTCCTCGTTGCCCCGGAATAGCGCCTCGCGGAGATGCTTGATCACCTCGTCATTGATGGCATTGCGCTTGTTCGCACGGTCGATGCCAATGACGGCGACATCGCCATCGAGTTCGTAAGTCACCAATGATTCGGTCATGGAATCCTTCCTTGCCGGCCTCGGAACTGCCCGATATAGGTCTGGCGCATAACAAACTTTTTCACGGAACAGTCAAGGATTGCCCATGAATACCGGGAGCGTTCGCGATCAGGCTGGGGTCGGGGTGAGCATCGTCAAGATGCTGATGGGGCCGCGTTCGGTCGCGGTCATCGGCATGTCCTCGAAGCCCGGAAGCGCCGGCCATACCGTCCTGGCCAATCTGAAAATGAACGACTTTGCCGGCGACATCTATCTGGTCGGCCGCAGCGGCGGTGAGATCGAGGGACGTCCGGTCCTGCAGAATGTCGACGACCTTCCCGAGGGTGTAGAGATCGCGGTGTTCACCCTGCCGGCCGCCGGAGTGAAGGAAGCCTTGGAAGGCTGTGTGCGCCGTAAGGTCCGTTCCGCCGTGATCTTCACATCCGGCTTCGCCGAAGTCGGCGAGCGCGATGCACAAAACGAACTCGCGCGCATCGCACGCGAGGGCAATGTCGCGCTGATCGGGCCGAATTGCCTGGGCTACACCAATTTCATCGACGGTCTGGCGATCGGCTTTGCCGGCGCATCCAAGGTGCCGGTGATCACGTCGGACCGCGATCCGGCGGTCGCCATCGTGTCGCAGAGCGGCGGCCTCGCGGGTCATATCCGCCAGGGGCTCGAAGCCCGTGATATCCCGATCTCCTACATCGTCTCGACCGGCAACGAGGCCGGTCTCGGCCTTGCCGAATTCATCGATTTCTTCGCGCAGGACGCGAAGACCAAGGCGATCGTCGTCTATGTCGAGGAATTCAGGCAGACTGAGAAATTCGTCGCCGCGGCGGCACGCGCGCGCGACTCCGGCAAGCCGATCCTGATGATGTCGCCGGGACGCGGCGCCAAGGCCAAGGCCGCGGTGTCCTCGCATACCGGCGCACTCGCCGGCGATTATGCGGTGATGCGTACCATCGTGACGCATTCCGGCATTGCGCTGGTAGAAACGCTGGACGAACTGATCGACACCGCGGAAATCCTGGCGCGCTTCCCGACACCGCCGGTGAAGGGCCCGGCGGTCGTCACCTTCTCGGGGGCCTTCTGCGCCATCGCGCATGATTTCTTCGAAGAGCTCGGCCTCGAGATTCCGCCGCTGTCGCCTGCGACCGAGGCCTATCTCAAGCCGATCGTGCCATCATTCATTCCGCCGAAGAACCCGCTCGACCTCGGCACCCAGCCGATCTGGCAGCCGGAACTGATGGAGATCGGCCCGAAGGCGCTGCTCGGCGATCCCGCGCTCGGAGGCATGGTGATCTCGTGCCCGATCGGCGGCAATCTCGCGACGTCGATGAAGTATCTCAACCACCTGATCGCCGGCAGCCAGGGCAGCACCAAGCCGCTGGTCTTCGCACCGCTCGGCGACCGCTCGCCGCTGCCGCAGGAATTCGTCGACCGCGCGCGCGAGGCGCGCATGATCATCTCGCGCTCGGCCGACCGCAGCATGCGCGCGATGGCGCAGGCCACGTTCCACGGCCGCGCGCGCGAGCGCGCCAAGTCCTCGGTGAAGCCGGTGCCGTTTGCCGGTCTGCCGAAGCTCGGCAGCGGCACCCAGCCGGAATGGCTCGGCAAGCAATTCCTCGCCGCCGCCGGCATCAAGATTCCGGATGGCGCGCTAGCCAAGACGGCCGACGAGGCGGCGACAATCGCAAAGCGCGTCGGCTTTCCGCTGGCGATGAAGGCGCAGGCCGGCGCACTGGCGCACAAGACCGAAGCCGGCGGCGTGA
>CANKHJ010000057.1 GCA_947481635.1 Bradyrhizobiaceae bacterium
CGCGGGATCGGCACCGCCCTGGGTGCGGATCCGCGCATAGGCCGGCACGAAGGCGGCGTTGAACGCGCCTTCGGCGAAGATCGCCCTGAAATGATTGGGCAGTCGCAACGCGACGAAGAATGCGTCGGCGATCGGGCCGGCGCCGAGAATGGCGGCGAGCAACACGTCGCGCGCGAAGCCGCTGATGCGCGAGAGCAATGTGAAACCGCTGACGGTGAGGATGCGCTTGAGCAATGTCAGCCCGCGTGTGAGAATCGAGGAGAGCTTAGCAGGCGCTCACGGCAATCGGCGGCGGTCTGCTCCCCCCCGGTTCTTGCCGGGAGCGGAAAGAGCTACCCGCGCAACGCGGCGCGCACGGCACCGATGATGCGATCCTGCGTCGGGGCATCGAGATAGGGATGCATCGGCAGGCTGATGACCTCGTCGGCCAACCGTTCGCTGACTGGCAGCCCACCCTCGGCAATCGGGAAACGCGCATAAGCGGTCTGCTTGTGCAGCGGCTTCGGATAATAGATCGCGGTCGGGATGCCCTGCGACTTGAGCGCGACGCCAAGCGCGTCGCGGCGGCCGGGCGCCAGGCGGATGGTGTATTGCGCCCACACCGATTGATAGCCGTCCGGCACAAAAGGCACCGTGGCGACGTCGCTCAGGCCGGCCGCATAGCGCGCAGCGACGGCATCGCGTGCGGCGATCTCGTCCGGGAAGATCTTCAGCTTCTCGATCAGCACCGCGGCCTGGACGGTATCAAGCCGGCCGGTGAGGCCGATGCGCACCGTGTCGTATTTGTCGGTGCCCTGCCCGTGAACGCGCAGGCTCTTGAGGACATCGATCAGGTCATCGTCGTCGGTGAGCACCGCGCCACCGTCGCCATAGGCGCCGAGCGGCTTTGCCGGGAAGAAGCTCGTCGCCGTCGCAAGGCCGCAGGTGCCGAGCCGGCGTCCCTTATAGTTCGCGCCGAAAGCCTGGGCGGCATCATCGAGAATGAACAGGTTCTCCGCACGCGCAATGGCGCCGATCGCGTCGTGATCCGCGGACAGACCAAACAGGTCCACCGGGATGATCGCCTTCGGCTTGAGCCCGGCTTTCTTGGCGGTTGCGATCGCGCGCTCGACGCTTTTTGGATCGAGATTGAAGGTCGCCGCGTCCACATCGGCCAGCACCGGCGTGGCACCGAGCAACGCCGCGACCTCGGCGGTCGCACAGAAGGTGAAGGTCGGGCAGATCACCGCATCGCCGGGACCGATCCCTTTCGCCATCAGCACCAGCAGCAGCGCATCGGTGCCGCTTGCGCATGACAGCGCGTGACGCGCCCCACCGAACTCCGCCAGCGCCCGCTCAAACGCGAACACTTCCGGACCCATGCAATATTGACCATGCGCCAGCACGCGCAGCACGGCGTCGTCCACCGCGGCACCCATCCGGCGCTTCTGCGCGGCAAGATCAATGAACGGAATCGGCGTCTGGTCGAGGCGAGTATGTTGGGTCATTGTTCGATTATTCTTGATGTGAAGCTTTGACGTAAAACATCAGCCAGCGGCGAGCCGCGGGCCTTTACGGTCAGTCGTCGCAGCAGGGCTCGGATCGAGGCAGCGCGTTGCGATCGCAAGGCTCGCGACGCCTTCTTCACCAGTCACCGGCGGCGCGCTGGAGGTCTTCACCGCATTGATGAAGCCGATCATCTCGGAGCGCAGTGGCTCGGAATGTCCGACCGAGAGATGCCGCATCGAATAGCTGCCGTCCGGCTGAAAGCCGTAACACTCGGTCACCTGCCGTGTGAGGAGATCGCCCATCACGTATTTGTCGCGCGTGGCGACAGTAACGTTGCGCGCCTTGAACGGTGTGAGCCAATTGGTATTGATATGCGCCAGCACGCCCGACGCGGTGCGGAATTGCAGCAGTGCGATGTCCTCGCGCTCGGCGACCGCGCTGCGCACCTGCGGCTGCACCTCGACGATCTGCGAGTCGGTGAACCACTGGATCAGGTCAATGTCATGCACCGCGAGGTCGATCACCACGCCGACATTCGACATCCGCGGCGGGAACGGCCCGACCCGGGTGATCGCGATCGAGAGAATGTCCTGGCCGCGCAAAGCGGTCTTGATCGCCTCGACCGCCGGATTGAAACGTTCGACATGTCCGACCATCAGCGTAACGCCGGCCTTGCGCGCGGCAGCGACGATGGCGTTGCCTTCCTCGACGGTCGATGCGATCGGCTTTTCGACCAGCACATGCACGCCGCGCGCGATGCAGGCGAGCGCGATATTGTGATGCAGGTGCGTCGGCGCGGCGATGGTGACGGCGGTCACACCGAGCGCGAGCAGTTCATCCAGGCTCTCGACCGCCTTGCAGCCGAGCGCATTCGCGATGAATTCGCGCTGGCTGCGGTCCGGATCGGCAATGCCGACGAGTTCGACACCGGGAATGGCAGCCAGCACACGCGCGTGATTGCCGCCCATGATGCCGACGCCGATCACGCCGATGCGAAGTGCACCGCTGTCATTTGCGGCTTCAGCCATTGTGCGAATGATCCCCCTCGCCCGTGGGCCCCCGCCCGAGCGCGCATAGGTCCCTAGCACGGCCCAAAAGGGCTTGGCGACCACCCAGCAAAATTGTCCTTAAACACATTTCGTTTCAGTCGGTTACCGGGCTCAGGCGGCTTCGCCGCGAAAGTCCGGCACCGCGTCGCGCATCACCGCATAGATCGCGCCACGTTCCTCCCGCACCAGCCCCTGCTCCAGGTTGACGATCCAGTCCCGCATCACATCGAGCGCGGGATAAACCGGCCGGGCCGCAACGATGCCCGGGATACCGATTTCGGAACTCGGTTCCTCGCGAGCGAACAGGATCTCATTGAGCCGCTCGCCCGGCCTGATGCCGGTGAAAACGATGTCGATATCGCGCCCGGGCTCGAGGCCGGAGAGCCGGATCATGCGTTCCGCAAGATCGACGATCTTCACCGGTTGTCCCATGTTCAGGACATAGACCGAGGCATCGGCGCGCTCGGCCTCGACCGCGTGGCTTGCCGACATCACGACCAGATCGCAGGCTTCTCGAATGGTCATGAAATAGCGCACCATGTCCTGGTGCGTGACCGTGATCGGCCCGCCGGCCTCGATCTGCGCTTTGAACTTCGGCACCACCGAGCCATTCGACGCCAGCACGTTGCCGAACCGCACCGCGATCAGCCGCATCGACGGTTTGGCGGCTCCGGCCTTGCGTACGAATTCCGCGTCCAGCGCCTGACAATACATTTCGGCGAAGCGCTTGGTGGCGCCGAGCATCGAGACCGGCTCGATCGCCTTGTCGGTCGAGATCATCACCATCGCGGCGACGCCGGATGCCGCCGCGGCATCCGCGACGTGGATCGAGCCGAACACGTTGGTCTTGACCCCTTCGCCCCAGTCCTGCTCCAGAATCGGAACATGCTTGAGCGCCGCGGCATGAAACACGATGTCCGCTTTGAACTCGGCAAACAGCCGGAAGATACGGTCGCGGTCGCGCACGTCGGCGATCCGTCCAAGGATTTCCGCCGCCGGTGCTTTGACGCGCAACTTCTCCAGCACCGCATGCAAGGCGGGTTCGGAATTCTCAATCACCAGCAGCCGGCGCGCGCCGAAGGTGATCACGCGGTCGCAGATTTCCGAACCGATCGAACCACCGCCGCCGGTGACCACGACCGACTGGCCGGCGATGAAGCCCTCGAGGCGGTCATAGTCGATGCTCACGCTCGGCCGCAGCAGCAGATGCTCGACGTCGATCGGCGCGAGCCGCGGCGCTTCCTGGCTGTCGAGCGACGGCAATTGGCTGGTGGCGAGCCCGAGCCGCCGCGCTTTCATCAGGATCTCTTCCGGGTGAAATTCCGGTTTGAGGACTTCCGACGTGAGCACCAGCCGGGTGACCTGCGTGCCACGCGCGGCCAGCGCCGCGACATTGTCCTCCAGGCTGTCGAGCGGCCCAAGCACCGGGACGCCGCGCAGTGACTGCCCGAGATCGGCTGTCGACGGCGACAGGATGCCGACCGGAGTGATTTTCTGAACCGCGCCGCTCTCGATCGCGCGCAGCAGCACTTCGGTGTCGGCGGCGCGCCCCAGGATCAAGGTCGGGGTCGCGCCGGAGATGGTGGCATGCTGCTGGGTGCGCGCCTGCCGGAAAGCCCGATAGGCGATACGCGTCCCGCCGAGAAAGAAGATCTGCAGGAACCAGTAAAGCAGGATGGTGATCTTGCCGAAGAAATAGCCGCCATAGACGTTCCCCGATACCAGCACATAGTCGAGCACCAGCAGCGTCAGGGCGAGCACGCTCGCGGCACGCAGGATATTCTTCAGGTCCGGCAACGAGGCGAAACGCCATTTCGCCCGGTAGAGCTGGAAGAACCAGTAGACGCCGCCGGCATAGACGACGAAGAACGGCAGGATCGTCAGGATACCGGCAAGCCGGCCGGTCAGGCCGATTTCCTCGAAACGGAAATAAAACGCAGCCATCACCGCGGCCGCCGTCATGAACAAATCATGAACGATGACCATTGCGCGCTGCGGAGCGGGGATCAGGCGTCTAAGCATCGAACATCCATATCGGCATGCCGGGCTTTTCGCACGAACCGGCGGAGATTTCACGCACCACGGCGAGCACTCCCCGTTTTTGGTGCCGGCTGCGCGGCGGGCGGTCCAGGACTGATATTTCCGTTCTCATTGGAGGAAAGCCCCGCTATCAGGCTCACATCTGGCGGGGCGATCGATGCGGCGATTCCTTCTTCTATGCGCGAAGGCAGGGTTTTCCTTCCTGCTGCTTTACATCGCGTTGCGCGCCGTCGACTGGAGCAGCGTCGGTGCCCGGCTCGAAAAGGCCGACGGCGCATGGTTGACGACGATCGTCGCCATCCTGATCGTCCAAGTCTTCCTGGCCGCGATCCGCTGGCGTGAAATCGTCGAACGCTGCGGCGCGACGCTTTCGCTGCTGGACGCAACCCGGTTCAACCTGATCGGATCATTCTTCGGCCAGACGCTTCCCTCGACCGTCGGTGGCGATGCCGCGCGTATCGTCCTGCTCGGTCGCCAGATCGGCGGATGGAGCGCCGCGACCTATTCAGTACTGATCGACCGCGTCGTGGGTGTCACCGCGCTGGCATTGCTGGTCGTGGTGTGTCTGCCGTGGTCACTCGCTCTGGTGCGGCAGCCGATCGGTCAACTGGCGTTGATCCTGGTCGGTGTCGGAAGCATCGGCGCCTGCATCGTGTTCCTCGCGATCGGCCAGATCAAATCGCCATGGCTCACGCGCCGGTGGGCATTGAGTCACCTGATCGCCGCGTCGAAAGCGGCGGGAAGCATCGCAGGCTCGTTGCGCAGCGGCGGCAGCGTGCTGGTGCTGTCGCTGGTGATCCATCTGATGTCGGTCGCGGCGGCATGGGCCGCGGCAAGAGCGGTGGCCGCGCCGCTGGATCTTGCTCTCGCGCTGTTTCTGATCCCGCCCGTGATCCTGATCGCAACAATTCCGATCTCGATCGCCGGCTGGGGCGTGCGCGAGAATGCGCTGATTGTCGCCTTCGGCTATGCCGGCCTCCCCGAGACCGACGGGCTGATCGTCTCGGTGTTGTTCGGCGCAGGCCTGTTCGTGGTGGGCGTCATCGGCGGCGTGGTGTGGATCGTCAGCAGCGGTGCGCGGCGCGCGCTCGCCGCGCCGGCGCCCGACCCCGATCCGTGACATGACCGCCGGTAAAACGACAATATCTGCCGGCCGCGCTGCCCGATTATGGCTGATCTTCGCCGCGGCGCTGGCGATCCGCTGGGGTTACGTGCTTGCGATCCATGCGATGCTTGGCGCGCAAGGCTTGCAGGGTGTCGACTCGATCAGCTTCCTGATCCAGGCGGAGCATCAGGCGGCGGCTTTTCACGCCGGCGGCTTGTCGGGCTGGGGCTGGGTCGGGTCGAACACGATCGTGATGCCGTTATTCGTGTGGATCCTGACCGCCTGTCACCTCATCGCCGGATCATCCACCGCGCTGGCCTATGTCTTGCTGCAGGGCATCCTCGACGCCGGAACCTGCGTGCTGGTCTATCGCCTCGCCGCGACGTTCAATCCGGCGTTTGCCATGCCGGCGGCGGTCGCGGCGGTGATCAACCCGACGCAGATCGTGCTGAGCGGCCTGGTCTATAACGACACACCATTCCTGCTCTTCGCTACGCTGGCGCTGCTCGCCGCGCTCTGGTGGCTGCAGCGCCCGGCTTTCTCGACCGCGCTGCTGCTTGGCGTTGCGCTCGGCGCCGCGGCGCTGACGCGCGTGATGATCGTGCCGGCGATTCCCGTGTTGCTGGTGTTCCTGCTGGCGGCGCTCGCGATCATGCAAAGGCTGCGGCGCGCGCATCTCGGTCAACTCGCCGCGGCGGCGGTCATCGCTGCGCTGTGCCTCGCCCCAACCTTGATCCGCAATGCCAAAGACTACGACGCCTGGTCGCTGACCTCGCAGGGCGGGCAGCATCTTGCCTTCTGGATCGTGCCGCTGGTGCAGGAGGCCAAGGACGGCACGCCATGGTCGCAGGGCTATGAGGCGATGCAGCAGCGGGTGAAAGCGCGTTATCCGACGATGTCGGGCAATCCCTTCCTCCATTCGGCGCAGCTGGAGGCGGTGGGGCGCGAAGAAATCACCGCCCTCGGCGTCGGCGCCATGGCCAAAGCCTGGCTGCTGGGCGCGGCGATCAACCTGGCGTCGCCGGCGCTGGTCCTGTCGCCGATAGTCTCAGCCCTTCCGCGCACCGGATTTTATGCAACGCAAGGCGCATCGACACTGGAGAAAATCCGAAACTTTCTATTCGCAACCGACAATGCGCTTTATGCCTGGATCCTGATCACAGGCATCGCGGGACTGATCGTCATGCGCTGCGTCCAGCTTGCCGGATTGCCTGGCATGTTGCGTAGCGGACATTGGCCCGGCGTCCTGCTGCTCGGCGGCTGGTGCGTTTACGTGCTGCTGGTCAACGGGCCGATCGCGTCGCCCAAATACCGGCTGCCGATGGAATCGACCTTTGCGCTGCTCACCGGCGCGGGGTTCATCGCACTGCGCCGGCTCGTGTCGCGCTCACGGCAGTGAGGCTTCGCCCGCCTCGTTGGCGATATCTGCCTCGACCATGATCGAGACCAACTCATCGAAGCGGGTGGTCGGCACCCAGCCGAAACGCTGCTTGGCCTTGCTGGCGTCGCCAAGCAGCAGGTCGACTTCGGCCGGACGCAGATAGCGCTCGTCGATTTCGACATAGTCGCGCCAATCGAGCTTGGCATGGCCGAAGGCGCGATCCAGAAAATCGCGCACACTCCAGGCCTCACCGGTCGCGATGACGTAGTCGTCGGGCTCCTCCTGCTGCAGCATCTGCCACATCGCCACGACATAATCCTTGGCGTAGCCCCAGTCGCGGCGCGCATCGAGATTGCCGAGATAGAGCTTCTTTTCCTTGCCCGCGAGGATACGCGCCAGGCCCCGGGTGATCTTGCGCGTGACGAAGGTTTCGCCGCGGCGCGGGCTCTCGTGATTGAACAGGATGCCGTTCGAGGCGTGCATCCCATACGCCTCGCGGTAATTCATCACCTGGTAGAAAGAATAGACCTTGGCGCAGGCATAGGGGCTGCGCGGATGGAACGGAGTGGTCTCGCGCTGCGGAACGTCGTGGACCTTGCCGTACATTTCCGAGCTCGACGCCTGATAATAGCGTACTTTCTGCAGGCCGCCGACATTGCGGATCGCCTCGAGAAACCGCAGCGTCCCCAGCGCATCGATGTCCACGGTATAGACCGGTTCGTCGAACGAGACCCGCACGTGGCTCTGCGCGCCGAGATTATAGACTTCGTCCGGCTCGACAATCTGGATCAGCTTTTCGAGCCGGCTGCTGTCGGAAAGGTCGCCATAGTGCAGGAAGAAACGCGCGTCGCGCTCGTGCAGGTCCTGGAAGATATGCGCGATGCGGCCGCTGTTGAACGAGGACGAGCGGCGGATGATGCCGTGGACCTCATAGCCCTTCTCGAGCAGCAATTCGGCGAGATAGGAGCCATCCTGGCCGGTGACGCCCGAAATCAATGCGCGCTTCATCGGAAATACTCGTCAACGGTTTGGATAATGTAATCGACTTCCTCGTCGCTCATCACCGGATGCGTGCCCCAATAGATGCCGCAATCCATCACCCGGTCGGCGCCGGACAATTCGCCG
The DNA here is from genome assembly GCA_947481635.1 of Bradyrhizobiaceae bacterium. Lineage (GTDB taxonomy): Bacteria > Pseudomonadota > Alphaproteobacteria > Rhizobiales > Xanthobacteraceae > CANKHJ01. Next base: position 8,189 of record CANKHJ010000057.1, read on the forward strand.
CTGATGCGATACGCGAAGTGATCCAACGCCGGCTGGCGTGTGAGATTGCCGGCGATCACCGGCCGGGTCTCGATCTCCGCGGCCTCAAGATGGCGTTGTAATCCGTCACGCGCCTCACGCGACGCGCACAGCACGGTGTAGCCGAATGGCGCGGCGTGCACGTCGGGATGATGCCGGATCAGCGTCAGATCGCCCGACTGTTTCAATCGCGCCAAGCCATGGTCGAGCCGCGCCGCGACCTTGCGCCTGGTGTCGTTGAAGCCCTCGATGCGCTTGAGCTGTTCCAGCCCGATCGCCGCGTTGATCTCGGTCGGGCGCAGATTGAAACCGGTGGTGATGAACAGGAAGCGCGGATCGATGCTGGAATGCTGCGCCGCCTGCGCATCCTTGGTTTCCATCTGACGAATCCAGCCATGCGCGCGCATCGCGCGCATCAGATCGGCCAGACCGTCATCGTCGGTCACCGCCATCCCGCCTTCGATGGTGGTGATGTGATGCGAGAAATAGAAGCTGTAGGTGCCGATCTGGCCGAAGGTGCCGACCTTGCGGCCCTTCCAATCGACACCGAAGGACTCGCAGGTGTCTTCCAGCAGCCAGAGATTATGTTTTTTGGCGAGCGCTTCCATCGCGGTCATGTCGACCGCGCCGCCAAGCACATGCACGATGAAGATGCCGGCGGTGTTCGGCGTGATCGCAGCCTCGACCGCTGCCGGCGTCATCTGCAAGGTTTCGGGATCGGAATCGACGAACACCGGTTTCGCACCGGCCTGGATCACCGGCCAGATCGTGGTCGACCAGGTCAGCGCCGGAACGATCACCTCCGAACCTGCCTTGAGGCGCGGCGGCAGCGCGCCGTCAGCGGGCAGCATCGGGTTCGCCGCCGCGAACAAAGCCAGCAGATTGGCCGACGAGCCGGAATTGACCATCACCGCGTTTTTGACGCCGAGATAATCGGCGACCGCGCGCTCGAAATCGAGCACCAGGCGGCCCATGGTGAAATAGCCGGAGTCGAGCACCGCCTTGGCGGCGTCGATCTCTTCCTGGCCGAGCGTGCTCTTGTTGAGCGGAATGCGCATCCCCGAGCCCCTTCCCGCCGCTAGAGCGCGATCTCGCCGTCCTTGGTCACCACATGCGCATGCGGCATCGGGAAGATCAGCTTGCCGCCGCTTTCGAGATACGGCCGTTCGCGCTTCACGATCTCGGTTTTGAAGTACCACGGCAGCACGATCATGCTCGATGGCCTGAGCTCGCGCGCGCGCTCCTCCGAGATCAGCTCGAAATCGGTGCCGAGGGTGCGCAGGCCGACCTTGTCGGGATTGCGCTCGCTGATATAGGGCATCTTGTTCTTGTCGATGCCGAAGAATTGCAGCAGCACATTGCCCTTGGTCGATGCGCCGAGGCCAAACACCTTGCCGCCCTTGGCGATCTCGGCATCGACGAAACGGTTCACGCGCGTCGCGAGATCCTCGATCTTGGCGAAATAATCGCGGAAGGTCTGCGCCTGGGTCACCTTCAGCTCGGCCTCTTCCTTGTCCAGCGCCGCGAGGTTGCGCTTCCCGGCTTCGGTGAACGCGGCCTTGTTGTCGGTGTGGGTGATGAAAGCGCGCAGGCTGCCGCCGTTGACGTGGTTGGTGCTGGCGTCGAACACGTCCAGCCCATGACGGCGCATCAGAGTGCGCAGCGCATCGAGCGAATAATACGACAGATGCTCATGGCAGATGTCGTAGAAATTCACATTGGTGAGCATCAGCGACAGATAGCTGAGCTGGATGCACCAGACGCCGTCCGGCGCGAGCATCTTCTTGGCATCGGCGACAAAGCTGTTGGGATCGGCGAGATCGTAGAACATCGCGTTCGACCCGATCGTCTTGGCCTTCTCACCCGGAAACTTGGCCTCGAACGGCTTCGCCGAGAAATAGTCGTTGATGATGGTGATGCTCTTGTCGACGCCCGACCAGTCGATATTGCGCGCCGGCTCGAAGCCGACACGACGCAGCCGCGCCGGATAGAAACCGAGCGTGGTGCAGTCATTGGCGCCGATGTCGACGACGATGTCGCCGTCATCCAGCTTCACCCGGCTGGAAATGTCGTCGATGACCTGCTTGAGGTCGTCGCGCATCATGTCGCTGGTCGCCGAACGGTAGAAATAGCGGTGATAGAGCAGATCGGGCTCGACCTGTTCGCGCAGCTGCAGCAGGCCGCAGGCCTTCGGGTCCTTCGCCTTGTCGCAGATCGTCAGCGTGAACGGCACCTGGATCTTGGCGAGGTCGCCCTCTTCCTCCTGGCTGCGCACGAAGGTCGGCGACAGGAATTGCGGCGCGATATGGATGACGTCGGTCAGCGCCGACGAGCCGCACACCTTGCAGTTTTTCAGCGTCTTGAACGGCGACTTGACGAGATCGGCGGTGGAAGCGTTCGACATCAGGTTTCCTCTTTTCCCGCCCGGAACGTGAAGAAGTCCCGCAGGATCAGTTTGGTGATTTCCATGCCCGTCTTGAACGGGCGCATCTTTCGCTCGCCGCCGATCCGCGCCGGCTCGCTCGCGGGGATTTCGCCGACCCGCAGGCCGGCGCGCGCGAAGCGCATCGAACTCTGGCACGGCCAGCTCAGGCCCGGCGCATCCATGTGGAGGCGCAACGCCGGCTGGCGCCGATAGGCGCGAAAGCCGACCAGCACGTCGGTATAGCGGGTCCAGAACAGCACATTCACGACGGTGGTGAACAGCCAATTGCCCTTGGCGGTGAGCCAGTCATCGTCGTCGCTCTTGGCGCCGCCAAGATAACGTGAACCGATGATCAGGTCATAGCCTTCATTCATCTTGTCGATGATGCGCGGGATGTCCGCCGGAATGGAATTTCCGTCCGGCGTGAACTCGATCACGATGTCGCCGCTCGCGGCGTGCATCCCCTCGCGCATCCCGCGGCCGAAGCCGCGCCCGGTCTGCGACAACACGGTGAAACCGTGACCGCGCATGAACTCCACCGTACCGTCGGTGGAGCCACCATCGATGACGATGGTCTCGTCGACCCATTCCTTACGGATCTGCGGAACGATCACCTGGATCGCTTCGATCTCGTTGAGTGTCGGCAACAGCAAGGTGGTGCGCGGGCGCTGGTTCACGCCGCACCTTTTTTGGCAATGACGTTCGCCAGATACCAATCATAGGTCAGGCGCAACCCCTGCTCGAAACCGATCTTGGGCTTCCAGCCGAGCTTCGCGGCGCGCGAAATGTCCATCAGTTTGCGCGGCATGCCGTCCGGCTTGGTGGCGTCGAAGCGCAGCTCGCCGGTATAGCCGACGATATCCTTGATCGTCAGCGCCAGTTCGCGAATGGAGAGATCCTCACCGAGCCCGATATTGACGAAGGATCCGACATCCTTGGCGTCGACATGGTCCATGAAATGCAGCATCGCATCGACCAGGTCCTCGACGAACAGCAATTCGCGCCGCGTCGTGCCGGTGCCCCAGATTTCCACCGACGGCTCGCGCTCGCGCTTGGCCTTGTCGAATTTATAGATCAGCGCCGAGACGACATGCGACTTGGCCGGCTCGAAATGGTCGCCATAGCCGTAGAGGTTGCATGGCATCAGGTTGAGGAAATTGGTGCCGTATTGCTGGTTGGAATATTCGGCGAGCTTCATCGCGCCGATCTTGGCGATGGCGTAGCCCTCATTGGTCGGCTCGAACGGGCCAGTGAGGACGTCGTCCTCTGCCATCGGCTGCTTGCACTCGCGCGGATAGACGCAGGACGAGCCGAGGAAGATCAGCTTGCGGGTTCCCGCGGTGCGCGCGGCATGAATGACATGCATCGCGATCATCATGTTCTCGTAGAGGAACTCGACCGGATAGGTGACGCTGGCGCCGATCCCGCCGATATGCCCGGCGAGATGGAACACGTAGTCGACCGGCTGCTGCTCGAAGAAGCGATGCGTCGCGCCCTGGTCGCGCAAGTCGAGCTGCTTCGACGACGGCGCCACGATATTCTCGAAGCCCCCGCCGCGCAGCCGTCCCAGCAGGGCCTGGCCGACCATGCCGCTGCCCCCGGTGACCAATATAAGCGACGCTTTTTCCATGGTGGGTCAGGGCTTTATCAAGCAGGTTCGGGCCGGTCAACGACGCCGGGCAGCGGTTCCGGACGGCCCCAAAAACGCCGGGCCGGCGAAACCAGAGCCATTGCCAGAAACAGGCCGCTCAGCAGCAATTGTGGGTAGATCGCCATCAGGAAGCGCGGCGTCGACAGGTTGATCATGCTGATGCCGATCATGCTGACGTGGCAGGTCGCGGCGAAGAAAGCGGCCAGCATCAGATACTGCCCTGGCGGGGTGTCGCCGAGCCGCGGCTGGACCAGAAAAACCAGCAGCACGACGCTGAGCAGCAGCGATATCAGCCCGGCCAGCATGAACGCCGGATAGACCACAATGGCGCTCGCGGAGGCAGGTGGATGCAGCACGACCTCGTTGAACAGGCGCGCGAAGGGCGGATTCGCCAAGCTGTCGACATAGCGATTCACAGCACGGGCGGCCGGCGGAAATGTCAGCGCCTTCACCGACCATTGGCCGATTGTGTGGATCAGTGTCAGTCGCAGATAGCCGGGGATATCGTTGATAATGATCTGCCGGCCCAATTCGATCTTCAAGTCAGCCGCGGGGATGCCCAGTTGCGCGGCCGTTGCGGCGACCTCGTCGTTGAGCGTCTGGAACTGTCCCACAGCTTCATAGAACGCCGTCAGCACCGGCCATGCGACGACGCTTGGCAGGCCGTCCAGAAATTCGTGCGCCGGCCGGAACGTGCGATAGAGCTGGCGAGCAAGCGCGGTCAACGCTGCGGCGTGGGGACCGGTGAAGACCATGTCCTCGCGCACCAGCATCGACGCCTTGCCCATCATCACGTAATGCGTCACCGACGCCGAGGCCCCGCCATGGGCGAGGCGATACACCAGCCGCTCGCTTAGCGCGCCGGCCGCCAGCGGGACGATCAGTGCAACGGCAAGCAGGACCGCCGAGGCCTGGCGCTGGTGCCATTTCAGCCAGACCGACACCACGACCATCGGCACCAGCACCAGCGCGGCCGGACGAATGCCGATCGACAGGCCAACACAGAGTCCGGCCCATGCGAGATGACCCGCCCTGCCCGCGCGCAAATAATCGATCCAGAATGCAAGACCGACCACCAGCACCGTGAAATAAAGCGATTCCGTGAGAATGGTCGCGTAGAAAGACGAGAAATAGGTGTTGGCTGCCATCAGGACGACGAACAGGACGACCAGCCCGCGCGACATTCCGGCTCGCAGCAAGGCTGCAAGCAGGACCGGCAGCGCCAGCGAGAACAGCAGAAGCTGAATGACGGTCACCTGCTGCAGGCCGAAGCCGAGCGATCGCAGCACTTGCAGGAACAGCGGATAGAGCGCGGTGCGGGTGGGATCGAAATTGATATAACCGCCGCTATCCGGCTCGCTCAGTGGAAAATAGGACGGCAGCGCGAACGTGATCAGGGCGCTCGACAATGCACAAAAGCCCAGAAACAAGGCGCGCTGACGCGGCGTCAGCGCCACGTTGGAAAAGAAATCGTTCATGAGCCTTGCTGCTTCGACAGTGGAAAGCTAATCAGATTCATCATGCTGACACGACGGACATAGCGCCAATATGTGCGGGATCGCAGGCTTCCTGTCGAGCACATCGGGCGGCGCGCCGGCGCAATACGGCAATATCGCCGGCGCGATGGGCAGCAGCCTGCAGCATCGCGGGCCGGACGATTCCGGCGTCTGGATAGATGCCGAGGCCGGCATCGCGCTGGTGCACCGACGTCTCTCGATCGTCGACCTGTCGCCCGCTGGCCATCAGCCGATGCATTCCTCCGATGGGCGCTTCGTCATCAGCTATAATGGCGAGGTCTATAGCCACCAGGAGATCCGCGCAGAACTGGAGGCGCGCGGGCAATCCTTCCGCGGCACGTCCGACACCGAGGTGATCGTCGAGTCGATCGCGGCGTCGGGCCTCGAGGCCACGTTGCCGCGGCTGATCGGCATGTTCGCGCTTGCCGTCTGGGACCGGCGAGAACGAACGCTGACGCTGGTGCGCGACCGCCTCGGCATCAAGCCGGTCTATTGGGCGAAGTTCGGCGAGCTGTTCCTGTTCGGATCCGAGCTCAAGGCGCTGCGCGCGCATCCGGGATGGACCCCGCGCATCGACCAGAGCGCCGTCAGCGCCTTCCTCAGACACAATTATATCCCGGCGCCAAACACCATCTACCAAGGCGTGCACAAGCTGGAGCCCGGGACAATCCTCACGCTGCCCTGGGGCCGCGAGCCGGAACTGCACCGCTACTGGGATGCCCGCGGCGTTGCGCAGGCCGGGCTCGCCAACCCGCTCGAAGGCAGCGACGGTGAACTCACCGATCGGCTTGAGGCGCTGCTGGGTGATGCGGTGCGGCGGCGCATGATCGCCGACGTGCCGCTCGGCGCTTTCCTCTCCGGCGGGATCGATTCCTCGGTCGTCGTCGCCTTGATGCAGGCCGCCAATAGCGGCCGCGTGAAGACCTTCACCATCGGCTTCGACGTTGCCGGTTACGACGAAGCGCCTTATGCGGCCGCGGTCGCGCGCCATCTCGGCACCGAGCACACGGAGCTGACGGTCACGGCGCGTCAAGCGCTCGACGTCATTCCGCAATTGCCCGAATGGTATGACGAACCCTTCGCGGATTCATCGCAGATCCCGACTTACCTGATCTCGGCGATGACGCGGAAACATGTCACGGTGGCGCTATCCGGCGATGGCGGCGATGAATTATTCGCCGGCTATAACCGCTACCAGCTCGCCACCCGCTTCTGGCGCTCGTTGTCGATCATGCCGCGCGCGTTGCGCCAGGGCGCCGCGAGCGCCATCACCAGCCTGTCGCCCGAACGCTGGGACAAAGGCCTGTCATTCCTTCCCGCACGCATGCAGCCCGGACAAGTCGGCGACAAGCTGCACAAGCTTGCGTCGGTGCTCGGGCTCGCCGATTCCAGCGCGGTCTATCGGCGCCTGATCACCCATTGGGAGCCGTCGCAGTTGATGCCCGGCATCGCGGAAGCCAAGGGGGTGTTGTGGGATGCGTCGGTCGCTGCCCAATTTCCCGGGCTGCTCGAACGAATGCAGTTCCTCGACCTCGTGACCTATCTGCCCGACGACATCCTGACCAAGGTCGATCGCGCCAGCATGGCGGTCGCGCTGGAAGCGCGCGTGCCGCTGCTCGACCATCGCGTGGTCGAATTCGCATGGCGGCTGCCGCAACGCATGAAAATCCGCGACGGCAAGAGCAAGTGGCTGCTCCGGCAGGTGCTCGACCGCCACGTTCCTTCAGCGCTGATCGACCGGCCGAAGATGGGCTTCGGCATTCCACTCGCCGACTGGCTGCGTGGGCCGTTGCGGGACTGGGCGGAAACGCTGCTCGACGAACAGCGGCTGCGCGAAGCCGGGCTGGTGGATGCGAAGCAGGTGCGGACATACTGGGCCGAACATCTCGATGGCCGCCGCAACTGGCAATACCTGCTATGGGACGTGCTGATGCTGGAAGCGTGGCGCGAGCGCTGGACGTGAGACGCGCCTAACGCAGTTCCGGGTGGATCGCAGCGATATCCCTCGGCAGCTTCCCGGCACGCAATTCCGAATAGAACGCGTCATAGGCATCGACACATCTGCCGAGCGTGAACCGCTCCTCGATCCTGCGACGCCCCGCAGCACCAAATTGAGCGCGCAAGGCGGCATCGCCGGCGAGCATCACGATCGCCTCGCCCAGCCGCTGCGGATCGCGCGATGGCACCACCCACCCGCATTCGCCGTCGATCACCGCCTCGGCATTGCCGCCGACATCTGTGACCACCATCGGCAGGCCCGCGGCCATGCCTTCAAGCACCGAATTAGAAAAGCCCTCCTCATGCGAACACAGGATGCCAACGTCGCTCGCGCCGAGCAGGTCAGCCACGTCATGACGCGGCCCAAGAAAAGAGATGTTTGCAGTGAGACCGAGCGATTCCGCTTGGGCGCGCAGATCCGGCTCGATGCCGTCGTCCCGCCCGACCACCAGCACACGCCAATCCGCCGGCAGGCGGCCGCGCATGCCCGCGAGTGCCGACAGCAGGTCGCGATGGCCCTTGTACGAGATCAGGTTGGCAACGATGGCCATCACGACGGTATCTTGCGCGAGGCCGAGGCTTGCGCGCATCGCCGCCCGGTCTCTCCGCGGCACCATGCGGGCTTGCTCGATGCCATTATAGATCAGGCCGAGCCGATCCGCGGCGATGCCTTCGTCCTTCAGCTCACGGACCACGCTCGCCGAGTTGCCGAGCACGGCCGTCATCCACCGGTGTAGACGCCGCTCGATGCGCCCCAGAAACGGACGCCGTCTCTGGTACAGATTCAGGCTGCGCCGGCTCATGACGCGCAGCGGAAGCCCGGCAAGCGCAGCAAGCGGCGCGCCGGTCAGATAGGCTTCGGGCAGGAAGAAATGCACGATGGCCGGGCGCCGCCGCAGCATCACCGAGAAGAGGTGCGACGCAGCCAACGACAGGCGCAGAACCCGAAAAACCAACGACGCCGTTCTACCGTGACGTTCCACGATCGGGAGCAGAACGGTGACGCCGCCCTGCTCCAACTCGGCATGCAGCGGGCCGCCGCCGGAAAGACAATAAATCGAGATCCGGCGACCGCGCTGCGTCAAGGCACGCGCAATCGTTGAAAGATGGCGCTCGCTGCCTCCGACCTGCAACGTGCCAACAACAAACATGATGTCGTCGCGTATCGTCGCCGACGGGTCGGCGCGATCCGTGCTCATCCGGCACCGATACTATTCATAGGAGCCGGCGCGGCAGCCGGCCTGCGATAGACGAATTCATCGCAACCTGAACCGAAGATCCCGAGCGAATATTTTTGCTGCACATTGCTGTGCAGATGTTCAAGCCCGAGCCGGCGCATCAAAGCAGCCGCATCCGCGGGGGTGATCGATTCATACGGATAGCCGCCGAGCCAATCATGCAGGTCGCGCTGATAATCCATGCCGCGCACGCTATAATAAGTGTCGACGTGATCCCGGTAGCTCTTACCGCTAAAATAATAATCAAGCCGCATCATTCCATCGAACAGCAGCCTTGCAAAGGCTTGTCCGGTCTCAGAAGCCCCCGCGTACCATTTCTTTTCAACCGCCCACAAATTACACAGTCGGGTCTTGTGATAAAGCGCGATCGCGAAGAAGCCGCCCGGCTTCACCCGTGACGCAGCATTTTCGATCGCCTGCGTCATCGCGCCGGTGTGATGCAGCACGCCCCAGGAATAGACGACGTCGAACAGCCCGAGCGATCCGATGAACGTCGCGTCGAGCACCGAGCCTTGCTGGATCGTCCATTTGTCGTCGCCGGGAAAAAACCGGTCGCGCAAGGTCAGCGCGCAATTCACCGACGATGGGTCGAAATCGAAGGAGTGAACGCGGGCACCGAGCCGTCGTGCCGCGAGAGAGAAAAGCCCACTGCCCGAACCGATGTCGAGGAAGCTCAGGCCGTCTAACGATTGCAAGCCGAGCAGCGCCTGCAGCGATTTCTCCGCCTCGGCAATACGCCGATCGTCGAGACGGCGCAGAAACGCAGCCCAGTTCTCGCCGAATGCGAAGCGCTCCTGGGTATCGGCATGACTCGTCAGCATGACTAATTGCGACCTCGATAAAGAGCAATCCGCTGCCGGAGGTTGGCCATGGCGTCCCACGGACGCAGCCTCAACAACAAGAGAGCGGCCCGAAATTTCTCGATGGCGCGAGCAGTGCGGCGCCGCATGACGCCACGTGAAGCAGATTTTGCCGCTGCCTTTGACAGCGCGTGCCTTTGCAGCTCGAATTGCTGCCGCCCCTTCCAACGCATGGCATAGCCGGGCGGAAACGCAGCGCCTGCTGCGAGCATTTTTTGTTCGGCGGCGGCGATCAGCGCCCGAGCCCGCTCGGGATTGTCGTTCAGTGACGCCGCGAACCCACCCGCCATGCGCCTCCAGGCTCCAAGAATTTCGGGCGAGAAACACACGCCGTCCTTTGCTGCAAGGAGACGGCAGATATAGCCGTCAGCGAAGGATTGCATTTCCAGCGGAAAGCCGCCTTCCCGCTGGACGGCCTCGCGGCTGAACAGAGCCGTGTTTCCCATGAACCAGCCATCTTCGCGCATCAGCAGCCGTGCTGAGAGGACCGGGTCGATGAAAGCCGGCTGATGCGACGGATAGCCCTGCCAGGGCGTTGGAAGGTCGAGATTGTGACCATTCTCGTCGATGATATCGCTGCGGGATGTGAACAACGCCGACTGAGGATAAGCTTGCAGCAACGCCATCCCCACCTGATAGAAATTCGGATAAAAGACATCGTCCGCGGCCGCGAGATGAATCACGTCCCCCTGGGCGACCTTCAAGCCGTCATTCACATTTGCAAAACAGCCTTGATTGACCCGGTTGCGGATCAGCCGCGCATTGCCATGACGCGGCAGGAAAGAGGTGATCACCTCGACACTGTTGTCGGTCGAGGTGTCGTCGATCACGATCAACTCGTCAGATGGTCTGGTCTGCGCGAGAATCGAGCCGAGCGAATGCGGCAGATAGCGCGCATGGTTGAAATTCACCAGAACAGTCGTCAGCGTGTTGCGCGCCGAGTTCATTGCCTGGCCTGAACGTTGTTCACATGACGCGATAGCCAACGCGGAAAGTCCCCAAGGATATCAACGGCCGGAGAAACCCCGCCTGAGGTTGTCGCGAACGACGCAGGAAGATTCGATAGCAGGCAGGGAATTCCCGCATCCGCGGCGAGGATGGCATAATGATCGGCGTAGCCGACATACCCGTCGCAAGCTTGAACCAGCGCCAACTCCTCCAGCAGGGTGTATCCCATCCGCCGTACCAGCAGAACATCGGCGTTTGACCAAATCTGGTCCGACGCGCCAAGGATGTCACCAACGACCAAAATCTTCAGTCCCTGAACCGAACCCGGTTCGGCTCTCAGCGCGGCGATGACGGCAGGCGCTTCGTCGATATGCACGACCACGACAGGGCTTTCACCACCGATTTGCTTGACGAAGGTATGTGCGGCAGCGCGCGTCGACGTCGCACGGGTGAAGGCATTGGGCAACGTTCCGGCCTGGGACAAAGCCTCGACGATGTCAGGCCACCGGCGCGCTCGTGCCTCCTGGAGGCTCGCCGGCGGCACGTAACGATCCGTGAAATCCTGTGCCTCAGCCTGATCTGTCAATATGTGCAACTGCACGACCGGATCGGCCTGAACGGCCAATGCGTAGAGATCCTCCGGCGATTCCGGCGGCAGACCGATACACAGCATCCACGCCATTCGATCATGCGACGCCGAAGCAGCGCGCGACAGCGACCAGAGAGCCGCGGCGAATTGGGCGCGCCATGCAGCCGAGTCATCGAGCCGAAATTCGCACACAACCGGCACGCCCGCACCGACATCCGAGCGCCGCAAGCGCTGCGCCACCGCCAGCCGCGACCGGACGATCTGAACCGACGGGCGACGGAGGATCCGTTCGGGAATGAGCCCCGAAACGGCCTTGAGGATACGTGCCCGCATCATTGGACGTTGTGCCCATGGTCCATGGGCACACGATCGCCCTGGGTCGCCTTGATCCGGAGTACGTCCTGAAAATCCTGCTCCAGACTGTCAGGAGTTTCCAAAGTCCAGGTCACGATTTGATCCGGCCTTCCGAAAGGATGATGTCGAGACCCCACCGGAACGCCGCAATAAGGCGCGGCGCGCGCCTCGGTATTGGTCACGATATAGGCCGGCTGGCCAAACAACGCGGCCTGCGCGAACCCGCTAGAGGTCCCCATGAACAGATCGGCGCCCTGCAACAGCGCCAGTTCCGCGCCGAGTCCAAGACCCAACGAGCGCGGAACCAGCGTCGCAGGCAATTGGTTGAAGCGGCGGTCGACGTCTGAATATTGACCGATCACAATGAATACAACGTCCGGATGCTTGTCGGCGGTACGCCGAATGAATTCCGCCCAGGTGTGGAAACGTGAATCGCGTTCAGGCTGCGAGCGCGCCGCGCGCAAATGGCTCTGTCGCACATTGACCACCACCCGGAATTTATCGGGACAGAACCTGGCGACAAATGCTTCCGCCTGTTGCGCGTAACCACGCGGCGCCGCCAGGAGCGGGATCGATCCGCGCCGACGATAATGGTCAACCACATGCATATGGCTGATGAAATCAATTCGTTCCTCGGTCAAAGCCGCAATGGGAGGCCAAAGGCCCCCGCCGCGCTGATGATGGTCGGTCACCATGTCGTAAAAGGTCTGACGGTTTTCGAGCAGATGGACATTGCACGTCATCGGCGAACTCAGAAACGCCGGCATGAGCCCGTGAAGAGCGCCGATAGAATTGTAAGCCGTGACGAAGGGTTGCCAGGACGGCGCGGGACGTTCGCGGGACACCAGAACCACAATGTCGATCTCACTGGAGCCGGCGTCGCGGGCGTAGACCTGCGCATTGGCGACCCATGTGATCGAGTCACCCAGCGCATAGGGCATATAAGCGTAGTCGAGAAACGCCAGAAACCTCGGCTGCTTCGCATGATGCGCAGGCCGGGAAATCGGCAGCCTGCTCAAGAACCGATCGAGCATCTCAATCAGCCGGATAAATCGGCCGGCGCGCCCAAGGGAGCCGCGGATAGGCAGAATTCAAACCGCCATGGGCGTAGCGCAGATCGGTAGCAGCAGAGCGCATGAGCGTAATCTCGATATGCGTGCGCTCGGTGGCCGCTTCGGTCGGTGCGACGCCCCGATGCCAGATCACGCTGGGATCGAACAGAAGATAAGTGCCAGAACCGCCTTCGAGGATCGTCGTTGAATCGTCTGCAAGGCGTATCTCGGTCGTTCCAGTCGCTTTTCCGATCGGAGTCAAGTAGACCATGACCTTGAACGTTCCCACCGGAAATCCATCAAGATGCCAGGCGTTCGGCCCTTGCTGAACGGTGTCGGACCTGACCGACCAGCTCTTGACGTTGATCACGCGCCAGCTGCTGCCCAGATGAGCGGTGATGTCCGGCGCCATTTCTCGAACGGCTCGCGAGATTGCGCGAACCTGCGCGGTACCGAGATCGCGAAAATGATACCCCGCCTTGAAGATGCTCTCGACAACATCGGAGTTCGGGTTGAACTCATAGCCTTCCGCATGGTCGTCGGCTTTGAACTCCGCTTCCGGCGCATTGAGGATCAGCATGCGCAATTCCTCAAGAGTCGATGGCGCGAGCTGGCCAAGAAACATCGGCGTCTTGCGAAAATTTCTGCTTTTCGGCGACAACAGACCGCGCAATCGTCCCAGCCCCCGGGAGATCGTATCGTTTGCGGCCCACGCAATCCCAGGGAGGTACGACGTTGCTTTTCTTGCGAGCATCGATACGTTGCTCCACAATGAATTTGTCGCCGACGCGCTGTTTAATTGCGACTGCATCCAAGGCCTCGGGATCTGGTCTGTCGACATCGGGTGAGATTTGACATGTTATCGAAGCTAAAGGAACGGCTTGGACAATTTCAAGCCGTTCGGGAATGGCGCACCCGCAAGCTGTTGCGATGGTCGACAACCGAGCCTGCTGCCATCGTCTTGTCCCGGCCGGGACGTTATGCAAATGCCTCGGTCGAGAGAGTCTTTCGCGGCAAAAGCGGCGCGAGCGTACCGGTGCTGAACGACTACCGCTACAGCATGGTGCCAGTCCTCACACATCTTCCGCCGGTCCGCCTGCTCGCAGGTCTCGACCAGGAGGGACGCCTGACGCCGAACCAGCAGGCCGCTTATCGCAAGGCGAAAGGAACACGGACGCTTTCCATTCCTTATGCCGATATTCTCTCGCTGGTCTCCGATGTTCTGCCCCAGGTGCGGGATCGGCTGGTTCCCGAGGGAGCGGACCATCCCGAGCATGCGGAGCTGATGCCATCCGAGGCAGCCATGACCTCGCGTGTTGCCGAGGAGACTTCGATCCTCAAGTCGCGCCTTTCGCGCATCCGGCATTTCGCGTCGCCGATCGAGCCGGGCTGCAGCGTCCTCGAGATCGGATTCATGACCGGCGGCTATTCGATCAACGCCTGGGATCGTCTCGGCTTTCGAGTCACAGGCATCGACGATGCTTATGACGGGACTGCTGCACAGCCGACGATCTTTCGGCATATTTCGGAACGGCTCGCCACCAAGCCGACTTTCGTTTTCGGCGATGTCACAACGCGCACGCAACTGCAGGATCATTCATTCGACATCATCTATTCGGTCAGCGTGCTCGAGCACATTTCAGATGTCTCCGCCGCTTTCAAAGAATTCCACCGGCTGCTGCGCCCCGGCGGGTTGATGATCCATTGCTGGAACCCCTATTTCTCACCCAATGGAGGGCATCCTTGGGGTCTGCTCGACGCCCCTTGGGGGCATCTGCGCATTCCTCCGAGCGATCTCGATCAGTATCTCGATGAACTGCGGCCACACGAAGCTCCGGTGTCCCGGCCCTGGGTCTGGCAAACGCTCGATCGCAAGACGACGCTCGGCAACATGCAAGCAAAGGTCATCGCAGCCGGGTTTCGTCCGTTATTGTGGGACCAGGTGCCGGACGATCCCGCCACGCTGGGAGACCTGACGCCCGAAGTCTTCGCCGCATGCAAGGCCAGTTATCCCGATGTGACGCTGAACGACCTCGCGACGCGGGACGCCATGATGGTGATGCGTAAGGCCTAGCAGCCGCTCAGACGCCAAGGCGAGCACGCAGCCGGCCGACGAACCACGCCCGCGCGGCTTCGTCACCGCACAATGCGGCCGCAAGCCGGCGCATGATGAAGCGTCCTGAGCCGATCAGGCGTAGCGACGTCTCATAATGCCGAAGCGACGGAATGAAGCGGTCGAGCATGCGCGTCCACGCGGTCGCTGGCGCAAGCGGCCGCTCAAACAGATCGCCGACCGCGTCCGCAATCTCGCGCTGCGATATCTCGGACACGGCCCGCCACGATCCGTCAGCACCGGAGCGGAATTTCAACGGCACCGCAAATCCCTTGGCTTTCACGTGATCGCCGTAAGGATAGAAGTCGCGCGTGTAGTGAAGATAGGCACGCCGCAACAATGCATGCCGCAACAAATGCCCGATCACCGGAAGGCGCTGCGCGAGGCTCGGACCGTGCTCCCGCGCGCCAACCGCGGCCGGTGTCCAGCTTGCGAAGACGATATCGTCGGAATCGTCGACGAATGCGATGCGCGCTCCCTCCGGAAAATTGCGGGCGATATAGTCGCCATCGGGAAGCGGACCGCGCAAACCGTCGACTTCGTGACGCGGGATCGATCCGTAGTCGATCAGCAGCGGCGACCACGTGAAGCTGTGCAGCAGCAGCCCGTCTTTCCCGTTGCGCCACCAGACACTATTCGGCAGCGTCGAAAAGCGCGGACCGTCCATCTCGCATTCGACGATCTCGTCGTGCAGGCTCGCCATCGACGCGGCGACGACCTGCCGCGAGGTCAGCACCAATGGCTCAGCGCCATCGCGTCGCGTGTCTAGCCCGAGCAAGGAAAACAACGGCTGATCCTTGAGCCGCAACGCCGGCAC